>CAZUXK010000025.1:0-25266 GCA_964624025.1 uncultured Brevundimonas sp.
GGCCGACGTTCGGGGTGACGGTGCCGACCTTCGGGTTCGGCATCAGGCCACGCGGGCCGAGCACCTTACCGAGACGACCGACCAGACCCATCATGTCCGGGGTGGCGATGACGCGGTCGAAGTCCATGAAGCCGCCGTTGATCTTCTCGAACAGATCCTCGGCCCCGACATGTTCCGCACCGGCGGCGCGGGCTTCGTCAGCCTTGGCGTCCTTGGCGAAGACGGCGACGCGGACGTCGCGGCCGGTGCCCGACGGTAGGTTGACCACGCCGCGAACCTGCTGGTCGGCGTGACGCGGGTCGACGCCCAGGTTGACGGCGATCTCGATCGACTCGTCGAACTTGGCCCTGGCGTTTTCCTTGACCAGCTTGATGGCGTCGCCGAACGGCAGCAGGGCGTCGCGGTCGCCGGTCCAGGCCTGGATGCGCTTGGGTTGCTTGGCCATGTGCTTAGCCCTCCACCACTTGCAGGCCCATCGCGCGGGCCGAGCCCTCGATGATCTTCGACGCGGCGTCGAGATCGTTCGCGTTGAGGTCCTTCATCTTCTTCTCGGCGATCTCGCGCAGCTGGGCGCGGGTGATCTTGCCGGCGAACTCGCGGCCGGTCGCCTTGGCGCCCGACTTAATGCCGGCCGCCTGCTTCAGGTAGAAGGTCGCGGGCGGGGTCTTGGTGACGAAGGTGAAGCTCTTGTCCTGGTAGACCGTGATCACGGTCGGCAGGGGAGTCCCCTTGGCTTCCTTCTCGGTGCGGGCGTTGAACTCCTTGCAGAACGCCATGATGTTGACGCCGCGCTGACCCAGGGCAGGGCCGATCGGCGGCGAGGGCGTCGCGGAGCCCGCGGGCACCTGCAGCTTGATGTAGCCGAGAATCTTCTTGGCCATTGCTCTCTCCATGTTGGACCCGGACAGACGCCCGGGCCGGTGAGCCGTGGTGCGGCATGGCGGCCTCCCACGGATTTGCACGCTCCGGACGGGTGGCCCGGAACGCGAGGGCGCGCCTATACAGGCTTCCTCAGCCGAGGGCAAACGCCATGACCGATCCCGCCGCCGCCGTTCCCCGCCCTGCCCTGCTTCTGGGCTGGGCCGGCGTCATGCCCTTCGCCGCGTTCGCCTTCGCCACGGCGCTGGAGCTGCGGCTGCCCGGCCTGCGCCCCGAGCCGATCCTGCTGGCCTATGCCGCCGCCATCCTGTCCTTCATGGGCGGGGCGCAGTGGGGCCTGGCGATCCGGGAGACGCCGGTCGATGGCAAGAGGCTGGCGGCCTCGGTGATCCCGGCGCTGGTCGCCTGGGCGGCGCTGCTGCAGCCGCGCGCCACGGGCCTGCTGCTGTGCCTCGTCGCCTTCCTGGGGCTGCTGGCCTACGACCTGCTTACCGTCCGCCAGGGCCGAAGCCCCGACTGGTATGGCGCCCTGCGGCTGCAGCTGACCGGCGCCGTGGCCGGCTGTCTCGCCCTCGCCCTGCTGTTCGACTAAGGCGGGGCCATGACCCTGCGCCCCCTATTCGTCACCCAGGTCTATGAGGCCTCGCTGGCCGCCGAGCCCGATTTCGAGGACCTGAACGGCGCCCTCGCCGATGTCTGCCGCCTGCTGGCCGAGGAGGACGGCGCCGGCCGGGCCTGGTGCCGGGCGCACGCCTATCGCGGCTACACCTCCTACGGTTCGCTGACCGACCTGCCCCGGCGGTTTCCGGAGTTCGCCGAGCTGAAACGGCGGCTGGACCGGCACGCGGCGGCCTATGCCAGGGCGCTCAACTTCGACCTTGCGCGCAAGCCGCGGCTCGACAATCTCTGGGTCAACCTTCTGAAGCCCGGCGGCGGCCACACCGGGCACATCCACCCCCACGCCATCCTTTCGGGCACTGTCTATGTGGAGACCCCGCCGGGGGCTTCGGCGCTCAAGCTGGAGGATCCACGGCTGGCGATGATGATGGCTCGCCCGACGGTGCGGCCCGACGCCCCGACCGCCGAGCAGCCGTTCGTCTATCTGGCCCCGCAGCCGGGCACGGTGCTGATGTGGGAGAGCTGGCTGCGCCACGAGGTGCCGGCCAACGCCGCCAGGTCCGAGCGCATCTCCATCAGCTTCAACTACGGCTGAGCCGGCGGCCCCTCGAAATCGCCGCGGTTCGCGACTAAATGGCGGCCATGTCGCTCGTCGAGCCCACATGCCCGATCCCCACCATCGCCCCCGCGGATCTCGACGGGGCGGTCGAGGCTGCGCGTGCGGCGGTGGGCCTGCCGGCCGGGGCCCGGGTGGTGGCGGCCATGTCCGGCGGGGTGGACTCCACCGTGGTGGCCGCCCTGCTCGCCCGCGCCGGCTATGAGGTGGTGGGCGTCACCCTGCAGCTCTACGACCACGGCGCGGCGCTGAAGAAGAAGGGCGCCTGCTGCGCCGGTCAGGACATCCACGACGCCCGGCTGGCGGCCGACGCCATCGGCATCCCGCACTATGTGCTCGACTACGAAAGCCGGTTCCGCGACGCGGTCATCGACCAGTTCGCCGACAGCTACCTGAAGGGCCAGACGCCGGTCCCCTGCATCCGTTGCAATCAGACGGTGAAGTTCCGCGATCTGCTGGACGTGGCGCGCGACCTCGGCGCCGAGGCCATGGCCACCGGTCACTACGTCCGTCGCGCGGTCGGGCCAGACGGCCGGCCGCAGCTGCGCCGCGCCATCGATCCGGCCCGCGACCAGTCCTACTTCCTGTTCGCCACCACGGCGGCGCAGCTCGACTATCTTCGCTTCCCGCTGGCGGATCTGGAAAAGCCCCAGGTGCGCGGCGTCGCGGCGCAGCTGGGCCTGAAGCTGGCGGCCAAGCCGGACAGCCAGGACATCTGCTTCGTGCCGAACGGCGACTACCGCACCCTGATCGACCGGCTGCGGCCGCAGGGCCGAGAGCCGGGCGAGATCGTGCACCTCGACGGGCGCGTGCTCGGGACGCATGGCGGGATCACGGACTTCACCATCGGCCAGCGGCGCGGCCTCAACGTGGCGCTGGGCGAGCCCCTGTTCGTCATCCGGCTGGAACCCGAGGCCCGGCGCGTCATCGTCGGGCCACGCGAGGCGCTGCTGACCGCCTCGCTGACGCTGGAGGAGGTCAACTGGCTCGGCGATGCGCCCGACCTGGCGGCGGCTGCGGCGGACGGTCAGCCGGTCCTGGCGCGCGTGCGCTCGACCCGACAACCCTCCCCCGCCCGGCTGGCGCTCACCGACGACGGGCCGTCGGTGGTCTTCGCCGCCGGCGAGGAAGGGGTGGCCCCGGGCCAGGCCTGTGTCCTGTACGATCCCGCGGACCCGGACCGGGTGCTCGGCGGGGGGTTCATCGCCGCGACACGACCTGTGGCGATTTGACCCGTTTACGGGGCTTTCCGTAGCGTCGGCTTCAGGTTTCAGTAACAGCTCCGGGCAGAGTGTTTACCACACAAGGATTGTGGAGATTCCGCCGTGTCCGACACTGAAATCGACGTCCGCGTGAGCTTCATGGGGCTTGAGCAGCGCTCGGCCGGCTATGCCGGGCTTGAGAGCCTGATGCGCACGGCCGTGCCGGAAGCGCTCGTCAAGTTCTACGACAAGGTCCGCCGCCAGCCCGAGACCCGGCGCTTCTTCCGGGACGAGGCGCACATCGACGCTGCGCGCAACGCCCAGACGCGCCACTGGGACGCGATCCTGCAGGGTCGCGCCGACGCGGACTATGCGGCGTCGGTCAAGGTGATCGGCCAGGTGCACGCCCGCATCGGTCTGGAGCCCCGCTGGTACATCGGCGGCTATGCCGAGATCCTCGGCCACATGATAAGTTCGGTTTGCCTGCGCCCCCGCAAGGCTTTCGACCGGACGCACGACCAGAGAACCGCGGAGGCGGCCTCGGAAATCGGCCGCCGGGTGCTGCTCGACATGGAGCTGGCGATCTCGACCTATCTTGAGGCTCTGCAGGAGGCGCGGGACCGGTCCGAGGCGGCGCGGCTGGAGGCCGAGAAGCACCAGCGGCAGGTCGTGGACGTCCTCACCGAGGCCCTCCGCAAGGTGGCCGACGGAGACCTCTCGTTCGAGATCACCACGGACGTCTCTCCGGAACACCAGGGCCTGAAGGACGACTTCAACGCCGCGGTCGCCGCCCTGCGCAGCGCCTTCGCCAATGTCACTGCCAGCGCCGCGGCGGTGACCAGCGGCTCGAACGAACTGGCCATCGCCTCTGATGACCTCGCCTCCCGCACCGAGCGCCAGGCGGCCACGGTCGAGACCACCTCGACCAACACCCAGCAGATCGCCCAGTCGGTCGAGGCGACCGCCGACGCGGCCCGCGAGAGCGCCGACGCCGCCATCGCCGCCCGCCGCGAGGTCGACAGCGGCATCAGCGTCGTGGCCGAGGCCACCGAGGCGATGGGCGCCATCCGCGACTCCTCGGAAGAAGTCGGCAAGTTCGTCGCCCTGATCGACGAGATCGCCTTCCAGACCAACCTGCTGGCGCTCAACGCCGGCGTCGAGGCGGCCCGGGCGGGCGACTCCGGTCGCGGCTTCGCCGTGGTCGCCTCGGAAGTGCGGGCCCTCGCCCAGCGCTCGGCAGAGGCAGCGGGGGAGATCCGGTCCCTGATCCAGCGGTCGTCCGGCGAGGTGTCGCGCGGGGTCGATCTGGTGGCCCGCACCGGCGAGGCCCTGACCCGCATCGGCGAGAGCGTGGCCAAGGTCGACGAGCTGGCCGGCGGCATCGCCTCGGCGGCGCGCAGCCAGGCCGACCGGCTGGGCGAGGTGCGCTCGGCCATCGCCCAGATCGACGAGATCACCCAGCAGAACGCGGCCATGACCGAGCAGGCCACGGCCGCCAGCCGCCAGCTGGCCACTGAGGCCAAGACGCTGGAGCGCAGCATCGACCACTTCAATCTCGGTCATCGGGGCGCGGCGCCGCCGCATCGCGCCGCTGCCTGACCGGCAGGCCCGGCCTCTGGCGCCCGGGAGCGGCCGGGCCTAAGTGCGGCCCATGTCGCCGCCGTCCGACCTGTCGCTCGAAACCCGTCAGGGCCTGCCCGACGCCCTGAGGCCGTGGCTGGCGCAATGGCCGCGCGAGAGCTGGACCCGGCCCGACCTGCACCCGACCGCGCAGTTCTGGCTGCAGATGCACGACGGCTTCCGGACGCAGCAGGCCGAGATGCGCCGCCTCGGCGAGGCCGGCCGCGCCGCCGGCGCTGATCCGCTGGCCGTGCACCCGCGTCTGATCGGCCTGCTGGGCGGCTTCCTGCAGCACCTCGATCACCACCACCGGATCGAGAGCGGCCACTACTTCCCGCAGTTTCGCGCCCTCGCCCCCGGGATCGAGGCCGACCTCGCCCTGCTCGATCAGGACCACGACGTCGTCCACGCGCGGCTGGAGCAGCTGCACGCCGCCGGGCTGGCGTTCCATCAGGCGGCGCAGGCCCGCGCCCCGGCCGCCCGGGACGCCCTGCTGCGCCTCGCTGATGTTCTGGAGGCCGCCGCCCCGCTCCTGGACCGCCACCTCGACGACGAGGAGGAGATCGTCATCCCCCTGATCGCGGTGCGCGGCGGCCCGGCCGCCTGAGCGCCGACGTTTTTTCGGGACAGACTGCATCCTGCATGTTCCCCTGCCGCCTCTACCGGTCAACGGCATCGCACCCTGAGGGACTCCACATGTACAAGCTGACCGCCGGCTTCGTTTCCGCTCTGGCCCTTGCCGCTGCAGCGCCACCGACTGTCACGCCGGCTCTCGCCGGGACCCCGTCTGCAGCGCAAGCCCGCCCGGCGTACTCGGCCGCCCAGTTCTTCGAGACAACCAGCTATGGCATGGCCAGCGCGGCCGGCCTCGCCTGGTCGCCGGACGGGCGATCTGTGCTGATTTCCTCCGACGTCACGGGCGTCTTCAACGCCTACGCCCTGGCGATCGACGGTAGCGCACCGGTTCCGCTGACCAGCTCCGGCACAGTCGCCACCTTCGCCGAAAGCTACTTTCCCACGGACGCCCGGGTCCTGTTGACCGCTGACAGCGGCGGCGGGGGCAGTGAGCTCACCCACGTCTATGTCCGGGAACTCGACGGGACCGTGCGAGACCTGACACCCGGCGACAACGTCAAGGCGGACCTCGTCGGCTGGGCGCAGGACCGCTCCGCGTTCTGGATCACGTCCAACGCCCGCGACCCCGCCGTGTTCGACCTCTACGCCGTGGACCCCGCGACCTATGCGATGACGCGGGTGTTCGAAAACCCGGGCATGTTCATTTCCGCCGTATCGCCGGACGGTCGCTGGATCGCGCTCGAAAAGCCCCTGACCAGCGCCAACTCGGACCTCTACCTCGTCGATATGCGGGGCGACGGCCAGCCGCAGCTCATCACCCCGCATGAAGGGGACGTGGCCCATGGCGTCTACGCCTTCACCCCGGACGGCTCCGGTCTGATCTACGCCACCAACGAGCATGGCGAGTTCAACCAGGCCTGGCGGTACGACCTCGCGACGGGAGCGCGATCGCCCTGGCTGGCCGCGGACTGGGACGTGTCGACCGTGACCTTCTCCCCCACGGGACGCTACCAGGTCTCGACGATCAACGCCGACGCCTCGACCGAGCTGACCCTGCTCGACCTGCAGACCGGGACTCCCGTGGCGCTGCGCGGGCTCCCGGACGGCGACATCGGCGCCATCCGGTTCAGTCCGGACGAGTCGAGAATGGCCTTTACGGTCGCCTCGGACACCTCGCCCTCCGACATCTTCGTCGCCGATCTCTCGACCGGCGAGACGCGGCGGCTGACCACCGCGCTCAACCCCGCGATCAATGAGGCCGACCTCGTCGAGGCGACCATCGTCCGCTACCGCTCGTTCGACGGGCTGGAGATCCCGTCAGTCCTGTACAGGCCGAAGGGAGCGTCGGCCGACAATCCGGTTCCGGCCATCGTGCTGGTACACGGCGGCCCGGGCGGACAGACCCGGCGGGGCTACTCGGCCATGATCCAGCATCTGGTGAACCACGGCTACGCCGTGCTGGGCGCCAACAACCGGGGCTCAAGCGGCTACGGCAAGACCTTCTTCCACATGGACGACCGCCGCCATGGCGAGGAGGACCTGCGCGACATCGTGGCCGGCGGCGACTGGCTGCGGGCCCAGGACTGGGTCGCTGACGACCAGGTGGCCGTCATGGGCGGCTCCTACGGCGGCTACATCACGGCGGCGGCCCTCGCCTTCCACCCCGAGGCCTTTGAAGCCGGGGTCAACATCTTCGGCGTCACCAACTGGGTCCGCACCCTGCAGTCGATCCCGCCGTGGTGGGGAGCCCAGCGCGCGGCGCTCTATGACGAGATGGGCGACCCGGCGACCGACGCCGAGCGCCATCGCCGGATCTCGCCGCTGTTCCATGCCGCGAACATCCGGCGGCCGATGCTGGTGGTCCAGGGCGCCAACGACCCGCGCGTGCTGCAGGTGGAGTCCGACGAGCTGGTCGCCGCGGTTCGCGCCAGCAATGTGCCGGTCGAGTACGTCCTGTTTCCGGACGAGGGCCACGGGTTCCTGCGCCGCGCCAACCGCATCACGGCCCAGGAGGCCTATCTCGAGTTCCTGAACACCTACGTCCGCAAGTGAGCGGTCCGAAAGAGGCGGCCGTCAGGCCGCCTCTTCCCGGGGCAAGACGTCGCCGACCGTCGGGCGGTTCTCAGCGCGGGTCAGGGCGAGGTCGCGCGGCTTGACGATCTCCCCGCAGGCGGCGCAGGCGATGCGCGGCTCCAGCGTGTGGCCGCAGGTCTTGTGCACCAGGTCGATGCCGCTGTCGGCGTCGCCATAGACGTGTTTCGCGCCCCAGCCGTGCAGGGTGACCAGCACGCCGTAGAGATCCTTGCCCTTGGCCGTCAGCACATATTCGTTGCGCGGCGGGCGCTCGGAATAGAGACGCGGCTCCAGGACCCCGTGCTGCACGAGGCTCTTCAGCCGGGCGGCGAGCACATTGCGGGCGACGCCCAGATGCTCCTGCCACTGCTCAAACCGGGTCAGGCCGTTGAAGGCGTCGCGGATGACGAGCAGCGTCCACGGGTCGCCGATCACCTCAAGCGTGGCGGCGATGGAGCAGGATTGACGCGAATAGTCTGCGGTGCGGCCCATTCCTGAAAAGTGACCCTGCGTCAGCGATTTGGCAAGTGGGTTGCCAATCCGAACCCGGAGAGACGCCCGACGCGACGGCGCTACGCTTGCCTTGGAGCCGCCCCCTCCCTTAATCGCCGGACAAAGAGGAGACTCCCGCCATGTCCGACCCCGTCGTCATCTGTTCCTTCGCCCGCACGCCCATGGGCGGCTTCCAGGGCAGCCTGTCCGGGGTCAAGGCCACGGCGCTGGGCGCGACGGCGGTCAAGGCGGCGGTTGAACGGGCCGGGGTCGATCCGGCACGGATCGAGCAGATCCTGATGGGCTGCGTCCTGCCGGCGGGGCTGGGTCAGGCCCCGGCGCGCCAGGCCGCGGTCGGCGCCGGTCTGGGGCTCCACGTCGAGGCCACCACCGTCAACAAGATGTGCGGCTCGGGGCTGCAGGCCGCCGCCATGGCCCACGACGCCCTCGCGGCCGGGACGGTCGAGGTGATCGTCGCCGGCGGCATGGAGTCGATGACCGGCGCGCCCTACCTGATGGCCAAGCACCGGGGCGGGGCCCGCATCGGCCACGACGTGATCAGCGACAGCATGTATCTGGACGGGCTGGAGGACGCCTACACGCCGGGCAAGCTGATGGGCGCCTTCGCCGAGGACACGGCGCGCCAGTACCAGTTCACCCGCGAGGCCCAGGACGCCTACGCCATCGAGAGTCTCGCCCGCGCCCGTGGCGCTACCGAAAGCGGCGCCTTCGCCGCCGAGATCGTTGCGGTCGAGGTGACCACCCGCAAGGGGACCGAGACCGTCAGCCAGGACGAGCAGCCGCTGAAGGCGGATCCGGCCAAGATCCCGACCCTGAAGCCGGCTTTCGCCAAGGACGGCACCATCACCGCCGCCAACGCCAGCTCGATCTCGGACGGCGCGGCCGCCCTCGTCATGACGCGCGAGAGCGTGGCGCGGGCCCTGAACCTGCCGATCGTCGCCCGGGTGGCCGCCCACGCCGCCCACGCCCACGAACCGGGCCTGTTCACCACCGCCCCCGTCCCGGCCATGCAGAAGGCCCTGAAGAAGGCCGGCTGGTCGGTCGCCGACGTCGACCTGTGGGAGATCAACGAGGCCTTCGCCGTGGTGCCGATGATCGCCATGCGCGAGATGGAGATCGACCATGCCCGGGTGAATGTGAACGGCGGCGCCTGCGCCCTGGGCCACCCGATCGGGGCCTCGGGGGCCCGCGTCATGGCCACCCTGCTGGCGGCGCTGCAGGCGCGGGGCGGCCGCAAGGGCATGGCCTCCCTGTGCATCGGCGGCGGCGAGGCCATCGCCATGGCCGTGGA
Source organism: uncultured Brevundimonas sp. (assembly GCA_964624025.1). Classification (GTDB taxonomy): domain Bacteria; phylum Pseudomonadota; class Alphaproteobacteria; order Caulobacterales; family Caulobacteraceae; genus Brevundimonas. The sequence continues at coordinate 9,389 of CAZUXK010000025.1, forward strand.
GCTGGCATGAGCCTCGACCGACGGCAGGTGATCGCCGCCGGCCTGGCCGGCGCAGGCGTGGCGGCGTCAGCGACGCCCGGCGATGCCGCCCAGACGGTCGCCCCGCCCGACCCGACCGAGGTCCTGCGCCTCTGGCCGGGCGCCGCGCCCGGCGGCGAGCGCGTGACCGTCACCCCGGTCGTGGTCGAGCGCTCGACCGATCCCGCCTACCGGGACCGGTTCGCCCAGTACACGACCGACCCACTGTTGACGGTGGTTCGGCCGGCGCGGCCGAACGGGGCCAGCCTGCTGCTGATCCCGGGCGGCGGCTACCGCTGGGCGGTGGTCGACAAGGAAGGGCTGGACGTGGCCCGGGTGTTCGCCGCCGCCGGGGTGACCTGCTACGTGCTGCGCTATCGGCTGCCCGCCGACGGCTGGGCGGCGGGGCCGGATGCGCCGCTGCAGGACGCCCAGCGGGCCCTGCGCCTGGTGCGCGCCCGCGCCGCCGCCGAAGGACTGGACCCGGCCCGGGTCGCGGTGCTCGGCGCCTCCGCAGGCGGCCATCTGGCCGGGCTGCTGGCGGCGCGGACAGACGCGACCTACGCCGCTGTCGATAGCGCTGACGCCCTGCCGCACCGGCCGGATCTGACGGTGCTGCTCTATCCGGTCGTGACCCTGACCGATCCCTTCGCCCATGCGGGGTCGCGCACCCAACTGCTCGGGCCGGAGCCCACGGAGGCGGCCATCGCCGCCTGGTCTCTGGAGCAGATGGACTGGCGTGGGGCCGCCCCGACGATCCTGATCCATGCGCTCGACGACGCCCCGGTGCCGCCGGAGAACAGCCTGAAACTGCTGCAGAGCCTGCGACGCGGCGCCGTGGCCGCCGAAGCGCATCTGTTCCAGGAGGGCGGGCACGGATTCGGGGTGCGGCTGATCGTCGGACGCCCGGCGGAAGCCTGGCCGGAGCTGGTGCTGGCCTTCGGCCGTCGGCAGGGCTGGCTGCGCGCGTGAGACGGGGCGCCCGGTTCGGGGCGGGTGCAGCTTGACCGCAGCCCCTGCAGCGGCTTTGGATGGCGTATCGGCCGGGGGGCCGACCGTGGAGGGAGCCATCCAATGCCGATTATCCGTCTCGCTGCGGGCGCCGCCGCGCTCGCCCTGACCGCCATCGCCGGCGTCGCCGCCGCCCAGGACTATTCGCTGCCGGCGGTGTCCGGCGGCGTCACCCTGAACGCCGGGTTCGACCCGGATCCCTACCGCGTCTCGGTCACGCCGGGCGGCTCGATCGAAGCCCAGTCCGCCGTCAGTTCGTCGTGCCGGGGCTTCATCAGCAATGCGCCCGACTTCGAGCTGACCTACAACGCCGGCAACTGGCCGCTGATCATCACCGTCGCGGCCTCGACCGACACCACCCTCGTGATCAACGGACCGGACGGCCAGTGGTATTGTGACGACGATAGCGGCGAGGGCACCAACCCGCTGGTCCGGTTCGGCAATCCGCAGAGCGGCACCTATGACATCTGGATCGGCACCTACAGCGGCGGCCTGTCGTCCGGCACCCTGCTGATCACCGAGCTCGACTAGACGGCAAACGGGCCCGGCTGACACCTGGTCGGCCGGGCCCGGTTCCGGATCGCTGTCGCTGCGAACGGAGCGTCAGTGCTCCTCGCCCGTCAGCTCGCCGAGCGCCGACTGCAGATAGTTCTGCTCGCCCAGCTGGGCCACCAGCTGCAGCTGGGTCTCGAGGAAGTCGATGTGGTGCTCGGTGTCCGACAGGATATCCAGCACGATCTGGCGGCTGACGTAGTCCTTCGCTTCCTCGAACTGGGTGATGGCGGCGATCTGCGCCGTGCGTCCGTCCAGCTCCAGCTGCAGGTCCGCCTCGAGGCACTCGACACAGCTCTCGCCGATCTTCAGCTTGTGCAGATCCTGCAGGTTGGGCAGCCCGTCGAGGAACAGCACCCGCTTGATGAGCAGGTCGGCGTGCTTCATCTCGCCGATCGATTCCTTGTAGACGATCTCGCCCAGCCGCTTGAGGCCCCAGTTCTCGAACATGCGGGCGTGCAGGAAGTACTGGTTCACCGCCGTCAGCTCGTTTGTGAGGATGCCGTTGAGGGTACGGATGATCGCCGGGTCGCCGCGCATGGCCGGGGTCCTGTCAGTTGGCGCGCCGGGGGGCCGCGCTCAGTTCATGCGGTCAGCATACCACGCGATTCCGCGCGCGGATCAGTTGCGAGCGCTTTTCAACACATTGAAAGCGCTTCTGAAAATCGGACGCAGCTATTCGGCGGCGAGGGCGTAGGCCGAGGTCTGGGCCTGGATCATCTCGCGCATCTCGCAGACGCACTTGGCGCACTGGGCGCTGCAGCCTTGGCGCTGGAAGATGTCGCGCGGGCGGCGGGCCCCGGCCTCGATGGCGGCGGCCACTTCACGCTGGCGAATGCCGTTGCAGTTGCAGACGTACACAGGCGACCCGGAGGCAGATGCGAATGCTTCTCCCTACCACAGTCGGCGGTGATTGCAACGCGTTCTCAGTCTCGACCCTGCGTCTCGCCGTCCTGCACCGGAAAGCGGGCCTCCCGGAAGCCCTGATAGGCCTCGCGCAGGCCCTGACGGGGCTGGTCGGCGCCGAGCAGGGCCATGCGCGCAGCCCAGACGTCGGCCAGTTCCCGCACCGTCACCGGCCCCCAGCCCGGGGCCTGCTGCCGCGCCCAGTTCTGGACGGCGGCGACGTTGAAAGCGGCGAGCACAAGGGTGGCGACGACAATGACGCGCCCGGTCCAGCGCAGGTCGCGCGCCGCCAGTTCGGCCTCCCCCGGGGGCTCATCCGGCGGGAAGGCCAGCCGGCGCAGGGCCGCCAGCCGCCCCTGCCTGATCGGAAGGTCGTGGGCGTCGGCGCCGCTGTTCCAGTCGGTCGGCGGATCGGCTCCGCCCTCCCCGTCAAGAGGCGGGAAGGGCGAGACCGAAGGCGCGGCCGGAAACGGGGCCAGCGGCGGCTCGGAGGGATCGTCTGGCGTGCTCATGCGTGACCTCCCCGGCTCAGAACTGGAAGTAGATGAAGGGGGCGACGCCCTCGGGACGGACCGCCTCGACGAGGAAGATGGCCATGCCGACGAGGACGCCGAGGGTCAGCGACGGGGCGGCCTGCAGCCGCGCCGCCAGCCCTTCCACCGCCCGCGGCGGTAGCCAGTGCATGGCCAGGCCCCCGACGATCAGGGTCAGCAGGAAGGGCGTCAGCACCTCGACAGGCCCGGGCCGCACCAAACCGGCCAGCATCTCCATGGCCAGCGGGAAGCTCTCGGCGCGGAACAGGATCCAGCCGAGGCAGACGACGTGGAAGGTCAGGATCACGCCCAGCCAGTGCGGCACGCTGGCCCGGCCCTCCAGGAAGTGGCGCCAGACCCGCTCGATCACCTGCACCGCCCCGTGCAGCGCCCCCCAGGCCACGAAGGTCCAGGCCGCCCCATGCCACAGCCCGCCCAGCAGCATGGTGATCATGACGTTGCGCGAGGACGACCACAGGCCGCCGCGGCCGCCGCCCAGCGGGACATAGAGGTAGTCGCGCAGCCAGCTGGACAGGCTGATGTGCCAGCGCCGCCAGAAGCTCTGCAGCGAGTTGGCGCGGTACGGCTGGTCGAAGTTGCGCGGGAAGGAATAGCCCAGCAGGGCCGCGGTCCCGATCGCCATGTCGGAGTAGGCCGAGAAGTCGCAATAGATCTGTACCGCGTAGGCGTAGGTCGCCGCGGCGATGTCCCAGGCCGAATGGGCCGAGGGGTCGAAGAACACCGGATCGACGAGGTTCACCGCCAGCTCAGAGGCGATGACCGTCTTCTTGAACAGGCCCCAGGCGATCAGCAGCAGGCCGTGGGTGGCCATAGCCCGGGTCAGGCGCGGCACCCGCTCGAACTGGGGCAGCAGGTCCGAGGCGCGGACGATGGGCCCGGCCACCAGGTGCGGAAAGAAGGACATCAGCAGCATGACGTCCAGCAGCGACCGGGCCGGCGGGGTCTTGCCGCGCCAGACGTCGACAACATAGCTGATGCCCTGGAAGGTGAAGAAGCTGATCCCCACCGGCAGGACGATCTCCAGCAGCGGCAGGTCCCGCTCCCAGCCGAGCCGCGCCAGCAGGGCCCCGGCCTCCTCGACGAAGAAGCCGTAGTATTTGAACACCCCGAGCAGCAGCAGGTTGGCGGCGACGCCCAGCCCGACCAGCAGCTTCTTGCGGGGCATGTCCTCGCGCGACAGCAGGACGGCGACGCCCCAGTTCAGCACCGCGCTGAAGATCAGCAGGCCGACGAAGCGCCAGTCCCACTGGGCGTAGAAGACCCAGCTGACGAGCAACAGGAACAGCTTGCGGCGGCCGTTCTCGCGCTCGAGGCTCCAGGCCACGACGAAGACGGCGAGGAAGAAGAGACCGAACTCCAGCGTCGGGAACAGCATGTCAGCGCCCCCGCACGGCGGTCAGCAGGTCGGCGGCGAGCAGGCCGCCCAGCCAGTCGGCGCCCGCCTCGTTGAAATGCACATGATCGGCGCGCATCAGGGGCTCGGGTCCGAGCGTCAGCCGGTGCGCCGCGCAGCTGCCTCCCATCCGTCCCCGCCAGTCCCAGAACGCGACGCCGCTCGCCGCCGCGACCCGGTGCTGCACATCGCGCACCAGCGGCAGCAGGGCCGGCTCGCGCCAGCGGCTGTCATGATCGTCAGGGCATGTCCCGCCGCCCTCGCCGCGCATGGCCTCGGGCGGCCCGAGCAGCAGCAGCACCGCGTCGGGCGCAGCGGCCTGCAGGCGCGCGATGTTCGCCCGAAGCCGCGCCTCATAGGCCGTCAGGTCGAGGGCGTCGTCGAACCCCTCATTGGTGCCATAGGCGAGTACGATCAGATCCGGCGCAGGCGCCCCGGCCGGCAGCTCGGGCGGGAGGCTGGCGAGGGTGGCCCCGACCCGGGCCGAGACGATCAGCTGGACCGGTCGTCCGAGGCCGGCCTCGAGCCGGCGGCGCCAGGCCTCCGGCAGCCAGCCGGCGGCGCTGTGGCTGTCGCCGAACTGGACGACGCGCAGCGGGCCGGCGCCCTGGGCCAGACGCCGCAGCGACTCCGGCTGGCAGACGCCGCCCGGGCACGTGGCGCTGACAGGCGACGGCAGGGGCGCCCACGGACGCTCCTGCCCCGGCGCCGCCATCAGCCCGGCCGCCATCAGCCCCGCAGCGAGCACGCTCAGCCGCCCGCCGCGGTCTGGTCCAGCCCCGCGTCGGCGCGCAGACGCTCCGCGACCGGCGCGGCGATCCGGAGATAGCCGGCCATGGTCATGTGGATGCCGTCATGGGCCCGCATCAGCCGCGGCCGGCCGCCCGGGCTTTCCGGCAGATAGGCTTCGTAGCCGCCGTCAGGCCCGGCCGTGACGCTGGTCGTTTCGATGTACGGCACGTTCAGCGCCCGCATGCGCCCGCCGACCACCTCGTTGATCAGGCGCATCTTTTCGTCGAAGGACTCGCGCTTCATCTTCGGCAGGCCGACCCAGTAGACGGCAACGCCCCGGCTGCGCAGCAGGGACACCAGATCGTCGACCCGGCGGGCGTAGGCGGCGCGCCAACCGGGCGTACCGAAGGCATGGACCGTGCCGTCCAGCTCGATGCCCTGGGCGTCGTTGGTGCCGAACAGAATGACGGCGACGTCGATGGGCTGGCCCGCGATCTGGCCGGCCGTCTTGGCCTGGATGTCCACATAGTCGTAGCGCGACAGGCCGGTTGAGACCTCGCTGAACTTGATCACCTCGACGCCGGGTTCGCGGTCCAGATCGCGGTAGAGCGCGGTCCACAGGCCGTCGGCCATGGAGTCGCCGAACACGCCGATGCGCAGGGTCCCGTCGTCGGCGGCGGCGGCGGCGCGAAGTCTTACAGGCGCGCCCATCGGTCCAGGGGCTGCCGGCGTGGCGGCAGGGGCTACGGCCTCGAGCTCGGGCCTGGCCTCCGGCGTGGGCGAGGCCGAGGCGTTGGCCCCGCCGCCCAGCAGCAGGGTCGGATGGCGCAGCCAGGCGCGCCCGTCGGGCGTCAGCATCAGGCCGATCACCACGCCGACCAGCAGCGCCGCCGTCAGTCCGTTGATCCTGGCCCGCACGTCCGCCCCGCTCCCGCCCCGTGGATAATGTCTCTTAACCTCGCGCTCCCCGCCCCGCCAGCGACGGCGCGCCGGAGGCGAAGATTAGGGTTACCCGCGACGCCCCCGCCCTTGCCCCCGGACGCGGCCCGGCCTAATCAGCGGAAGGCCCCGGTTATTCATCAGACGATGAAAAGAGATCGCATGCGCAAGCTGTATCCCGACGCCCGCTCCGCCCTGGAAGGCCTGACCTTCGACGGCATGACCGTCATGTCCGGCGGCTTCGGCCTGTGCGGCATCCCCGAGAACCTGATCGCCGCCCTGCGCGACAGCGGGGTGAAGGGGCTGACGGTGATCTCCAACAACGCCGGCGTCGACGGCTTCGGTCTTGGCCAGCTGCTGGAGACGAAGCAGATCGCCAGGATGATCTCGTCCTATGTCGGCGAGAACAAGGAGTTCGAGCGCCAGTACCTGGCCGGCGAGCTGGAGCTGGAGTTCAACCCGCAGGGCACCCTGGCCGAGCGCATCCGCGCCGGCGGGGCCGGCATCCCGGCCTTCTTCACCGCCACCGGCGTCGGCACCCTGGTAGCCGAGGGGAAGGAGGTCCGCACCTTCGGCGACCGCGAGTACGTCATGGAGACCGGGCTGGTCGCCGACTTGTCGATCGTCAAGGCCTGGAAGGCCGACGAGGCCGGCAACCTGATCTATCGAAAGACGGCGCGGAATTTCAATCCGATGATGGCCACGGCCGGCAAGGTCTGCGTCGTCGAGGTCGAGGAGATCGTGCCGGTCGGCACGCTCGACCCGGACCACATCCACACCCCAGGCATCTACGTCGACCGCCTGATCCAGGGCAGCTTCGAGAAGCGTATCGAACAGCGTACGGTGCGGGCGCGCGAGGACGCCTGACACGGAGCGGGGAGACAAGCGATGTCCGAAGACGACAAGGACCTGTCGGGCGCCGAGGTGAAGGCGCACCTGAAGAGCATCAGCGACAAGCTGACCTGGGGCGTGATCTTCCTGTTCATCATCATGCTGAACACCTGCTCGCTCAGCGATGACATCGAGGACGCCATCCGCGACCGCGGCGCGCCGGCCGCCCCGACCGCCCCATGACCGATGATCGCCGCGCCCGCGGCTCGGCCCGGCTGGCCGAGCTCGACCCCCGGCTGGAGGGAGCCATCGAGGCCGGGCTGGCCCCGATCTCGCCGGACTTCGCCGGCTTCATGGTCGAGTTCGGCTTCGGCGACGTCTACGCCCGTCCGGGGTTGGAGCTGAAGCAGCGCCAGCTGGTGACCATGTCCGCGCTGGCCACGCTGGGCACAGCCGCCAAGCAGCTGCGCGGCCACATCCGCGGCGCCCTCAACGTCGGCCTGACCCCGACCGAAATCACCGAGGCCCTGATGCAGGTCGCCCTGTACGCCGGCTTTCCCAACGCCCTCAACGCCCTGATGATCGCCAAGGAGGTGTTCGCCGAAGCCGGCGTCAGCCCCCTGGCCGACCCGACCCCCGCCAAGGAGCCCTGACCATGCCCCGCACCCGCGACGAGCTCGCCGCCCGCGCCGCCCTGGAGCTGCAGGACGGATTCTATGTGAACCTCGGCATCGGCATCCCGACCTTGGTGGCCAACCACATTCCGGACGGGATGAACGTCACGCTACAGTCCGAGAACGGCATGCTCGGCATGGGCCCCTTCCCGCATGACGACGAGGTCGACGCCGACCTGATCAATGCCGGCAAGCAGACCATCACCGCCCTGCCGGAAACCAGCTTCTTCTCGTCGGCCGACAGCTTCGCCATGATCCGCGGCGGGCACATCGACCTGTCGATCCTCGGCGCCATGGAAGTGTCCGAGGGCGGCGACATCGCCAACTGGATGATCCCCGGCAAGCTGGTGAAGGGCATGGGCGGGGCCATGGACCTGGTCGCCGGCGTCAAGCGCGTGGTGGTGGTCATGGAGCACGCCAACAAGCACGGCCAGTCCAAGGTGCTGAAGGCCTGCACCCTGCCGCTGACCGGCCGCGGCGTGGTCGACCGCATCATCACCGACCTGGCCGTGTTCGATGTGAAGGCCGATGGCTCGGGACTCGAACTGATCGAACTGGCGGAGGGCGTGACCGTCGACGAGGTGACGGCGAGGACCGAGGCGACCTTCGCCATTTCGCCAAATCTGAAGACGCTGGCATAATGCTTCGCAACCGGCCGCAAAGCGCCGGACGGAGGGTGGAGCATGGAACCGACATCGCACGGGTCGCACGACCCTGAACCCGTGGGCCTTGGCGACGCGGCCGCTACAGCGGCCGGGACGGAGAGCGCAACCGGCGCCGACCGGCTGGCGCGGGCCCACGTCAGCCTGAGGGACGCCGTCGAACGGCTGCTGGCCGAGGCGCGGCACGGCGACTTCGTCGAGGCGACCGATCTGGTACGCCACGCCACTCATCTGTTGCAGACCCTCGACCCCTCGGCGCTGGAGCCGCGCCGCGGGCTTGCCGGCCTGTTCGACGGCCCTGGGGGGCGTTTGAAGCGGTTCCGCGCCCTGTACCTGCCTGCCGCGACCAGCGCGGGGGACACCGCCGCCGCCCTGGCCGAACGCGGCCGCTCGGCATTGCACCGCAGCGCCACACTGGATGCCCTGCACGCCGAAGCCGTGCGCGCCATCGCCGAGGTGGACGCCGCGCTGGCCGAGGGCGGGGCGCGTCTTCGCCAGACCGCCGCAGCCGCGGCCGCGGAGGGTGACGCGATCGCCGCGGCCCCTGCGCTGGAGACGGACATCGCGACGGGCGACCCGGCCCTACCCGGTCCCGAGGCCCGCCGCAGCGCGACCCTGGACGCCGGGGAAGCCGCCGCTGCGGCCGAACCCGCAACGGACCTGGCAACGCAGGACGCAGCGGCCTTGGACGCGAGCGGCGAGGATCCGGCCAGCGCCACGGTCGAGGTCGAGGCTGCCGACGCTCCCCTGCCGGACCCCGAGGCCGGCCGTAGCGAAACGCTGGACGCCGAGGACGCCCTCGCCGCCGCTGACGCGGTCGCCGCGGGCGGTGACGAGACCGCAACGACGGCGCGGCTGGAGAGCCAGCTGGCGGCCCTGCGCGCCGCGCGCGCCGCCGGCCTCGCCCAGCTGCCGCTGGCCCGCGCGGTCCAGAACGCCGAACACGCCGCCCCGGCCCAGCTGGCGGCGGCGGCGGCGGCCCTGTCCACCTGGGTGGAGGACTGGCGTCAGGGCCTCGGCCTCGCCGGCCGCAAGCCGAGGAAGATCCGGCCGGATACCGTCGCGCTGGCGCGCACGCGGGACGCAGCGCTCGAGGCCTTGGCCCAAACGGATCGGCAATTGGCCGAGATGCGCGCCCGGGCGAGCGAGACCGAAAGCCGCATGACCCGGGCGGTCGAACAGGTCCGGCGCGCCGCCTGAGGCGCCCGCGGACGGCCCGGATCAGTCCAGCCGGGCTTCGGTCCAGCGAACGATGTCGCGGTTGACGCCAAGCACCGCGGTGTCGAAGGCGGCCACGATGGCGGAGACGCGGTTGACTGTCGCCGCCTGCTCCACCGTGAACACCTCGTCCGCCACCACCTCGCGGTCATCGCGGTTGATCAGGCGCGCGCGCACCGCGACGCGTACGGTCGGGGCGGCCCCCGCCGTGGGGTAGCGGGCCTCGAAGGTGCGCACATCGAGATCGAGCACCCGGGGCGACCGCGACAGCTCGCGCCGTCCGCCGAGGCGCACGCGGGTGGCCTCGGCCGCGAAGGCGTTCTCGATCGACTCCTGGTACAGATCCTGGGCCCGTTCGACCCAGCGCGCGCCGCCGATGTAGGCCGCCTCCGGGCCCGTGACCGCAAGGATACGATCATCCGCCGCCGCGGCGCTGAACTGGACCGGGCGCATCTCCAGCGCGACCGCCCCGTCCGGGGCGACGCCGGTCACCGGGTCGCTGGCCCCGAAGCGGTACATCTGCACGGGATCCGGCGTCGCCAGCAGGGCGCAGCCGGACAACGCCGCGGCAAGGCCGAAGGCAGGCAGGAAGCGAAGCAGGCGGATCATGGCTGGACCTCCAGTTCACGGGCAGGCGGACGGCCAATGAAGTCGCGCGGACTGGAGCGCACCTCCTCGACGAGGGCTTCCAGCGCTGTGGTCGCCGCCTGAAGGCTGCGGATCGCGGCGGTCAGCTCCGGCAGGCCGGTCTCGGCGAAGTCCCCGACCGGCTGTTCGAGACCGGTGACGGTCCGGTTCAGCGACTGCATCGCCGACGTAGCCTCGGCCGACGCCGCATTGATGTTGGCGATCGCCTGGCGGGCGTCGGTATCGATCACCTCGTTGGCGGTGACCGCCACCTGCTCATAGGCCAGGATCGCCCGGTTGGCGCTCTGCAGCGTGGTCTCCAGCTCGGCCAGCAGCCCACGCCGCGCCTCCAGCTCGGCCGAGACCGCCTCGACATTGGCCAGGGTGGTCGAGAAGCTGCGGATGTTATCGTCGGACAGCACCCGGTTGACGCGGTTCAGCACGTCGACCGCCTGGGCCAGCACGGTGCCCGAACCGCTCAACAGCTCGGCCAGCGGGCTCGGCTGGCTCTGGATCACCGGCACGACATTGTCCGGGTACTGGGCCTTTAGCAGGGCGCTCTCCGGATTGCCCGCGGTGATCTGGATGTAGTTCAGGCCGGTGATGCCCTGGGGCTCCAGCTGGGCCCGGCTGGTGACGCGCACCGGCGTCTCGCCGTTCAGCCGCACCCGTGCAATGACCTGGTCACCCTTGTCGGGATCCAGATTGAGCGCCGTCACCTCGCCGACACGGATGCCGTTGAAGTGCACCTCCCCGCCTTCAGACAGGCCGCGCACGGGGCCGTAGAAGACGATGTCATAGACGTCGTAGTCGCTGTCGAACTGCAGCCGGGCCAGCCAGATGGTGAACACCGCGAGGGCGGCGATCAGCGCCACGGTGGCGATCCCGACGGCGGCGTAGTGGGCGTCTCGTTCCATCTCGCGCTCCTTCAGCTGGCCTTGTGCGCCGCGCGCCCGCGGGGGCCCAGAAAGTATTCCCGGATCCACGGGTGATCGGAACGCTCAAGCTCCTCGACCGTCGCCTTGGCCACCACGCGCCGGTCAGCCAGCACGGCCACCTTGTCGCAAATGGCGTACAGGCTATCGAGGTCGTGGGTGATCATGAAGACGGTTAGGCCCAGATCATCCGCCAGGGACCGGATGAGGGCGTCGAACGCCGCCGCCCCGATGGGGTCAAGACCGGCGGTCGGCTCGTCGAGGAACAGCAGTTCGGGGTCCAGCGCCAGGGCGCGGGCGAGGCCGACCCGCTTGCGCATGCCGCCGGACAGTTCCGCCGGCTTGAGGTGATGCGACTCCGGCTTGAGACCGACCATGGCGATCTTCATCTCGGCGATCTCGCGGATCATCCGGCGCGGCAGGCGGGTGTGCTCGACCAGCGGCGAAGCGACGTTCTCCAGCGCTGTGAGCGACGAGAACAGCGCGCCCTGCTGGAACAGCACGCCGGTGCGTTGCTCCACCTCGGCCGCTTCCGCTTCGGTCAGGTCGGCGACGTCCTTGCCGAACAGCCGCACGCCCCCGCCGTCCGGATCCCGCAGCCCGATGATCGAGTTGAGCAGCACCGTCTTTCCGCTGCCGGAGCCGCCGACGACGCCCAGCACCTCGCCGCGAAGCACATCGAGGTCGAGGTCTTCGTGCACGGTCCGTTCCCCGAAGCGCGTGATCAGCCCGCGTACCTCGATCAGAGCCGGCCGCGCGGCGTCGATGATGACCGGGCCCGTCAATAGTTGAGCTCCAGGAACATCAGGGCGAACACCGCGTCGAGAAGAATGATGGCGAAGATGGCCTGGACCACGGCCGCGGTCACCCGCCGGCCGAGACTTTCGACATCGCCGGCCACCGCCATGCCCTGGCGGCAGCCGATGGCGGCGACGACAAGGGCGAAGACGGGCGCCTTGGACAGGCCCACGACCAGGTGGTTGGCCACGTTGGGCGCCAGCACGATGCGCTCGAGGAAGAAGGCCGGGCCGAGGTTCAGCTGCGTCCAGCAGACCAGCATGCCGCCGAACAGCCCGGCGACCATGGCCGCAAAGGTCAGCAGCGGCATCATCAGCAGCAGGGCGGCGAGACGCGGGATGACGAGGGCCTGGAAGGGATCAATGCCCATGACCCGCATGGCGTCGACCTCCTGGTTCATGCGCATGGCTCCGACCTCGGCGGCGAAGGCAGAGGCCGAGCGGCCCGCCAGAAGGACGGCGGTGATCACCACGGCGAACTCCCGCAGCACCGACACGACGATCAGCTCGACGGTGAAGACCGCAGCGCCAAAATCGGCCAGCAGGTCGGCCCCGATGAAGGCCACCACCGCGCCGATGAAGAAGCTGGTCATGACCACGATCGGCAGGGCGTCGAGTCCGGCGCGCTCGGTCTGGCTGACCCAGGCCGGCCAGCGAATGCGTCCGGGGCGGCGCAGAATGGCCCCGATGGCCACGATCAGACGGCCGAGGAAGGCCAGCGACAACATCGCTTCCTGCCCGGCGTCGATGACCCCATGCCCGATCCGGGCGAAGGAGCGGGTGATCGGATCGCTCCGGCGCGTCGGCGGCCCGCGCTCGCATCCCAGACGCTCGACCATGGCGTAGATGCGTCCGGCCTCGGGGCGCGACGCCCAGGCCTCGGCGGGCAGACTGCAGCGCGAGGCCCGCACCAGAACCAGCGCGCCCGCTGTATCGAGTTGCCCCAGACCGTCGATGTCGAGTTCGATACGGCTGGCCCCTGCCAGGGCCGACTCGAGCAGCCCCGCAGCCCGGCCCAATCCGCCGGTCGTCCAGTCGCCGGTAAGGCGCAGGCGGACCGCGTCTCCATTTCCGGCGATGTCGAAGTCGGCTGGCGTCATAAGTCCACTCTAACGGCGCCGCAGCAAATGCCTATCGCTCGCCGGCGACGCCGGAGAAAAAAGCGCAACCGCCGCGCGGGTTCACAAGGCGAGACGGGCAGCGAGCCGCAGGTCGTCGGCGAGGTCGGCGCGGGCCGCCGCCTGCGCCCGGACGTCGGGCGTCCTGAGGATGTAGCTCGGGTGCCAGGTCACGATCACCGTGGACCCGTCCGGACCGACGAGGGGCTGGCCCCGGGTCGCCGCTACGGGGACCCGGCGCCCCAGGATCGCCAATGCCGCGGTCGCCCCCAGCGCCACGATCACCTGCGGCCGGATCAACCGCCGCTCATGCGAGAGCCAGTGGCCGCAGGCCTCCACCTCACCGGCGTCCGGCGACCTGTGCAGCCGCCGCTTCCCCCGCGGCTCGTGCTTGAAGTGCTTCACGGCGTTGGTCACGTAGAGATCGGCGCGGGCGACGCCGGCCTCCGCAAGGGCATGGTCAAGGACGCGTCCGGCCGGGCCCACGAACGGCCGGCCCGAGAGGTCCTCCTCGTCGCCGGGTTGTTCGCCCACCAGCATCACGCGGGCGTCCGCACGGCCCTCGCCGGGGACTGCGCGGGTCGCGTCGCGCCAGAGCGGACAGCGCCGGCAGCGCTCCAGTCCGTCGGCGAGCGCCGCCAGATCCCCGGGGTCGGACGCGGCCCCCACGGGCGGCGGCGCAGGGGCCTTCACGGCCCGGGAGAAACGGGCGTTGGGAACCCCGGGCGCGGCCGCCACCATGGCGCGGGTGCGGTCGCCGGCGCGGGCGATCAGCTCGGGGATCAGCGCCGCCTCCGGCAGGTCGCGCCAGTAGCGCTTCGGCATCTCGCTCTGCATGGCCTTCACGCGCAGGCGGGCGGGGTTGAAGGTCGCGGCGTAGTAGGTGCGCCAGAAGTCCTCGACCTCATCGCTGTCCGGCGCCATGTCTCGGCTGGCCGGCGGGCCGAAGGTCAGGCGCGCGCCATCCCAGTGCGCCCGGCCGTCCGGGGTCAGCAAGGTCCAGTCCATGGTGGTGAAGCGGCGCACGAAGAAGGGCGCGGTCAGCTCCAGCACCCGGTGCGCCGGCTCGAACCAGGCGACCCAGCGCGCGGCCGCGTCGTCTGCCCCGTCCGCGTCGCCCGGCCCCTCCACGCGACGGAAGCGCACAAAGGCCTTCATCTTGTGCGCGGCGCGCCGGACGTTGCGGACGCGTTCCGCCGCGTCGGCGACATCGGAATCGGTCGCCACCTGCAACAGCCGGGGCTCGGCCTGTAGTCGCCACAGCAGACGATAGAGCAGGTCGAAACGGTCCTCGGACCGGTGCAGCACCACCATCCGCCCCAGATCGACCAGAGCCCGGGGCGCGACAAGGGCGGCGGCGTCAGCGATCGGCGGCGCCGGCGGGCAAGCCGCTTCGTCGAACAGGCCAGCCTGGGGAGCCCCCTCCGTCGTGAAGCGCACCCGCGCCGGCTCGACGCCTTCCAGCCGCAGGCGACGCGCCGCCGCTCTCCAGCCCTCGAAGTCGGTAGCGTGCGCCAGAGGGACGAGACGCATCAGAACAGGCTGAGCTGCTCGGGCGCGCGGGCGGGAGCCAGTCGGGCCTTGAGATCGGCCGCGTCGGTCAGGCCGCCGGGCGTCCAGTCCAGCGCCACGATGAAGGGCCGAACCTTGTCGAGCGAGCGGGTCAGGCGGGCCACGTCCTCCAGCCTCAGGGTGCGGTGGCGGCGCACCTGAAGAATACGCCCCACGGACCTTACGCCGAGCCCGGGCACCCTGAGCAGGGTCTCGCGGTCGGCCCGATTGACGTCGACGGGAAACAGAGCCCGATTGGCCAGGGCCCAGGCCAGCTTGGGATCAACGGCGAGGTCCAGCATGCCGTCGGGGGCCGCGCCGGCGATCTCCGGCGCTGTGAAGCCGTAGAAGCGCATCAGCCAGTCGGCCTGATAGAGCCGATGCTCGCGCATCAGCGGCGGGCGCGACGGCGGCAGGGTGGCGCTGGCGTCAGGAATGGGACTGAAGGCGGAATAGTAGACCCGCCGCAGGCCGAACCCGCCATAAAGCGCAGCGCTGCGGTCAAGGATCTCGGCGTCCGGCGCCCCGTCCGCGCCGACGATAAGCTGGGTGCTCTGGCCCGCCGGGGCGAAGCGGGGCGGGCGGGTCCGGGCCTTGCGATCGGGCCGCGCCTCCAGAGACTTGAGGCGCACCCGCCCCATGGTCGAGCGGATGGCGCGCGCGTCCTTTTGCGGGGCCAGCTGCGTCAGGGCCTCCTCGCGCGGCAGCTCGACGTTGGCCGAGAGCCGGTCGGCGTAGAGGCCCGCCTCCTCCACCAGCCGTGGATCGGCCTCGGGGATCAGCTTGAGGTGGATGTAGCCGCGGAAGTCGTGATCGAGACGGAGGCTGCGCGCCACGCGCACCAGTTCCTCCATGGTGTGATCCCCCGAGCGGATCACCCCCGAGGACAGGAACAGCCCCTCGATGTAGTTGCGCCGATAGAAGGCCAGGGTCAGGTCCACCACCTCCTCGACCGTGAACCGGGCCCGCGGCACGTTCGAGCTCGCCCGATTGATACAGTAGGCGCAGTCGTAGATGCAGAAGTTGGTCAGCAGCACCTTGAGCAGGCTGATGCAGCGGCCATCCGGCGTATAGGCGTGGCAGATGCCCATGCCCTCGGTCGAGCCTATGCCCTTGCCCGCCAGCGAGGTACGCCCCCCGGCCCCGGACGAGGCGCAGGAGGCGTCGTACTTGGCCGCGTCGGCGAGGATCGAAAGCTTCTGTCGCAGGTCAAGGCGAGCCATGTTCGCCTTATGTTCCGTCTCGCCCGCCGTGTCCAGCGGGGCCGTCAGGCTGCGGCGACGCAGCGCGGGCGGTTCGGCGCCGCCTACCGCAGGAAGTTGAGCAGGGAGGTGTCGCGCAGCCCGGTGATGACCTGGGC
>CAZUXK010000026.1:0-24660 GCA_964624025.1 uncultured Brevundimonas sp.
CTTCTCCCACAAGGGGCGAAGGGGAGATTTTCGCCGCGCCCGGGGCCCTTCGCGTCGACGATCGCACGATCGACCTCTCCGCCGCCCGGTCCCTGCCGGGCCGGCACAATGCTCAGAACGCCGCCTTCGCCTTTGCCGCAGCGCGGGCGCTGGGCGTGACCGAAGCGGCCGCCATCGAGGGGCTGCTGAGCTTTCCCGGTCTGGCGCACCGGATGGAGACCATCGGCGTCCTGGGTGAGGTCCGCTTCGTCAACGACTCCAAGGCGACCAACGCCGACGCAGCGCGTCAGGCCCTGTCGTCCTACGACCGCGTGTTCTGGATCGCCGGTGGACGGGCCAAGGCCGGCGGCATCGCCGATCTGACCGACCTCTTCCCCCGGGTGGCGCGGGCCTATCTGATCGGCGAGTCGGCCGGCGACTTCGCCGCCACCCTCGGCAACACGCCGCACGCGATGGTCGGCGACCTGGCCACCGCGGTCGAGGCGGCGGCCCGGGACGCTGCGGCGGCCGGCGGGCCGCAGGTGGTGCTGCTCAGCCCCGCTGCGGCCAGCTTTGACCAGTTCCCCGACTTCGAGGTGCGCGGCGAGGCCTTCCGCACCGCCGCCCTGGCGCTCGGCGCCGTCCCGCCCGGAGCCGCCGCATGAGCACCGGCTACGCCCCGCCCTTCTCGCGCAACGACCCCAGCCCGCTGGCCCAGTGGTTCTGGACCGTCGATCGCGGCCTCCTCGGCGCCGCCCTCACCCTGATGGGGCTGGGCGTGGCCCTGTCCTTCGCCTCCAGCCCGGCGGCGATCCTGGCGGATCAGTCGATCACGGACCCGTTCCACTATGCGTGGCGGATGATGGTGTTCACCGGCGCAGGGCTGGTGGTGATGCTGACCGCCTCGCTGATGTCGCCGCGCGGGGTGCGCCGCATCGCCGTGCTGGCTCTGGTCTGCGCCATCCTTGTGATGCTGCTGCTGCCGTTCATCGGCAACGAGGTGAAGGGGGCCTCGCGCTGGATCAGCTTCGGTCCCTTCAGCCTGCAGCCGTCGGAGTTCGCCAAACCCGGGCTGATCGTCTTCGCGGCCTGGATGTTCGCCGAGAGCCAGAAGGGGCAGGGGGTGCCGGGCGTGTCGATCGCCTTCCTCGCCTATGCCGTGACGGTCGCCCTGCTGCTGATCCAGCCGGACATCGGGCAGACGCTGCTGATCACCACCACCTTCATGGCCGTCTTCTTCATGGCCGGGGTGCCGTTCAAGTGGATGGCGGTGCTGGTGAGTCTCGCGCTTGGTGGCATGGTCGCCCTCTACGCGATTTTCGATCACGTTCGGGTCCGCGTGGCCAAGTTCATCGCCCCGAGCGCGGATGGGGCGTACCAGATCGACCAGGCCTCCGAGGCGATCCGCGCCGGAGGCCTGGTCGGGCGCGGGGTCGGCGAGGGGGTGATGAAGCGCCATGTGCCTGACCTGCACACCGACTTCATCTATTCGGTCGGGGCCGAGGAGTTTGGCCTCGTTCTGTCGCTGATCCTGATCGGCCTGTACGCCTACATCGTGCTCAAGGGCCTGCGCACGGCCATGCGCCTGACCGACCCGTTCGAGCAGACCGCGGCGGCCGGCCTGTTCATCCTCGTCGGGCTGCAGGCGGCCATCAATGTCGCGGTGAACCTGAACCTGATCCCGACCAAGGGCATGACCCTGCCGTTCCTCAGCTATGGCGGCTCGTCGATGCTGGCCATGTCGCTGACGATCGGCTTCGCCCTGGCCCTGACGCGACGGCGGCCGGGCGCCTATGAGCCCGGCCAGACGCTGGAGCGGCGGCGGATCCTTTAGGGCGGCTCCAGTCTGGCATGCAGCCCGTCTATGCCCTGACAGCTCCGACCCGAAATCGGTTTCCCCGATGACGCCGGGCCGCGGCTTGGCTAGACGGGAGCGATGCAGGGCCAGACCAGAACCGCCGTCGTGGCCGCCGGAGGCACCGGCGGGCACATGTTTCCCGCCGAGGCGCTGGCGCGCGAGCTGACCGCGCGCGGCTGGCGCGTGGTGCTGGCCACCGACCGCCGCGGCGAGGCCTATGCCCACGCCTTCCCGGCCCAGGAACGGCTGGCGCTGGACGCCGCCACCGGCCGCGGGCCGCTGGGGCTGCTGAAGGCGGGGGTGGAGATCCTCAAGGGGGTGCTGCAGGCGCGGGCCGCCTTCACCCGGCTGGGCGTGGATGTGGTCATCGGATTCGGCGGCTACCCTTCGGCCCCGGCCCTGCTGGCGGCCCTGAGCCAGGGCCGGCCGACGCTGATCCATGAGCAGAACGCGGTGCTGGGGCGCACCAACCGGCTGCTGGCCGGGCGGGTGCGCGCGGTCGCCTCGGCCTTTCCGACGCTGGAGAAGGCCCCGGCCGGGGTGCGGCCGCACCTCGTCGGCAGCCCCGTGCGGGCGGAGATCGCCGCCCTGTTCGACCAGGCCTGGGTCGCGCCGACGGACCGCATCCGCGTGCTGGTGACCGGCGGCAGCCAGGGCGCGCGGGTGCTGAGCGAGACGGTTCCCCGCGCGCTGGCGGCCTTGCCGGCCGTCCTCCGCGACCGGCTGGAGGTGCAGCAGCAGTCGCGGCCCGAGACGCTGGAGACGGCGCTCAAGCTGTACAACGACGCCGGAATCGCCTGCGAGGTGGCGCCCTTCTTTCGCGACATGGCCGGGCGGCTGGCTGCGGCGCATCTGGTGATCGGCCGGGCCGGCGCCTCGACCTGCGCCGAACTGGCCGTGGCGGGCCGGCCCTCGGTGCTCGTGCCGCTGAAGATCGCCACCGACGATCATCAGCGCCTCAACGCCCGCCATCTGGTGGAGGTCGGGGCGGCGGAGATGATCCTGGAGGACGCGCTGACCGTCGACCGGCTTTCGGCTGTGGTGCAGGCGATTCTCGCCGATCCGGCTGCGCTGGCCGCGCGCGCCGCCGCGGCCCGGGCCGTGGCCATTCCCGACGCCGCGCGGCGCCTGGCCGATCTGGTCGAGGCGCAGATCTAGCCCGTCTGTCCGGGGGGCGACGTCAGCCCGGTTTCAGCGCGGCGAGCGCAGACCCACCGGCGCCGGTCCGAGGCTGACGAAGGCGCGGCCGGCGGCCACGTCGCCGACCTCGAAGTGGGCGCGCGCCACGCTGTCGTCGCGGAACAGGAACTCGACGGTGAAGCGTTCGCGCGGGTCCAGCCCGGCGAGCTGGTCCATGGCCTCGGCGGGGAAGGTCCAGATCTCGCCGGCGCGCGATCCGGCGGGTAGCTGGTCTGCTGTGGCCGGGCGTGACCCGGTGGCCCAGACCAGGCGACGGACGCCGCGGGCGCGCGGGTCGAGCGCCGGCCGCCGCTCGCGGGCGGTGTCGCGGAAACTCAGGCGCGCCGCATAGGGGCGGGGCGCGCCGGCGAAGGCCACCACGGCCGCCGGCGGGGCGTCATAGCCCGGCAGGCCGAACACCACTGGCGAGGCGCCCGTGCGCGAGGCCTGGGCCAGGCGCCAGCCGCGCGGCGAGCCGCGCTCGGCGCGCCACTCGGCCCGGTCGCCGGCCAGCACCAGACGCGGCGTGCGCAGCCAGCCGTCGAAGGCATGCTCGACACGGGCCCGGATCACCTGGGCGTCGCGGCTGGCGCAGGCGAGGCGGGCGGCCTGCTGCGTTGCGGCGCGGGCGGCCTCGTCGAGGGCGCTGCGGTCGATGCCGGCGCGCAGGGCGGCGTTGCGCGCCTGCACGGCGGCGGCTCCGAGCGCCGTGGCCACGCCCTCGCCGAACAGGCCGCAGCGCCGGTCCAGGGCCTGCACCACCGTACGCTCGCGAAACAGGGCGGCGGCCTCGCTGGCCGTGGCCGCGCCCGGGGCGAGCAGCAGGCCGGCGGCCACGAGAGCGTTGGCCAGAAGTCGTGTCGCGCCTATGGTCATGGGCCTGACCCTAGGGGCTGGAGCTTCAGACCCCGTTTCCTGGCACGGTTAATCCTTTGCTGCTTCCGACCGACGTCTGGGTCGCCGCCCTGATCCGCCGCGCCGAACTGGGCGGGGCCTTCGCCACCGTGGCGCGTCGGGGCGACGCGCGTGCGGGCGGGGTGCTGGTCAAGGTGTTCGACACCGACACGCGGCAGGCGACGCTCTATACGGAGGCGTTCGGGCCGGACGGGGCGCGGCTGTGGATCCGTCCGGTCGAGCCCGGTCCCGAGGGCGAGATCGACGCCTTCGCCTCGCGGCAGCTGGGCTATGATCCCGATCTTTGGGTCGTCGAGATCGAGGATCGCGAGGGCCGCCATTTCCTCACCGAGGCCGTGGCGCCGGGAGGGTGAGGCCGGTCACCTCCGCTTAACCCCGTTCGGGAACGGAACCGCAAGCGCGTCTCGCTAGGGTGACGGCATGGGGCGCACGACGCCCGGCCGAGGTGATGACCGCATGCTGTTTCTCCTGAACGACGTCGTGTTCGATCTGGACGAGGCCTGCCCGGTCACGCCCGCGGACGCGCGCCGTTTCGAGAAGCTGGGCCTCGACTATGTCATCGAGCTGGGCTGCGAGCTGTTCGCCGAGAACCCGCTGCTGCACCGCACGGACCCGGAGCGGGCCCGCCGCCTCGCCTGGCTGCTGCAGAACCGCGAGCCGGAGCTCAACGCGGTGATGTTCGCGGCCCCGGAGGCCGACTGTGCGCCGGAGCTGGTCGAGCCCCGCTTCTGCCATCTGCCGGAGCCGGTGATGGCCCAGCTGCAGGCCAAGGCCGCCCGCGGCCGCCTCGACGCGGTCAGCGCCGACCGCGCCGTCTGGGGCCGCATGGCGGCCTGACGGGCGCGGAGGGCGCAGTATCTGCGCCGGCCGTCCGCACTTTTCATGTCTCGTGGGTTGTTTTGCACAACTCTTCATAGTCCCTTGTCGGCTTCTGGAACAGGAGCCGGCGGGGATGCATCGGGGCGCGAAAGCATGTGTGGCGTTGGCGAGCCTTGCCTTGTCGTGGGTCCATGCGGGGGCGGCGCTGGCAGACTGGCGGCGCGCCGAGACGGCGAACTTCGTCATCTACGGCCAGAGCAGCGAGCGCGCGCTGCGCGAGTACGCCGTCAAGCTGGAGACGTTCGACTTTGTCCTCCGGAGCCGGTTTGGACTGCTGGACCAGGAGGTCGCCGGTAAGCTGCCCATCTATCTTGTGGGCGGCCAGGGGGAACTGAGAACGATCCTGCCCGGCTCGCGGGTCCAGGGAGTCTACATCCCCAACAGCGAGGGCACGTTTGCGGTCGCCATTCGCGACGCCGACGACCGGGTCCTCCTTCACGAGTACTTCCACCACTTCTCGAACCAGTCCGGCGGCCTGACGGCGGCCCCCGGCTGGCTGATCGAAGGCCTCGCCGAGTACTACATGAAGGCCGACATCCGCCCCGAGCGAATGATCGTCGGCAATTTCGATGAGGGACGGGCGTACACCCTTATCAACATGAGCTGGCTACCGCTCGACCAGCTGCTGACGCGACGCCCGGCCGACTTTCGGCGGACCAACGATATCTATCGCTACTACGCACAGTCATGGCTGCTGACGCACTGGTTCCTCGCCGATCCGACGCGCGCTGCGCAGCTGGATGGATATCTCCGCGATCTCATTGAGGGGGCGGATCCGGTGGCGGCGTTCGAAGCCCGGACGGGCCTGACGCTCGATCAGGTGACCCGGGCCCTGCGCGACTACACACGGGGCCGCCTTCAGGGACGCCGGTCCGAGTTTCCCCGCCGCGCCGTCGAGGTCACCATCACGCGGCTGCCGGAGTCCGCCGACGATCTGCTGCTCCTGGGACAGAGACTCAAGGTTGGCGTACCTGATGACCAGCGGGCGGCGACCGCAGAACTGGTCCGGCGGGCGGCCGCCCGGCACCCCGATGATCCCTTCGCTCTTCTGCAGCTGGGACATGCGGAGTTGCATTTCGGTGACCCGGAGGCCGCGGAGGTCGTGCTGACGCGGTTGCTTGAGCTGGATCCCGCAAACATCGAGGGACTGCAGTGTATGGCCCGGCGGCGCATGCAGCAGGCCGAGCAAGAGGCGGATGCCGCGGTGGCGGAAGGGCGGTTGGGGCAGGCGCGGGCGTTTCTGGCCCGGGCCTATGGGCTGGACAACTACGACTATCGGACCCTGACCCTGATCGCCCAGACCCGCGCCGGCGTCCCGGGATATCCCAACGACAATGACCTGCTGACCCTTGAACTGGCCTTTGGCCTGGCGCCCCAGATGAGCGGACCGCGGCTCAAATCTCGCCCGGGCCTACATGCTGCGGGAGAGGTTCGACGACGCCGTTCTGGTGCCTTTGCCGATGGCCAACGCGCCACACAACGACCGGGGCGCCGACATTGCCCGGAACCTGCTCGAGGATGCCCGGGCGCGTCGGCAGCCGGGGCTGATCGGGCCGGACCTTGATGCGCAGGGAGAACCCGGTCAGCCGGACGAGGGCTCCGGGCCACAGGGCGGCGGAGAGGAGGCCGAAGCTGACCCGCCGCCGGCCTAGACGATCACCCGGAGGGCCAGGCGCCTCGGCAGGCCGGGGCCGAAGACCGGGACGATCCCGGTGAGAAGGCACAGGGCGGGGTGCGGACGAATCGTCCGGGCCGTCGGCCGGTCGGGGGGCAGCAGAGCCATGGACCCTCCGTCGATGCGTCTCTTCCCCGGTCAGGACCGCTACGTGGTGGGCCCGTACCGTGACGGAACGGTGACACGGAAAGCGCTGTTCGACCAGACGGCGTCGGCTCGCGTTCGCGCGCGTGATTGGACTTCCCCCGCCCGGGCGGCTATCGCGCGGGCCGCATGTCCAAGCTCTCCCTCCCCGAAGAAGCCGCCAGGCGGCGGACCTTCGCCATCATCGCCCACCCCGACGCGGGCAAGACGACCCTGACCGAGCACCTGCTGCTGGCCGGCGGGGCGATCCGCGCCGCCGGCGCCGTGCGGGCCCGGGGCGAGGCGCGGCGGGCGCGCTCGGACTGGATGAAGATCGAGAAGGAGCGCGGCATCTCGGTGACCGCCTCGGTGATGACCTTCGAGCACGACGGCAGGATGTTCAACCTGCTGGACACGCCGGGGCACGAGGACTTCTCGGAAGACACCTATCGCACCCTGACCGCCGCCGACTGCGCCATCATGGTGCTGGACGCCGCCAAGGGCATCGAGCCGCAGACCCTGAAGCTTTTCGAGGTGTGCCGTCTGCGCGACATCCCGATCGTCACCTTCATCAACAAGCTGGACCGCGAGGCCCAGGATCCGATGGCCCTGCTGGACGAGATCGCGTCGCGGCTGGCGCTGGACCCGGCCCCGATCTGGTGGCCGGCCGAGAGCGGGAATCGGCTCCGCGGCATGGCGGAGCTGGGCACCGGCCGGTTCCAGCCCTACGCCCGCAAGGCGGCGGGGTCGGACGAGGATCCGGACCATCCGGCGGCCCTGCCGCTGGACCAGGCCGGGGCGTACTTCGAAGGGACCGAGCAGGCCGATCTGGCCGATGCGCTGGAGCTGGTCGAGGCCGGCTACAAGCCGTTCGACCGCCAGGCCTTCCTCGAGGGCCACATGACGCCCGTCCTCTGGGGCTCGGCCCTGCGCCACTTCGGCATCGAGCAGCTGCTCCAGGCGATCGGCGACTGGGCCCCGGCCCCCAAGGTCATGCCGGCGCGCAAGGAGGCGCCGCCGGAGACCCGCAACGCCCCGGCGCCGGAAGCCATTTCGGTCGAGCCTGGCCGCGAGGAGGTCACCGGCTTCGTGTTCAAGGTCCAGGCCAACATGGACCCGAACCACCGCGACCGCATCGCCATGTTCCGCATGGCCTCGGGGGCGTTCAAACGCGGCATGAAGCTGAAGGTGCAGAACACGGGCAAGGCGCTGTCGGTGAATGCACCGATCATGTTCTTCGCCTCGGACCGGGAGCTGGCCGAGGAGGCCTTCGCCGGCGACGTCATCGGCATCCCCAACCACGGCGTGCTGCGCGTCGGCGACAGCCTGTCCGAGAGCGGGCTGGTGCGCTTCGCCGGCCTGCCCAACTTTGCGCCAGAGATCCTGCAGCGGGTGCGGGTCAAGGATCCCCTCAAGGCCAAGCACCTGAAGAAGGCCCTCGAGGGCCTGGCCGAGGAGGGGGTGACCCAGCTGTTTCGGCCCGAGCTCGGCTCGGACTTCATCGTCGGCGCCGTCGGCCAGCTGCAGTTCGAGGTCATGGCCGACCGGCTGGGCGAGGAGTACGGGCTGGAGGTGATGTTCGAGCCCAGCCCCTGGGCCGAGGCGCGCTGGATCACTATTGCCGAGGGGGGCGAGCGCGCCGACCTTGAGGACTTCGCCGGCAAGTACCGCCCGCAGATGGCCGCCGACATCGACCAGGCCCCGGTGTTCCTCGCCAAATCCAGCTGGGAGACCGGCTATGTCGCCGAGCGCTTCCCGAAGGTGCGGTTCACCAAGACGAAGGAGCGGGGCTAGCCCGGCTCCCCGGCGCCTTTCTTCTGACCCGGGGGCGTGGTGGAGTGGGCGCTCTCGCAGGAGCGCGCCCGTGGTGCTGACGACGGTCCTTTCCCTTCTGCTGCTGCAGCAGGCGCCAGCGCCCGCGGCGGCGCCGCGGCTGTCGCGCGGAGACGGTGCGATGCGCTGGCCTGACCCAGGCGGCGGCGGAGCTGGCCGGCGGCGAGAGCGACGAGGGCCGGGCCCTGTCGGACGCAGCGTTGTTCTGGTCGCTGGCCGCAGCCCAGTCGGGGGCCATCCAGGGGCTGAGCGAGGTCGAGAGCGATCGGGAGCTGACTGCCGCGCGGGTCCGCGCGGTGGCGGAGCTGAGCCGGGGCGAGGCGTCCGCCCGGGAGGCGCTGGCCGCCTGTGTGGCGCGCGCGCCGGATCTGGGATGACGCCCCCGGCGGACTAGCCCGGAATGTGCAGGGGCGGCCGCGACCGTCCCCGAGCGGGACAGGAGGGGTATCGAGGACCAGATGTTCGAGTTCGGGCGAGACCTGAGACGGCTGTTCAGCCCGCGCCGCCCGGCCGAGGATCTGGGCTGGCTGGAGCTGATGCCGGTCGCCGCCGTCGAGGCCGAGGCGCGCCGCCTGTCGGGCGAGGCGTTGCGGGCGGTCGCCGCCCATGCCGCCTGGCTGAAAACCGCGGCCGTCTGGCGCGAGCATGGGCGCCGCCGGGGTCGGCAGGACAGTCTCGACCGGGCCGACGCGGCCATCGCCGACGCCCTGCTGGCGGCCAGCGGGCCGGGCCAGAAGGCCGCCGGCCGGCTGGCCGCGGTCGCCAACCTGCTGGCGCGTTTTGATCTTTCCGGCGGGCCCGAGACCCTTGAGGCCGCGCGCCGGCTGCTGGACGAGCTGCAGCCCGTCCCGACCCCGTTCCTTCAGGCCGAGGCCGCAGTCCTGCACGCCCGGGTCGCCCTGCGCGCCGGCATGCTGGCGGGCGAGCCGACCGCGCGGCGCGACGCCCTGGCTCTCGCGGACGCCGCCCAGGTCCAGGCACGGGCAACCGGGCTGCCCGCGCCGGCGCTTGACGAGCTGGCGCTGGAGCGCGCCGGCGCCCTGCTGGAGGCCGGGCTGGCCGATCGCGACGCGCGGCTGCTGGATCAGGCCGGCCGCGACCTGCGCGTGCTGGTTGCAGCCTCGGAGCCGGAGCGCCGGCCGCTGACCCGGGCGCGCGGGCTGGCCCTGTGCGGGGCCGGGCTAGGGGCCCTCGCGCGTCTGGCCGGCCACCGCGACGCCACCCGTCAGGCGGCGGCCATGGTCGAGGCCGCCACCGACCTGTTCACCGCCGATCACAGCCCGCTCGACTGGGCCGCCGTGCTGGTGGCCCGGGGCGACCTGGAGCAGCCGCCGTCGCTGGCGCACCTCAAGGCGGTGGAGCGGCTGCTGGCGCCCGATCCGTCCATTCTCGCGGCCGCCCTGCGCGAACGGCGGCTGGAGCAGGAGGCCCTGACCGCCGAGAAGGCGGGCGACCTCGGGGCGCTGGACCGGATCGAGGCCTCGCTGCGCCGGCGGCTGGGGGCGCGCGCCGCCGGGGTGGCCGAGCCGCCGCGGGCGTTCGACTGGGTCGCCGACCAGATCGCCCTGGGCCATGTCGCCGCCGCGCGCGGACGCCTGCTGGGCCGGTCCTCGCGCCTGCCGCGGGTGGCCCTGACCGAGGCCGCCGCCCTGGCGCGCGAGGAGGGGGCCTTCGGCCTCGCCGCCCGCGCCGAGGCGCTGATGGGCTGATCCGCCGGGCTCAGGCCACGGCGGCGAGCCGCGCCTGGGCCGCCGCCGCCAGGCCGGCCGACAGGTCCGCCAGCAGGTCCTGCGGCGCCTCCAGCCCCACCGACAGGCGCAGCAGGCCGTCGGTGATGCCGGCCGCCTGACGCGCTTCCGGGGTCATGGCCGCATGGGTCATGGTCGCCGGATGGGCCACCAGGCTCTCCACCCCGCCGAGCGATTCCGCCAGGGTGAACACCTCGACCGCCTCGACCAGGGCCCGGACCGCCGCGGTTCCGCCGTGCAGCTCGACGCTGAGCATGGCCCCGAAGCCGGTCTGCTGGCGCTGCGCCAGGGCATGGCCGGGATGGTCGGGCAGACCCGGATAGTGGACCGCCTTGACCGCCGGGTGGGCGGCCAGCGCCTCGGCCAGGGCCCGGGCCGTGGCCTGCTGCTGCGCCAGCCGGGGGAACAGGGTGCGCACCCCGCGCAGGGTCAGCCAGGCGTCGAAGGGGGAACCGGTGATCCCGAGGCAGTTGGCCCACCACGCCAGCTGCTCGTGGTCGGCGGGGTCGGCGGCGATCACCGCTCCGCCGACCACGTCGGAGTGGCCGTTGATGAACTTGGTGGTCGAGTGCACCACCACATCGGCGCCCAGCGCCAGCGGGCGCTGCAGCGCCGGCGACAGGAAGGTGTTGTCGGCCACCACCCTGGCCCCGGCCTCATGGGCGAGGCGACAGACGTGGGCCACGTCGACGAGCCGCAGCAGCGGGTTCGACGGGGTCTCGACGAACACCAGCTTCGGCTTCTGCGCCAGGGCCTCGGCGAGGGCGGCCTCGTCGTTCTGGTCGACGAAGACGACGCGGAAATGGCCCTTGCGGGCGCGGGCGCAGAGCAGCCGGTGCGTACCGCCGTACAGGTCGTGCGGAGCCACCAGCAGGTCGCCCGGCTCCAGCGGGGTCAGGGCCAGGTCGATCGCGGCCATGCCCGTCGCGGTGACGACGCAGCCGGCCCCGCCCTCCAGTCCGGCGAGGGTCTCCGCGAGGACATCGCGTGTGGGATTGCCCGAGCGGGTGTAGTCGTAGCGGCGCTTCTGCTCGAACCCGGCGAAGGCGTAGTTGGACGACAGGTAGAGCGGCGGCATGACCGCGCCGTGGGCGGGGTCGCGATCGACGCCGGTGCGGGCGGCGATGGTGCGCAGGTCGGGCGTGTCGAGGTCGGTACGGCTCATCGGGCGATCTCCCTGAGGGCGGTGCGGAGGATGTCGCCGACCAGGGCGTCCTCCTTGAGGAAGGCGTCGTGGCCGTACAGCGACGGGGCCTCGACGAAACGGAACAGCAGGGGCAGGCGGGCAGCCAGCTCGCGCAGGTCCTCGATCGGGGTCAGTCGGTCCGAGGTGAAGCCGACGAGGGTGACCGGCACGCTCACGGCCTCGGGCTCGACCCGGTGGCGGTCGATCGAGTCCGACAGGCTGATCCAGCGCGCCGGGGTGGTGTGGCGGCGATAGGCCCGGCCGCGCGAGATCAGGTAGTCGCACACCGGATAGGCCTCGCCGGCCCGGTCCGGGGCCGCGCCGTCGAAGCGGGCGTCGAACTCGTCCGGGGTGCGGTAGGTGGTCATGGCCAGCTGGCGGGCGAGGGCGACGCCGTCCTCCGGACGACCGGCCGCCTCGGCCAGTTCGAGGATGCGGCGCTGCACGCCGCGCCAGGCGATGGCCAGCGGATGGGCCCGGTGCGTCGCCGAGACGACGAGCAGCTGCTCGACCCGATCAGGGAACAGGGCCCCGAAGGCCAGGGCGATCATGCCGCCGTAGGAGCAGCCGACGAAGGCGGCGAGGCGCTCGATCTTCAGATGGTCCAGCGCAAGGGCCAGCAGCCGGGCCTGGTCGCCGGTGGTGATGGTCACCGGCCGGGCCAGACCCTCGGCGCCCGGGGCGAAGTCGAAGGCCAGCACCTGCAGCCGGTTCAGGTCGATCGGGGCGCGCGGGCCGACCGCGCCGGACCACCAGCCCAGGCCGTTGGTCTCGGTGCGATGCACGAAGCGCCCGGACGAGATGCCGCCGGCGACGGCCACGACCGGCGCGCCGGCGGGGCCGTGCAGGCGCGCCAGCAGGGTGCGCTGCGGCAGGCGCTCGCCCGACTCCAGCCGGAAGCCGGCCGGAATCGCCACGGCGATGTCACGCGCGCCAAGCCTCGTGGTCGAAGGCCGACAGAGCGGGTCGGCGGGCGGGGAAAGTTCAGAAGCCAAGGCCAGGGTCATCGGTCGTCCGCATCGTCTCGGCCCAGCAAGGCTCAAGCGGCGACAGACCCGTGGAGACATCGCCTCGTCGACGTCTCCACTCATCTCTCGGAAGGCCCGGAGGCCTCCGCAGGAGTTGGCACCGTTCGGGCGGAACCCGATGGTTGCCCCGGCGTCAAAGGGCCTATCCCTCAGCCGGTCTTGATGAGCTGGGCCTAGGGTGTTCGCGGATGCGGCGCCGGTCAAGCGCAAAATTCAACCTGTCTTGCCCCATGATACCGCGGGTCGCGCGCGTACGAGGCTGGTTCAGTCCCTGTCACGCAACTTTCTTGCGCGACGGGTTGACACAGGGGCCGGTCGTTCGACATGCTTGCCGCGAACCTGACCGGAGCGTCCCGTGGCGCAAGCCCTGATCCGCATTGGCCGCATGACCGCCCTCCCGGCGGTGCGCGACGGCCTGCGCGGTCCGGACGGCGGTCTTGGCATCATCACCATCACCACCACCACCATGCCCTCACGGGCGGGGACAGGCTAGCGCGCGCCGACACCGGCCAGCGACCAGACCGAAACCCCGCCCGGCCCCGCCAGGCGGGGTTTTTCTTTTTCCCCTCATCCCCGCCAGACCCCCCCGCTTCCGGAGCCCGCCATGTCCGCCCTCGACCTCCTTGACCGCCCCGCCCAGGCCCGCCGTCCCGCCGCCGCCCGCGTCGCCCCCGCCGGCGAGGTGGTGGTGCTGAAGTTCGGCTCCTCGGTGCTGCGCTCGGTCGCCGATGCGCCGCGCGCCGCCTCGGAGATTTACCGCCACGTCCGCGCCGGGCGCCGGGTGGTGGCGGTGGTTTCGGCCCTGGCCGGCGAGACGGACCGGCGCCTGGCCGAGGCCCGCGCCATCGGTCTGGCCCACGACAACGACCTGCTGCCCGCCCACGTCCTGCTCGGCGAGGAGGAGGCGGCGACCCTGCTGGCCTTGGCCTGCGACCGGGTCGGGCTGGATGTTGTGCCGCTGGGAGTGCGCGAACTGGGGCTGGCGGCGGTGGGCCCGGCCGAGCATGCCCGGCCGGTGGGGATCGAGGGCGGACGGCTGGAGGCGGCGGTGCAGCAGCACGAGGTGGTCATCGCCCCGGGCTTCGGCGCGGTGCGCCCCTGCGGGCGGCTGGCTCTGCTGGGGCGCGGCGGCACCGACCTGACGGCGGTGGTGATCGCCGCGGAGCTGGGGCTCGATCACGTGCGGCTGCTCAAGGACGTCGACGGCCTGTTCGATCGCGACCCCAACGCCGGCGATCCGGCGGCGCATCGCTTCGAGGCCTGCGACTGGGCCACGGCGCGCCGTCTGGGCGGCAAGCTGATCCAGCTGGACGCGCTGGAGTTGGCCGAGGCCAAGGGGCTGGAGGTGGTGGTCGCCGCCCCGGGCTCGAGCGGCGGCACGCGCATCGGCGCCCATCTCGCGCCGCCGGTGGCCCCGGCGGACCCGCGCCCGGTGCGCGTCGCCGTGGCCGGCTGCGGCGTGGTCGGGGGCGGCCTCGTGGCGCGGCTCTCGGCCGATCCGCGCTACGAGCTGGTCGGGGTGCTGGTGCGCGATCCGGCGCGGCCGCGCGACGTCGAAGTCGATCCGGCCCTGCTGACGACCGACGCCGACGCCCTGCTGGCGCGCGGGCCCGAGGTGGTGCTGGAGGCCCTGTCCGACGGCGCCGCCGGCCACGCCCTGATCCGCAAGGCGCTGCAGGCCGGGCTGGCGGTGGCCAGCGCCAACAAGCAGGCGATCAGCCTCGACCCGTCGGGACTGGCCGAGCTGGCGGCGCAGCATGGCGGCCGTCTGGTCTATTCGGCCGCGGTCGGGGGCGGGTCGCCGATGATCGAGACCCTGCGCAAGGCCCGCGCCGCGGGCGAGGTGGTTGGCTTCGAGGCGGTGCTCAACGGCACGGTCAACTTCATGCTCGACCGGCTGGGGCAGGGGGCGGCGTTCGAGGTCGCCCTGGCCGAGGCCCGCGCCGCCGGCTTCGCCGAGGAGGATCCCTCGGCCGACCTGGAAGGTCACGACTCGGCCGCCAAGGTGCGGCTGCTGGCGCACGAGGCGTTCGGACGCCTGCCCGAGGCCCTGCCGCTGGACGCGCTGGAGGCCGCCGCGCCTCCGGTGGCGCCGGGGGTGCGGCAGGTCGGCGCCTGTCGCCTCGAGGACGGGGTTCTGGTCGCCTCGGTGCGACTCGCGCCGGTGGAGGACCCGCTGTTCCTCGGCCTGCATGGCGAGCGCAACGCCCTGCGGGTGTTCGGGGCCGACGGCCGGGTCTGGACCTGCCGCGGGCGCGGGGCGGGCCGTCACGCCACCTGCGAGAGCGTGCTGGCCGACCTGCACGACCTGGCGGAGGCCTGAAAGGTGGAAATCACCCCGACGGGGCAAAATTGCGTGGGCGAGGGCAAAAAACTTGTTCTCGCCCTTGTGCGGCGCCGCGACGCATGGTTTACTCAGGGTGTTCAGAAGGAGCTGATCGTGGCCTTTGGCGCGACCCCGTTTGTGACCCGCAGCACGGCGAAAGCCGTCGCGATCGCGCGCGTCCAGACCCCCTTTCTGCCGGCCCAAGTCATTATTCTTGCGGTACTTCTCACCCTCCTTGCGAGTGTGGGGCGGATGCTCGTGACCTGACCGGTCCGAAACAGCACCGAACCCCACACCCGCTCCGGACCCCGGCAGCGGGTTTTTTCTTACCCGAACCCACCCCTGACCTCCTGACTGGCCCGAACAAGACCTCCTCCGATGGCGCAAGAATCTTCCCCTGACGATCAGCCCGCCGGCGCCCCGCCGGAGCGGCGCAGCCACGCCATCACGCGGGGGCCGTCGCGCGCCGCGGCCCGCAGCTATCTGCGCGCCGCCGGCATGACCGACGCCGACTTCGACAAGCCGATGATCGGGGTGGTGAACACCTGGTCGACGGTGACCCCGTGCAACATGCACCTGGACCGGCTGGCCCGGGACGTGCGCGCCGGGATCATCGCCGCCGGCGGCTATCCGGTGGACTTCAACACCATCGTCGTCACCGACGGCATCTCGATGGGCTCGCCGGGCATGAAGGCCTCGCTGATCTCGCGCGAGGTGATCGCCGACTCGATCGAGCTGGCGATCGAGGGCCACCAGCTGGACGGCGTGGTCTGCATTGTCGGCTGCGACAAGACCATTCCGGCCGCCGCCATGGCCCTGGCCCGGATGGATATCCCGGGGCTTGTTTATTATGGCGGCACCATCCTGCCGGGCCGTCTGGCCGAGCGGGAGATCTCGATCCAGGAGGTGTTCGAGGCCATCGGTGCGCACGGCGCCGGGGCGCTTGACGACGCCGGGCTGAAGGCGGTCGAACAGGCCGCCTGCCCGGGCGCCGGGGCCTGCGGCGGCCAGTTCACCGCCAACACCATGGCCATGGCCCTGTCGGTGATGGGGCTGTCGCCGATGGGGGCCAACGACGTCCCGGCGGTCGACCCGGCCAAGGCGGCCGAGGGCGAGCGCTGCGGCCGTCTGGTGGTCGAGCGCGTCTTCGCCGGCGACCACGCCCGCAAGTACATCACCCGCCGCTCGCTGCAGAACGCCGCCGCCGCCGTCTCGGCCTCGGGCGGCTCGACCAACGCCGTCCTGCACCTGACCGCCATCGCCGCCGAGGCGGGGATCGAGTTCGGCATCGAGGACTGCCACCAGGCCTGTGAAGCGACGCCGGTGATCTGCGACCTGAAGCCGGGGGGGCGCTTCCTGGCCTCGCACCTGTACGCGGCCGGCGGCACCCGGCTGGTGACCCAGCGGCTGGCCGAGGCCGGCCTGATCGCCAACGCCCCGACGGTGACCGGCGAGAGCCTGTTCGCCGAGGCGGCCCGGGCCGAGCCGGCCGCCGGCCAGCAGGTCGTGACCCGCGTTGAAGAGCCGGTCACGCCGCGCGGCTCCTTCGCCGTGCTGTACGGCGATGTGGCTCCCGAGGGCGCCATCCTGAAGCTGACCGGCCACGCTATCGACCGCTTCGAGGGGCCGGCGGCGGTGTTCGATTCCGAGGAGGACGCCTTCCACGCGGTCCAGGCCGGCGAGGTCGGCGAGGGCGACGTCATCGTCATCCGCTACGAGGGCCCGAAGGGCGGCCCCGGCATGCGCGAGATGCTGCAGGTCACCGCCGCCCTGAAGGGCCGCGGCGTCAAGGACGTCGCCCTGATCACCGACGGGCGCTTCTCCGGCGCCAGCTACGGCTTTGTCGCCGGCCACGTCTCTCCCGAGGCGGCGGTGGGCGGCCCCATCGCCCTGATCCGCGATGGCGACCGGATCACACTCGACGTGCCCAACCGGCGCATCGACGTGGCCGCCGACCTGGCAGGGCGCCGGGCCGGGTTCACCCCCGTGACCCGCCCGGCGCCGACCGGGGTCTTCGCCAAATACGCCGCCACCGTCGCCTCGGCGGCCCAGGGCGCCGTGACCATTCCCAATCCCCCGCCGGCGCAGGTCTTCCGCCCCGCCGCGACCACGACCGCCCGAGAGGACGCCTGACCATGCAAATCTACACCAACGACGACGTGAGACCCGGGGCCATCGCCGGCCAGCGGATCGCCATCATCGGCTACGGCAGCCAGGGCCGGGCCCACGCCCAGAACCTGAAGGAGTCGGGCCACGACGTGATCGTCGGCGTGCGCGCCGGCGGCCGCGGCTGGTCGCACGCCCAGGCCGACGGCCTGACCACGGCCGAGCCGGCCGAGGCGGTCAAGGGCGCGGACATCATCGCCGTCCTGACGCCGGACATGGCCCAGGCGGACATCTATCGCGACACCATCGCGCCGCATGCGAAGAAGGGCGCGGCCCTGTTGTTCGCCCACGGCTTCTCGATCCACTACGGCCGGATCGAACCCCGCGCGGACATGGACGTGATCCTGGTCGCGCCCAAGGGGCCGGGCGACCTGGTGCGGCGCGAGTACGCCCGCGGTCGCGGCGTGCCGACCCTGTTCGCGGTCGAGCGCGACGTCACCGGCAAGGCCCGCGACCGGGCCATGGGCTACGCCAAGGGCATTGGCGGCGCCACCGGCGGCCTGATCGAGACCAGCTTCCGCGAGGAGACCGAGACCGACCTGTTCGGCGAACAGGCCGTGCTGTGCGGCGGCGCCAAGGAGCTGGTGATGCAGGGTTTCTCGACCCTGGTCGAGGCCGGCTACCAGCCCGAGGTCGCCTATTTCGAGTGCCTGCACGAGCTGAAGCTGATCGTGGACCTGTTCTACGAGGGCGGCGTCTCGAAGATGCACGAGTTCATCTCCGAGACCGCCAAGTACGGCGCGGTCGTGTCGGGCCCGCGGGTGGTCAACGCCGAGACCCGGGCGCGCATGAAGGAGGTGCTGACCGACATCCAGTCGGGGGCCTTCGCGCGCGACTGGATCGCCGAGAACGAGGCCGGCAAGGGCGCCTACGAGGCCCTGCTGAAGGCCGACCACGACCATCCGATCGAGGCCATCGGCGCCTCACTGCGCGAACGCATGGCCTGGCTGCAGCCCGCCGCCAAGCCTGCCGCCGCCTGATCCGCTGAGAGCCCCGGTACCGTCATGAGCGCCGCCGCGCCCGCCTACATCCCCGACACCAGCCCCGCCCGAACGGGCGCGCGCCTGCTCGTCCAGACCCTCGAGCGGCTGGGGGTCGAGGTGGTGTTCGGCTATCCCGGCGGCGCCATCATGCCGGTCTATGACGCCCTGACCGGGTCGGGCCTGCGCCACATCCTGGTGCGGCACGAGCAGGGCGCCGCCTTCGCCGCCGACGCCTATGCCCGCGTCAGCGGCAAGCCGGGCGTGTGCATGGCGACCTCCGGCCCCGGGGCGACCAACCTGATCACCGGCATCGCCAATGCGATGATGGATTCGGTGCCGATGGTCTGCATCACCGGCAACGTCGCCCAGGGGCTGATGGGCACCGACGCCTTCCAGGAGATCGACATCTTGGGGCTGACCCTGCCGATCGTGAAGCACTCCATCCTGGTGCGCGATCCGGCGGACATCCCGGCGGCGGTGGAGGAGGCCTTCTTCATCGCCACCGACGGCCGTCCCGGCCCGGTGCTGATCGACCTGCCCAAGGACGTCCAGGTCGGGACGGCCGAGCGCCCCTCGGCCTTCTCGCGTCCGAACGCGGCGGCGGGCATCGATCGGGACGCCATCGCCCGGGCCGAGGCGGCGATCCGCAAGGCCGAGCGGCCGCTGGTCTATGTCGGCGGCGGGGTGAAGATCGCCGGCGCCGTCGACGAGCTGCGCGCCTTCGTCGAGCGCACCGGCATCCCGACCGTGTCGACCCTGAACGGGCTGGGCTGCATCCCGACCGGCGCCCCCGGCTATCTGGGCATGATGGGCATGCACGGGACCCGGGCCGCCAATGAGGCGATCCAGATCTCGGACCTGCTGATCGTGTTCGGGGCCCGTTTCGACGACCGCGCCACCGGCAAGCTGGCCGAGTTCGCGCCCCACGCCGAGGTGGTCCACTTCGACATCGACCCGGCCGAGGTCGGCAAGCTGAGGGCTGCGGCCGTCGGCGTGGTCGGCGACCTGAAGGCCGGCATCGCCGCGCTGGATCCGGGCCCGCTGGCGATCGAGCCGTGGATGATCCGCTGCGCCAGCCAGTCGCGCCGCCACGCCGCCCGCTATGACGCCCCGGGCGACGGCGTCTATGCGCCGGCGCTGCTGAAGGAGCTGTCGGAAAAGGCCGGGGCGCGCTTCATCGCCGCCTGCGACGTCGGCCAGCACCAGATGTGGGCCGCGCAGCACTGCGCCGCGCCGCGGCCGCAGGCGCACCTGACCTCGGGCGGTCTGGGGGCCATGGGCTTCGGCCTGCCCGCCGGTCTGGGCGCCAAGCTGGCCGAGCCGGACGCCGAGGTGGTGGTCATCGCCGGCGACGGCGGCTTCATGATGAACATCCAGGAGCTGGCCACCGCCCGTCGCTACGGCATCGGGGTGAAGGTGCTGCTGATCGACAACTCCGGGCTGGGCCTGGTGCGCCAGTGGCAGAGCCTGTTCTTCGACCAGAACTATTCCGAGGTCGACCTGTCGGACAATCCGGACTTCGTCGTCGTGGCCCAGGCCTTCGGCGTCGAGGCCTTCCGAATTAGCCGGCGCGAGGAGGTGTCAGCCGGGATTGACCGGCTGCTGGCCGCCGACGGCCCCTGCCTCGCGCACGTGATCATCGACCCGAAAGAGAACGTCTGGCCGCTGGTGCCGCCGGGCAAGTCCAACGCCGAAATGATGGAGGGCGCCTGAGATGCGCGACATCCTGAACCTGAACATTGACCGGGCCGACGGCTCGCTGCAGCGGCTGATCGGCCTCGTCGAGCGCCGCGGCTTTCATATCGACGGGCTGAACGTCAGCGAAGCCGGGGCCGAGCGCCGGGTCGAGCTGGTGGTGCGCGGCCGCGACGCCGGGCGCTGCCTGGACACCCTGGGCCGCCAGATCGACCGCCTGTACGGCGTGCGCCGCGCCCCCGCGACCTTCACCCCGGAGGCGGTGGTATGAGCCGGATCCGACAGCTGCTGAAGGATGACCCGAACCGGGTCATCGTGTTCGACACGACGTTGCGCGACGGCGAGCAGGCGCCCGGCTTCTCCATGAACCGCGAGGCCAAGGTGCGCATGGCGGGCCAGCTGACGGCCCTGGGCGTGGACGTCATCGAGGCCGGCTTCGCCGCCGCCTCGCCGGGTGACGAGGATGCGGTCCGCGCCGTGGCCTCCGAGGTCGAGGGGCCGGTGTTCTGCTCCCTGTCGCGGGCCAACGCCGGCGACATCGACGCCGCCGCCCGCGCCCTGGCCCCGGCCCGCGAGAAGCGCCTGCACATCTTCCTGGGCTCCAGCCCGATCCACCGCAGCGCCAAGCTGAAGATGACCAAGGCCGAGGTGGTGCGCACTGCGGTCGAGGCGGTGACCCACGCCCGCGCCCACTTCGACGACATCGAGTTCTCGCCCGAGGACGCCATCCGCACCGAGCCGGAGTTTCTGGTCGAGGTGCTGCTGGCCGTGGCTGAGGCCGGGGCGACCACGCTGAACGTGCCCGACACGGTCGGCTATGCGACCCCGACCGAGATCCAGGGGCTGTTCCGCTACCTGTCCGAACAGGTCCGGCCGTATGCGCCGGACGCCATCCTGTCGTGCCACTGCCACGACGACCTGGGGCTGGCCGTGGCCAATTCGCTGGCGGCCATCGAGGGCGGCGCGCGGCAGGTCGAAGGCGCCATCAACGGCATCGGCGAGCGCGCCGGCAACGCCTCCACCGAGGAGGTGGTGATGGCCCTGCGCACCCGACAGGACCGCTATGGCCTGACCACCGGGGTCGACACGACCCAGCTGGTCGCCACCAGCCGGCTGCTGAGTCAGATCACCGAAACGCCGGTGGTGCGCAACAAGGCGATCGTCGGCATCAACGCCTTCGCCCACGAGGCCGGCATCCACCAGCACGGCATGCTGGCCGACGCCCGGACCTACGAGATCATGCGGCCGCAGGACGTCGGCTTCACCGGCAGCTTCTTCGTGCTGGGCAAGCACTCGGGCCGCCACGCCGTGTCCAAGCGCGCCGAGGTGCTGGGCTGGACCCTGGCCGGGGCGGCCCTGACCGAGGCCTTCGCCGCCTTCAAGCGCCGCGCCGACGAGATCGGCGAGATCGACGACGCCGAGCTGAGCGCCATCTGCCGCCAGGTCGCCGGGGAGCGTGAACATGTCGCGGCATAACGTCATCTCCTCCCCCGTCCTGACGGGGGAGGGGGACCGCCCCCGGGTCTCGCTTCAGGCGAGCCCGAGGACAGGCTCCGCGGTGGAGGGGGCGGCCGCTGGCGCTGCGCCTGACTTCGCCCCCTCCACCACGCTGCGCGTGGTCCTCCTCCCCCGCTTCGCAGGGGAGGAGAGGTCATGAGCAAGCCCAGGACCCTGTTCGAGAAGGTCTGGGACCGGCACGTGGTCGTGCCGGAAACGGCCGACGCCCCGGGCGTGCTCTACATCGACCTGCACCTGGTGCATGAGGTCACGAGCCCGCAGGCCTTCGCCGAGATCGAGGCGCGCGGCCTGACCGTGCGGCGGCCGGACCGGACCTTCGCCACCCTCGACCATTCGACCCCGACCCTGCCGGCCGGGCCGGACGGCGAGCGGCCCTACGCCAGCCCGGAGGCCCGGGCCCAGGTCGAGACCCTGGCCGCCAACTGCGCCCGGCACGGCGTACGGCTGGCCGACTGGGACAGCCCGGACCGCGGCGTGGTGCACGTCATGGGGCCGGAGCTGGGCCTGACGCAGCCGGGCATGACGGTGGTGTGCGGCGACAGCCATACGGCGACGCACGGGGCCTTCGGGGCCCTGGCCTTCGGCATCGGCACCTCCGAGGTCGGCCATGTGCTGGCCACCCAGTGCCTGTTGCAGCGCAAGCCGAAGACCCTGCGCGTGACTGTCGAGGGGACGCTGCGGCCGGGCGTGTCGGGCAAGGACGTGGCCCTGGCCATCATCGCCGAGCTGGGCTTCGGCGGCGGCACCGGCCACGTCATCGAATACGCCGGTCCGGCCATCCGCAGCCTCGACATGGAAGGGCGGATGACCGTCTGCAACATGTCGATCGAGGCGGGCGCCCGCGCCGGCATGATCGCCCCGGACGAGGTCACCGTCGCCTGGCTTAAGGGCCGCCGTCACGCCCCGGCCGACATCGCGGCGGCCGCCGCCGACTGGCTGTCGCTGGCCAGCGATCCGGGCGCGACCTTCGACCGCGAGATCGTGCTGGACGGGTCGGCCATCCGGCCGATGGCGACCTGGGGCACGACCCCGGACGCCGGCGCCCCGATCGGCGCCCCGGTCCCCGCGCCGCGCGACGCCAGCGACGAGAAGGCGCTGGCTTATATGGGCTTCACAGCCGGGCGGGCGACCACCGACCAGCCGGTCGATGTCGTCTTCATCGGCAGCTGCACCAACGGCCGCCTGCCGGACCTGCGCGCCGCCGCCGAGGTGCTGCGCGGGCGCAAGGTCAAGCCGGGCGTGCGCATGCTTGTGGTGCCGGGCTCCGAGGCCGTGCGCCGCGACGCCGAGGCCGAGGGGCTGGACCGGGTCTTCACCGAGGCCGGGGCCGAGTGGCGCCTGCCGGGCTGCTCCATGTGCATCGCCATGAACGGGGACTTCGTGCAGCCGGGGCAGCTGGCGGTCTCCACCTCCAACCGCAACTTCGAGGGCCGGCAGGGCAAGGGGGCGCGCACCATCCTGGCCAGCCCGGCCACGGCCGCGGCCAGCGCCGTCGCCGGGGTGCTGACCGACCCGACCACCCTGATGAAGGAGGCCGTGGATGCCTGAACCCTTCCGCACCCTGACCTCGAAGACGGTGGTCCTGTCCCAGGCCAACATCGACACCGACCAGATCATCCCGGCGCGGTTCCTGACCACCACCAGCCGTAAGGGGCTGGGAACCCACGCCTTCCACGACTGGCGCTACGAGGCCGACGGGACGCCGAAGCCGGAGGCGGTGCTCAACCGCATCAACCCGGCGGAGCGGCGCATCCTGGTGGCGGGCGACAACTTCGCCTGCGGCTCGTCGCGCGAGCACGCCCCCTGGGCCCTGCTGGACTACGGCTTCCGGGCGGTGATCGCGACCTCGATCGCCGACATCTTCACCTCTAACGCCCTCAAGAACGGCCTGCTGCCGGTCGAGGTGGACGCGGAGACCTGGGCGCAGCTGGCGGCGCATCCTGATGAGCCGGTCACGCTGGATCTCGAGGCCCAGGAGCTGCGCCGCGGCATCGCCCCGCCGGTCCCCTTCACGGTCGAGCCCTTCGCCCGTCGCTGCCTGCTGGACGGAGTCGACACCCTCGGCTGGCTGCAATCCCACGCCCCCGCCATCGCGGCCTTCGAGGCTGCCCGCGAACCGGAGACCGCCGCATGAGCGCGCCCAGAACCTTCAACATCGTGCTGCTGCCCGGCGACGGGGTCGGCCCCGAGGTGACCGAGGCGGCCCGCGCCGTCCTGGCCACGGTCGGCGACTTCTACGGCCATCGCTTCACCTTCGAGGAGCACCTGATCGGCGGGGCGGCCATCGACGCTGTCGGCGACCCGCTGCCGCCCGAGACCGCCGCCGCCTGCCTCGCCTCGGACGGGGTGCTGCTCGGCGCCGTCGGCGGGCCGAAGTGGGACGGCGGGCCGCGCCGGCCGGAGGAGGGGCTGCTCGGCATCCGCAAGGCCATGGGGCTGTTCGCCAACCTGCGGCCGCTGCAGGTCTCGCCGGTGCTGGCGCACCGCTCGCCGCTGAAGAAGGAGATCGTCGAGGGCGTCGACCTGATCGTCTTCCGCGAGCTGACCGGCGGCGTCTATTTCGGTGAGAAGACCCGCACCGCCGACCGCGCCACGGACCTGTGCGAATACACCGTCGGCGAGATCGAGCGGGTGGCGCGCGCCGCCTTCAACACGGCCCTGGGCCGGCGCGGCAAGGTCACCTCGGTCGACAAGGCCAATGTGATGGAGACCAGCCGTCTGTGGCGCGAGGTGGTCACCCGCATCCACGCCGAGGAGTTCCCGCAGGTGCAGCTGGAGCACGCCCTGGTCGACTCCATGGCCATGCACCTGATCCGCAAGCCGCGCGACTACGACGTGATCCTGACCGAGAACATGTTCGGCGACATCCTGTCGGACGAGATCAGCGTGCTGGGCGGTTCGATCGGCCTGCTGCCCTCGGCCTCGCTGGGCTCCGGCGGCCCGGGCCTGTTCGAGCCGATCCACGGTTCGGCGCCCGACATCGCCGGTCAGGACCTGGCCAATCCGGTCGGCACCATCCTGTCGGCGGCGCTGCTGCTGCGCCACGGGCTGGGGCTGGAGGACGAGGCCCTGTCGATCGAGGCGGCCGTGGCCGCCGTGCTGGCGGCGGGGGCGGTGACCGCCGACCTCGGCGGCGAGCTGGGCACCCGCGCCGCCGCCTCGGCCATCATCGACGCCATCCGCGCCATCCACTGGGCCGCCGCCCACCGGGTGCAGATGCACTGGGGGTGACATCCAACCACCCCGTCACCCTCGGGCTTGACCCGAGGGTCGGGGGATCCGTCGCTGGAGGGTTGAGGCGGCCCGCCGTCAGCGCGGACGGGTCACACAGGGCGCTGGCCGTTACCCTCGATCCTCGGGTCGAGCCCGAGGATGACGACGGGGAGTGAAATGAACCGGCGATGTCATCTCCTCCCCCGCATGCGGGGGAGGGGGACCGCGAAGCGGTGGAGGAGGCGCCCCGCAAGCGCTGCGCCTGAACCCGCCCCCTCCACCATGCTGCGCATGGTCCCCCTCCCCCATACGCTGCGCGAGGGGGGCGGAGAGGCCGCCCCCGCCGCGTCCAGCGC
>CAZUXK010000027.1:0-23738 GCA_964624025.1 uncultured Brevundimonas sp.
CGGTCGGTGAGATCCGCGACCTGGTGAAGCACCTGAAGGACCGCGGCATCGGCGTCCTGATCACCGACCACAATGTGCGCGAGACGCTGGAGATCACCGACCGCGCCGCCATCATCTCGGCCGG
This sequence comes from uncultured Brevundimonas sp., assembly GCA_964624025.1. Lineage (GTDB taxonomy): Bacteria > Pseudomonadota > Alphaproteobacteria > Caulobacterales > Caulobacteraceae > Brevundimonas. Next base: position 125 of record CAZUXK010000027.1, read on the forward strand.
ACAGGTGCTGTTCGAGGGCGCGCCGGCGGAGATCATCGCCGACCCCGAGGTGCGCCGGGTCTATCTGGGCGACCTCTACGACCCCGAGGCGCACACGCCGCCCCGCCCGGCGCGGAAGCCGAAGGGCTGAGCCCCTTCTGCTCCGCCTCGCAGAGGGGAGAGTGATCGCCGGCAAGGTCAGAGGACAAAGGGGCCATTCGCCCCTGCGCCCCCTTGTCTTTCCACACTCCGTCATCCTCGGGCTTGACCCGAGGATGACGGGGCGGGGCGTCGCCCCTCCACCACTTCGTGGTCCCCCTCCCCACTGCGTGGGGAGGTGGATCGCCGCGCAGCGGCGAGACGGAGAGGCCCGACATGCCCCCCGCTTAGACCGGCGTTAACTCCTGCGGGTCAGGATCGACAGCAAGTTTCGGGCCACCGGTCCGAAGGGGCTGTGGAACTGGGGCGAAGGTGCTCGGACAAAGGCTTGAGATCCGGCAGGGCCAGGGGCTGGTGGTCACCCCCCAGCTGCAGCAGGCGATCAAGCTGCTGCAGCTCTCCAACCTGGAGCTGGAAGCCTTCGTCGAGCAGGAGCTGGAGCGCAATCCGCTGCTCGCCCGCGATGAGCCCGAGGGCGAGGCCGGGGCCCTGCCCGACACGGCTGAACGCGACAGCGGCGTCGACGACCCCATGCCGGGCGAGGCGGCCGCGGCGCTCGACGCCGCCGAGGGCGATCTCTACGGCGACGCCAGCCCGGGCGAGCGGGTCAGCGACCGCGCCCCCGAGGGCGAGGCCCAGCCCGGCCTGTCCGACTGGTCCGGCGTCGGCCGCGGCGGCGGGCTGGAAGACATGGGCGACGAGCGGCCCGACCGGCGCGAGCTGACCCTGTGGGAGCATCTGCAGGCCCAGGCCTCCTCGGCCCGGCTGTCCGCGACCGACCATGCCGTCACCCTCGCCCTGATCGACCAGGTCGATGAGGGCGGCTACCTGCGTGGCGAACTGGCTGAGATCGCCGACCGGCTCGGCTGCGACCTGGCCCGGGTCGAGGCGGTGCTGACCATCTGCCACGGCTTCGAGCCGACCGGCGTGATGGCCCGCTCAGTGCCGGAATGCCTGAAGCTGCAACTGGTCGAGCGCAATCGCTACGACCCGGCCATGGCGGCGCTGGTCGAGAACCTCGACCTGCTGGCGCGGCGCGACCTGGCCGGCCTGCGCCGGGTCTGCGGCGTCGACGCCGACGACCTGAACGACATGATCGCCGAGCTGAAGGCCCTGACGCCGCGCCCCGGCGCGGGATTTGGCGGCGAGCCAGCCCAGACCCTGATCCCCGACGTCCATGTCCGGCCTGACCCGGCCGGCGGCTGGCGCGTGGAGCTGAACACCGACACCCTGCCCCGCGTCCTGATCGACAAGCGCTATCATGCGGTCGTCGCCAACGCCGCGCGCTCGGAAACCGAGAAGGCCTTCGTCGCCGACTGCGCCGCCCAGGCCAGCTGGCTGGTGCGCTCGCTGGACCAGCGGGCCAAGACCATCCTCAAGGTCGCCTCGGAAATCGTGCGCCAGCAGGACGCCTTCCTCGCCTTCGGGGTGGAGTTCCTGCGGCCGCTGAACCTCAAGACCGTGGCCGAGGCCATCGGCATGCACGAGTCCACCGTCAGCCGCGTGACCTCGAACAAGTACGTGGCCACCCCGCGCGGCGTGTTCGAGCTGAAGTTCTTCTTCACCGCCGCGATCCAGTCGTCGGATGGCGGCGCGACCCACTCGGCCGAAGCCGTGCGTCACCGCATCAAGTCGATGATCGAGGCCGAGGTGTCCGACGAGGACGTCCTGTCCGACGACCGCATCGTCGAGCTGCTGAAGGAAGCGGGCATCGACATCGCCCGGCGCACGGTGGCCAAGTACCGGGAAGCCCTGCGGATCCCCTCCTCGGTCGAGCGCAAGCGTTACCTCAAGGCCTCCTGAGGCGGGGCCGGGGCTTCCGGCGGGCGCGGCCCCTCCGACCGGCGCGGCCCCTTCAGACGGCGCGCAAAGATCGGCGACAGGATCGCCCGTTCCTCGGGCGTCAGGGTCTCGAACAGGTCCAGCGCCGCCGCCTCCAGACGGATGCGACCGCGCAGCTCCGCCTCGCGCGATTCCGCCAGCAGGGCGGACACGGCGGCGCGATCCAGCTCGGCGGCGGCCGACCGGGCGATGGCCTGACGCCGCGCCTCACGCGCCCGCTCGAAGTCCGGCTGGGCCGCCAGCGCCGCGGCCCGCAGGGCCTCGTCCACCCGCGCGCGGGTCTCCGGCGACAGACCGTCCATGGCCTGGCGGAACGAGGGCTGGGGCGGCGGCAGGCGCTCGGCCACGCGCGCCTCCACGGCCTTGAGCTGACGCCACACGGTCACGCCCCCGGCGATGGCGAAGGCGTTCAGGGCCAGCGACAGGGCCAGCAGCCCGCCCAGCAGACGCGGGCTCATTGCAGGATCTCCGTATCGTCGACCGCATCCAGCGAGGCGAGATAGAGTACCTGCTCGGCCTGCAAACCGGCCGACACCCGCCCGACCATGGCCTCCCCGACCAGCAGGCCGGCGCAGACCGCCGCCGCCACGCCCATGCCGGACAGCCAGACCGAGCGCCCCGGGGCCCCGGACCGGCGCCAGCCCGCGCGCAGGCCAGCGAACGGCCCGGTCACGGGACGCGGGGCAGCCGCGATGACGCGCTCGCGCAGGGCGGCCGACACCTCGAGGCGCGGGGCCAGATCGAGGGCCGCGTCGAGCTGGCGCGCCTCGAACAGCACCCGTTCGGCGGCCGGATCGGCCGCCAGAAGGGCGCGCGCGGCCTCACGTTCGGGCTCCGGCCAGCGCCGCCAGTCCGCTCCATAAGCCTCCGCCAGTTCGCCAAGTCGGGTCCGATCCATCCTCATGCTCCCGCCCCGCCCGGGGCGATTTCCAGCAGCGCCGTCCTCAGGGCCCGGCGTCCGCGGGACAGCAGACTCTCCATCGCCTCGACACTGATCGACATCAGGGCCGCCGCCTCGATGTTCGACAGCTCCTGATAGTGACACAGAATGATCGCCTCCCGCTGGCGATCCGGCAAGCGCGCCAGCGCCGCCTGCACACGGCGGCCGACGTCGGCGGCCTCCAGCCCGCGGCCCGGGTCGGCGCTCTCGTCGACCCGCTCGGGCACATGCTCCACGGTCACCTCGCGCCGGCGACGCAGGCGGTCGTAGCAGAGGTTCAGCGCCACCCGGTGCAGCCAGGTGTCGAAGCGCGCCTGTCCCGGCCGCCAGCGCGGGGCCTGACGCCAGGCGCGCAGCATGACCTCCTGGGCCACGTCCTCGGCCTCGGAGGCGTCGCCGAGCATGCGCCAGGCGAGCGCCGTCATGCGCGGCAGCTTGCGGGCGACCAGCGCCTGGATGGCGGCCGGATCGCCGTCGGCCACGCGCCGCACCAGATCCTCGTCCGGGTCTTCTGACCGCTCCACCCCGTCTCGTCCCGCTGTCCGGTCCTCGGCGGCGGCCAGCCGGGCGAGCACGCCGCGGCCGGCCCCGACGGGACTCAGGCCTCCAGTTGAGCACGGACCGATCGGCGCGCGCCACCACGGCGAAGCTGCGTCCCCTGCGGAGGACGCGGCCGCGACCGGAATAAGCCCGCGCCGATCCATCATCATGGCCTCAGCGGTCGCCGTCCGGGCCGCCGAAGCCGCCACCGGCGCGCGCCGCCCACATCCGGCTTTCCAGCTCCTCGCGCTCGGCGGCCGTGACGCGACCGTCGCCGTCGAGGTCGAAGCGGGTGAAGCCCTCGGCCGCACGGGCTTCGGCCTGCGCGAGGGTGATCGGCAGTTGATCGAGACCGCGCTCGCCGGGCGGGCCCCGGCGGTCGCCGCGGCGCGGGCCCCGCGCCTCTCCACGAGGTCCCGGCGGCGGCCCGTCGGCCCGCTCCGGCCCCATCGGCCGCTCGGGCGCCCTGGCGCGGGCGGCTTCGGCCTCGGCGCGGGTGATCGTGCCGTCACCGTCGGCATCGAGCCGCCGCAGGGGGGCGAGGCGCGCCTCGACGAACTCGGCGCGGGTGATGACCCCGTCGTTGTCCGCGTCGGCGCGGGCCAGCGGTCCGCCGCGGTCCTGGGCGGCGGCGGCGCCGGCGGTCAGGCCGAGCGCAGCGATGAGAATGATGCCCTTCATGTCTTGTCTCCGTCGGACGGCCAGCGACCGCCCCAAACGCCCCACGGAGATAGAACGGCGCGCTGCGGCGAGTCCGTCGCCTCAGGCGCCGAGCAGGCGCAGCAGCCGGGCCCGCGCCGCCTTGCGGAGCGTCTCGAGGCGCGCCTCGAGCGCCGCAAAGTCGGCCACGCCGGCCGCGTCGGCCAGGCGCTGCTTCAGGCCCGACGGCTCGGCCGCCACGTCGCCGGTCTCCTCGAGGGCGCAGGCCAGGACCTGGGACAGCCGCTGCTGCAGCCGCCAGGCCTCGGCCAGCTTCGGCTCCCCGGCGAGGCCCTCGAGCGTCGAGACCGTCAGCGGCTTGCCGGCGACGGCGGCCTTCAGCTGCAGGAACTGGGCGGCGAACTCGGCGTCGACCAGCCCTCCCGGCGAGAGCTTCAGATCCCAGACGCCCCGCGGCGGACGCTCGCGGTCCATCAGCCGGCGCATGGCCAGGACGTCGGCGGCGACCTTCACCCCGCGGCGGCGACGGCGCAGGGCCGCCTCGATGGTCGTCGCCACCCGCGCGCCGAAGGCAGGGTCGCTGGTCCAGGCCACCCGGGCGCGGGTCAGGGCGAGGAACTCCCAGGTGTCGGCCTCGCCCCGATAGTAGAGGTCCATCGCCGGCAGGCTGACCGAGACCGGCCCCGCCGAGCCGGAGGGGCGCAGGCGCATGTCCACATCGTACAGCCCGCCCTCCGCCGTCTGGGTGGAGAGCGCCGCTACCAGCCGCTGGGTGAAGCGGGCGAAGAAGACATCGGCGGGCCAGCCGCGCCCCGCTGACACGGCGCCATCGGGCGCCTCGTACACCGTCATCAGGTCGAGATCGGACGCCGCCGTCATCTCGCGCGAGCCGGCCTTGCCCAGCGCCACCACCGCCACCGCGCCCGGACAGGCGCCGGCCAGCCGCTCAGCCTCGCGCAGGGCCGCCGGGGCGAGCGCCGCGAGCGCCGCATCGGCCAGGGCGGTGAAGGCGCGACCGGCCGCTTCCGCCCCCGCCCGGCCGAGGATGGTCTGCAGGCCGATGCGGAAGGCCTGTTCGCGCACCGCCCGCCGGACGCGGTTCATCGCCTCCTCGAAGTCGGCGTCGCCGGCGGCCGCGGCGATCTCGTCGAGCGCGCCGGTGTCCTCGTCCAGCGGCGCGAGGAAGCGCTCGTCGAGGATACTGTCCAGCGTCGCCGGATGCCGGCCCAGCTGGCGCGCCAGCCGCGGCGCGAAGGCCATCACCCGCACCAGCAGGGTGAACAGCTCCGGCTGGTTCAGGAACAGGGCCTGGACCTGCACCCCGGCGGTCAGGCCCGCAAAGAAGGTCGAGAAGCGGGTGAAGGCAGCGTTCGGCGCCCCGGTCTCCGCCGCCGCGGTCAGCAGCCGCGGGGCCAGCCGCGTGAACAGCTCCCGCCCCCGGGCGCTGCGCGTGGCGGGGATGCGCCCGTGGTGCCAGGCGCGGATTGTGGCGCTGACCGCGGCCGGGTCGTCGAAGCCCATGCGGGCCAGCGTCTGCAGCGTCTCCGGGTCGTTCTCGACCCCAGTGAAGACCAGACTGCCCCATGGGGAGGACAGATCCTCCTCCTCGGAGAACAGCTCGCCGTAGCGGGCGTTGACCGCCTGCAGCAGCGCCTCGACGCCGGCGTCGAAGGCGGCCAGATCGTCGGCCCCGGCGAGAGCGGCGACCGCCCGGCGGCGATCGGCATCGATCGGCAGCACATGGCTTTGCTCGTCGTCGAGCATCTGCACCCGGTGCTCCAGATCGCGCAGGCGGCGATAGGCGGCGGTCAGCTCCTCAGCCGCCTCCGGCGGGGTCCGGGCCGCGGCGGCCAGGGCGGCGAGGGCGTCGACCGTGCGCGGCGACCGCAACGACGGGTCGCGCCCGCCGAGGATCAGCTGCTGGGTCTGGGCGTAGAACTCGATCTCGCGGATGCCGCCGCGGCCGAGCTTGAGGTTGGCGCCGGCGGCGCTCAGCCCCTCCCCCGTCTTCCAGGCGTGGATCTGGCGCTTGATCGACTGGATGTCGAGGATGGCCGGATAGTCGAGACTGCGGCGCCAGACGAAGGGCTTCAGGGCGTCGAGGAAAGCCCTCGCCTCGGCCAGGTCGCCCGCCAGCGGACGCGCCTTGATGAAGGCGGCGCGCTCCCAGTTCTGGCCGACGGACTCGTAGTAGGCCAGCGCCATCGGGGCGGCGACGGCCGGCGGCGTCGAGGACGGGTCCGGTCGCAGCCTCAGATCGGTGCGGAAGACATAGCCCTCGCCGGTGCGCTCCGAGAGCAGGGTCGCCAGCCCCTGGGCCAGCCGGTCCATGATGCGCTGCGGCTCGACCGATCCGGACAGGACGGTCTGCACGACCTCCGGCTCCCAGAACACCGACACGTCGATGTCCGAAGAGTAGTTCAGCTCCCCCGCCCCGTGCTTGCCCATGGCCAGCAGGAACAGGCCCGGAACGGGCCCGCGGGGGTCGTCCGTCGGGCTGGTCAGCACCCCGCGGCCGCGCAGGTCATGGACCAGCGCCTTCAGCGCGGCGCCGACGGCGGCGTCGGCGAAGGCGCTGAGCGCGCCGGTGACCCGCTCCAGCGGCCAGACACCACCCAGGTCGGCCAGGGCCGTCAGCAGGTGCAGCTCGGCCTTGAGTCGGCGCAGCGGACCGGACACGGCCTCGGCCCCACCCTCCAGCGCCGCGGTCCGGGTCAGCAGATCGGTCAGGCGGGCGTCCGGGTCGTCCCCAAGGAGCCCAGCCAGCCGCGCCGGGTCGCGGCGTCCCAGCGCCGTCAGATAGGGCGAGGCGGCGAACACGGGGGCCAGCGCCTCCCACGGCTGCGGCCCGCCCAGATCCTCGAACGCCCGCGCCGCCGCCGCGGGATTGATTACGGGGCCGCAGGGCCGCAGGCGCGCCGCGAGGCTCATGCCGACGGCAGCACGAGCGCGACCCGCAGGCCCGGCCCGAAGCCGTCATAGGCCCCGGGCCCCTCGTCCAGCTGGACCCGGCCGCCGTGCGCGGCCACCACGGCGGTGACCAGCGACAGGCCCAGCCCCGCCCCGGCCTCGCTGCGGCTGTTGTCGAGGCGAACGAAGCGCTCCAGCACCCGCGCCCGATCCTCGTCCGGAACGCCGGGGCCGGTGTCGGTGACCGAGAACTCGACCTCGCCGGAGGAGCGGCGGCGCGCGCGCAGCATCACCGCCCCGCCCGCGGGCGTGTACTTGATGGCGTTGTCGATCAGATTGGCCAGGGCCTGGGCCAGGAACGGCCGGTTGGCCCGCAGCGGCAGACCCCGCTCGATCTCGGCGGAGAAGTCCAGCCCCTTGTCCTCGGCCGCCGGCTCGTAGAGCTCGGCCATGTCGGCGGCCAGGTCCGCGGCGTCGAAGGTCTCCGGATCCGGCGGCTCGGACACCGCCTGCAGCCGGGCGATGGCCAGCACGGTGTTGAAGGTCTTGAGCAGGTGGTCGGCCTCGGCCAGCGCCGTCTGCAGGGCGTCCGCCCCGTCCAGCCGGCCGCTCTCCACATCGATCAGCGCCACCTCCAGCTTCGCCCGCATCCTCGTCAATGGCGAGCGCAGGTCGTGGGCGATGGCGTCGCCGGCGTGCCGGATCGAGGCCATCGAGCTCTGCAGCCGGTCGAGCATGTGGTTCAGCCCCTGCCCCAGCTCGTCGATCTCGTCACCCGCCCCACGCACCTCGGCCCGGGCCGTCAGGTCACCGCCCTCGACGGCGGCGACAACCCGGTTCAGCCGCGCCATGGAGCGCTCGAGGTTGCGGCTGATCAGCAGGCCGCCGCCGATGCCCAGCAGCACCACCACCAGCATGGCCGTCCACAGGGCCTGGGTCAGGCGGCCGAGGTAACGCTCGATATCGCCGACGTCCTGGCCCACGAACAGCAGGTGGCCGCCGGCCAGCCGCACCTGCACGCCCAGCGACTGGGGCCGAACGACCCGCCCGTCCTCGTCCGTCGAGGTCAGGCGGAAGGTCTGCCATTGCTCATCGCCGGTGAAGTCGTCGATCGGCGAGACGCTGATGTTTCCGGTGATGGTCGCGCCGTCGCCGGCCATCAGCAGATAGAGGCCGGCCCCGCCGCGCGCCGTGCGGTCGACCAGGGCGGCGTTCAGCGCCTCGACGCCGCGCTCGCGATAGATGGCGGTCAGCACCTCGACCTCGGCGCGCACATCCGCCTCGGCCCGCGCCCGCGCCTCGTCCGCCGAGGTGATGAACACCCAGCCGAGCACGGCGCTCGCCGCCGCCGCGAACAGCGCCACGAACAGCAGCGTCACCCGGAACGGCGTGCGCCGGAAGATGGAGGGCAGGGTCATTCGGGGGAGTCTCTACCATCTCCCTCACCCTGCGGGGGAGGGTGGTCGGCGCGAAGCGGCGACCGGGTGGGGCGGGCTAGGCAAGCGTCCCGCACCTGTTCGATGACGGCGTCCAGATGGTCCCTGATCACCACATTGGCGAAGCGCAGCGTCAGCAGCCCCTCGCGCGACAGCACCGCATCCCGGACCCGGTCCCTTCGGGCGCGGTCGTCGTCGTGATGAGAAGCTCCATCCGCTTCGACGACGACCCCGCGCGACCAGCAGAAGAAGTCGAGGAAGTAGCCCCGCAGGGGCGCCTGGAGGCGGAAGTGCAGCCCCTCCGATCGAAGCGTTCGGAGCGCGGTCCAGAGCCGCGCCTCGGCGGGCGTCATCGCCTTGCGCATGCGCCGGGCTTTCGCGATGTCCGCCACAGCCTCCTCCCTGCGAGCGCTATCGTGTCGCCTAGCCCGCCCCACCCGGCCCTTCGGGCCACCCTCCCCCGCGGGGGAGGGAAAGCACAATCACGCCTCCAGTCGGTAGCCCGCGCCGCGGACGGTCTGCAGCATGGGGCGGTCGAAGCCCTTGTCGATCTTGGCGCGCAGGCGGTTGATGTGAACGTCGATGACATTGGTCTGGGGGTCGAAGTGGTACTCCCACACCTTCTCCAGCAGCATGGTGCGGGTCACCGACTGGCCGGCGTGGCGCATGAGGAATTCCAGAAGCTGGAACTCACGCGGCTGCAGGTCGATCTCCTGGCCAGCGCGATGCACCGTGCGGGCGATCAGGTTCATCTCGAGGTCGCCGACCTTGAGCACCGTCTGCACGCCGCCGGTCTCGCGGCGGCGGGCCAGGGCCTCGACCCGGGCGATCAGCTCGGCGAAGGCGTAGGGCTTGACCAGATAGTCGTCCGCCCCGGCCTTCAGGCCGGTGACCCGGTCCTCGACCTCGCCGAGGGCCGACAGGAACAGCACCGGCGTCTGGTCGCCGCCGCCGCGCAGGGTCTCGACCATGCCGACCCCGTCCAGCCGCGGCATCATGCGGTCGACGACATAGACGTCATAGCCGCCCTTCTGCGCCTCCAGCAGCCCGTAGGCGCCGTCCACCGCGTGGGTGACCTGATAGCCCGCCTCGGTCAGGCCGCGCACCATGGCGCCGGCGGCCTCGGCGTCGTCCTCGACGACCAGAATGCGCATGAGGTCCCCTCCCCTCGTCCCAACAGCAGGCGCGCCCCCGACCCGCCGGATCGGGGGCGGCCCGGATTACTCGGCCTCGGCCAGCTCAAGCACGACCGGGCGGTTGCCCTGCGCCGTGCGCAGCATCAACAAGACACCGGAGCGCCCGTCGCGGCGCGCCGCCGCGACCGCGGTGCGGAAGTCTGCCGGCGCGCTGACCGGACGCTGGTTGATCTGGCGGATCACCATGCCAGGCTGGATGCCGAGGCGGCCCGCGGCCGACCGCGGCGTCACCTCGGTGATCACGAGGCCGGACACATCAGCCGGCAGCTCGAAGCGCTGGCGGAGGGCAGCTGTGACCGGCGTCACCCGCAGGCCCTCGATGACCTCGCCCGTGACCGGGGCCTCCGCCGGGGCCTCGGCGTCGGGCGTGTCGGTCGTCTGGGCGCCCAGATTCTCCGGTCGACGACCGACGCGGACCGTCAGGGTCTGCGGCCGGCCCTCGCGCAGGATCTCCAGCTCCAGCGTCTCGCCCGGCTGGGTGGCCGCCACCGCGCGGGTCACCGCCGTCGAACCGTCGACCCGCTGGCCATTGACGGAGGTGACGATGTCCCCGGCCCGCAGGCCGGCGCGGGACGCCGGCGTGTCCGGCGTCACGTCATTGATGTAGGCGCCGCGGAAGTCGGCCGGCAGCCCCAGCGACTCCCGGTACTCCGGCAGCACATTGGTGATCTCGACCCCGAGATAGCCCCGCTCGATCTGCTGGCCGCTCATCAGGCGCTCGGTGATGGTCCGGGCGGTCGAGGCCGGAATGGCGAAGCCGACGCCGACCGAGCCGCCGGTGGGCGAGAAGATCGCCGTGTTCACCCCCACGACCCGGCCGTAGATGTCGAAGGTCGGGCCGCCCGAGTTGCCGCGGTTGATGGCGGCGTCGATCTGCAGGAAATCGGTGAAGGTGCCCTCCTGCAGCGGCAGGTTCCGGCCGGTGCTGGAGACGATGCCGGCCGTGGCCGTGCCGCCAAGGCCGAAGGGGTTGCCGACCGCCAGCACCCAGTCGCCGACGCGCGGGGTCGCGTTCTCCTCGAACTGCACGAACGGGAAGGGCCCGCCGTCGACCTTGAGCACGGCGAGGTCGGTGGCCTGATCGCGCCCGACCAGACGGGCGGTCAGCTCGCGCTCGTCCGACAGGCGGATGGTGATCTCCTCGGCGTTCTCGATCACATGGTTGTTGGTGACGATGAAGCCGTCGGCCGAGATGAAGAAGCCCGAGCCCGAGCCCTGGGAGACGACGCCCTCGTCGTCCTCGCCTTCACCTTCACCCTGGCCACCGGGCGCGGCGCCGGGCGGCATCGGGAACTGGAAGGGGGTGCCAGGGATGGTGAACATGCCACCGCCGCGGGGGGTCGGGATGCGGGCGCGGACGTCGATCTGCACCACCGCCGGGGCCACCTGGTCGAAGATGTCGGCGAAGGAGCGCGGCGCACCCTGCGGCGGGGCGAAAGCCGCCCCGGCCACGCCGGAGCTGGGGATCAGCCGGCCGGCCTGGACCGCCTCGGCCTGCGCGCCGGGCCACTGGATGACCCCGCCCGCCGTCGCCGCCGCCGCGAAGGTCAGCCCCACCGCGGCCCCCAGAATGAACTCCTTGCGCTTCACCATCGCGTGCCGTCGTTCCATGCTTGCCCCGCCCCCGGGAGGGGGCTGTTGAGTCTTGATATAGCGCGTCGCCGCCTGTGGCCAACGCCGGTGCGACAGGCTTGACCGCGATCAGGGTTCGACGTGAGGCGCAGGTGCGGCGGGATCGCGGCGGTTCCTTGCAGCGGCGGTAAGCTCGGAGAGGCGCGCGGCCTCCTCGTCGGACAGCGGCGCCGGCTCGGGCGCGCGGCGCCGGCGGGCCCAGATCACCAGGCCGGCGGCGGCCCCGCCGGCGATCAGGAAGGGGACCAGCCAGAGCAGCAGGGTCTCGGCCCGGAACGGCGGGGTGAACAGCACATAGTCGCCGTAGCGCCGCACCAGCTCGTCGCGGATCTGCTGGTCGGTGCGGCCCGCCGCCACCTGCTCGCGCACCCAGGCGCGCATGTCGCCGGCCACCCCGGCGGGCGAATCGGCGATCGCCTCGTGCTGGCAGACGACGCAGCGGATGTCCTCGAACAGGACCTGGGCCCGCGCTTCCAGGGCCGGGTCGGCCAGCGGCCGGTCCGGCGCGGCGGGCGGCTCGGCCTGGGCCGTGAGCATCACGGCGGCGACCGCGGCGAACAGGATTCGGCGCTTCACGCCGGGGCCTTTCGCGGCTGGACCGGCGTGGTGCGCAGCCGTCGGTCGGCGAGGCTGACCAGCCCGCCCAGGGTCATCAGCGCCGCGCCGAGGAAGATCAGTCGCGCCCACGGATTGTAATGGACCCGCAGGCTCCAGGCCTGCTGCCCGTCCGGCCCGGCCCGGCGCTCGCCGATCACCACATAGACGTCGTCGAGGCCGCGGAAGTCGAGCCCGACCTCGGTGGTCGTCTGGCCGCCGGCGGGGAAGAAGCGGCGCTCCGGCGTCAGGTCGCGCGCGACCGAACCGTCGGTGCGGGCCACGGTGACGCGGCCCTGCTCGGCCAGATAGTTGGGCCCCTCGACCACGCCGACGCTGTTGAGGGTGACGGCGTAGGGGCCGGCCTGCACGACCCCGCCGGGCGAGACCACGCCCTGGGCCTCGATCTTGAAGCTCGTCTCCACCACCGCCCCGAGCAGGAAGACGCCGAGGCCGGCATGAGCCAGGGTGGCGCCCCAGGCCCCCATGGGTAATCCAAGGGTGCGGCGGCGCACCTCGGGCCAGGGGGCGCGGAACAGGCGCACCCGCTCGGCCACCTCGCTGAGCGCCCCGGCGATCAGCCAGACGCCCAGGGCGACGCCGAAGGCGGCCAGCGCCTTGCCCAGGTCGTGCAGGGCCACGGTCACCAGGCCCGCGGCCAGCGCCGCCAGCGCCGCCCACATCAGACGCTGGCCGACGCCGCGCAGGTCGCCACGCTTCCACGCCAGCAGCGGTCCCGCCGGCAGGATCAACAGCGCCGCCGCCATCAGCGGCGAGAAGGTCAGGTCGAAATAGGGCGGCCCGACCGAGATGGTCTGGCCCGTCGCGGCCTCCAGCATCAGCGGATAGAGGGTGCCCAGCAGGACCGTCGCCGTGGCCGCGGCGAGGAAGATGTTGTTGAGCACCAGCGACGCCTCGCGGCTGACCGGGGCGAACACGCCGCCGCCACTCAGCGTCGGGGCGCGCCAGGCGAACAGGGCGAAGGCGGCCCCGGCGGCGACGGCGAGGATGCCGAGCAGGACCATGCCGCGCTGCGGGTCGACGGCGAAGGCGTGCACGCTGGTCAGCACGCCCGAGCGCACCAGGAAGGCGCCGAGGATCGACAGGCTGAAGGCCGACAGGGCGAGGAAGACGGTCCAGGCCTTGAGGGCCCCGCGTCGCTCGGTCACCACCGCCGAATGCAACAGGGCCGCGCCAGCCAGCCAGGGCATGAAGGAGGCGTTCTCGACCGGGTCCCAGAACCACCAGCCGCCCCAGCCCAGCTCGTAGTAGGCCCAGAAGCTGCCGAGCGCGATGCCGGCGGTCAGGAAGGCCCAGCTGGCCAGGGCCCAGGGCCGCACCCAGCGCCCCCAGGCGGCGTCGACCCGCCCCTCGGCCAGGGCCGCCACGGCCAGGGCGAACGGCACCGAGAAACCGACATAGCCGAGGTAGAGCATGGGGGGGTGGGCCGCCAGCGCCGGGTCCTGCAGCAGCGGGTTGAGCGACTGGCCCTGGACCGGCGCGGGGTCGAGCCGGTTGAAGGGGTTGGAGGTGAACACCGCGAAGGCGAGGAACAGGGTGGTCAGCGCCCCCTGCGCCGCCATCGCCGAGGTGCGCAGCCGGAACGGCAGGCCGCGGCCCAGCGCCAGCACGGCGCCGAAGCCGGCCATGACCAGGCACCACAGGACCAGCGAGCCCTCGTGGCTGCCCCACGCCCCGGCCACCTTGTAGAGCATCGGCTTGTCGGTGTGGGAGTTGGCCGCGACGTTGCTGACCGAGAAGTCGGACACCACGAAGGCGTAGATCAGGGCGGCGAAGGCCAGGGCGGCGGCGCCCGCCGAGCCGACCATGGCCCCGGTCGCCGCGCCCGACAGCCCGGGGCTGCGGCGCAGCCGTCCGGCCAGCGCCAGCCCGGTCGAGGCCACCGCCAGCACCAGCGACAGGATGAGGGCGAAGGCCCCGGCCTCGACGATCACGGCGTCTCGCTTTGCAGGGCGCGCAAGGGCGCGGCCTCGCCGGTCTCGGGACGCCACTCGCCCCGTTCCTTGAGGCGATCGGCGATCTCGCGCGGCATGTAGGTCTCGTCGTGCTTGGCCAGCACCTGCCGCGCCTCGAAGGTGCGGTCGGCGCGGAACACGCCTTCGGCGACGATGCCCTGGCCCTCGCGGAACAGGTCAGGCAGGTCGCCCTGGTAGACGACCGGGGTTGTGGCGCCGCCGTCGCCAACCACGAAGCGCACCTGGCCGTCGGCCCCATGGGCGACGCTGCCGGCCTCGACCAGACCGCCTAGCCGCATCAGCCGGCCCTCGGGGGCCGTCTCCGGCGTGGCTTCGGCCGGGGTGACGAAGAAGGTGACGCGGTCGCTCATGGCCCACAGCGACAGGCCGACGGCCAGCGCGAGCACAGGGGCGATCGCCGTGACGATCCACAGCCGACGGCGCGCCTTGGGGGATTTGGGAAGCCAGCTCATGACCGCCCGCCTGATAGGCGCGGGCGCGCCCGGGGGGAAGGCGTCACGACGCCGCCTCCAGCCGCGCGATCAGGTCAGCCCGCCGCGGGTCGGACGGCGAAAGGACATCGATCAGCGGCCCCCACATGGCGCGCGCCTCCTCCGGGTCCCCGCGCTGGAGCGCCAGTTCGCCGAGGTAGTAGCGCGCCCCGCCCTGTTGCGCATCGAGGCGGATCGACTCGCGGAAGGCGGCCTCGGCGTCGCCGCCGATCGTCCCCTGGGCGGCCCGCACCAGCGACTCGCCCAGCCGCGCCCAGGCCTGGGCATTGTCTGGCTGCAGCGTCACGACGCGCCGGAAGGCCGAGGCGGCGCCCAGCGGATCGCCGGCGGTGAAGCGCGCGGCCCCCAGCATGGCCTGGGCCTCGGGATCGCTCGGCCGCTCCGCCACCGCCGCGGTCATCACCGCGGCCAGCTGGTCCGGCTCCAGAAGCTCCGGCGTCTGCGCCCACTCCGCCACCCGCACGGCATGCGGCCGATCCGCATAGCCAGGCGCGCCAAACACCAGATAGAGACCGAGCGCCGCGGCGGCCGAAGCGGCGGCCGCGCCCGCGGCCCACAGCCGGTCGCGCGGACTGGGGCGCAGGGGCGCCTCGCCGACGGCGGTCTCTCGCAGCAGTCGACGGGCGGCCTCGGCGTGGGCCACGGCGTGCGCCTCGGCGCTCATCAGGCCGCGCGCGCGAAGGCGCTCCAGCTCGTCGAGCTCGTGCACGGGATCGGGGGCGCCGGCGGGCATGTCCTCGCCGCGCCGCGCAAAGGTCAGCAGGGTCCAGGCCGCGAGCGCCGCCGCCAAGCCGGATAGCAACCAGAAGACCGTCATGGCCTCCGTCTAGGCGATCGCGCCAGACGACGCCATGCCTGCGTCATTCAGCCGGGCGTCGAGGCGTCGCAGCACCGCCCGCGCCAACTCCCTCTCGCCGATGGCGCGCAGCACATCGGCGGCGCGCCGCAGCAGCTTCGGACCGTTCGGGCCCGTCTCGGTCGGCTTCAGCACACCCTTCTCGGTGAACTCGACCAGATGGCTGATGACCGCCTTCATGGTGGCGAGTCGCACGCCCTCAACGCCAAACTCCGTCAAGGTCACGCGCGCCTGGTCGATGACGCCCAGCAGGTTGATGGCCGCCTCGATCTCCGGGGCCTCGGCCGGAGCGGTAAGGTCCGGCGAGGCCGACGCCGTCTTCGGCGCCAGCTTCGGCCGGACGAGCGGAAAAGCCGCCTCGACATGCGCGGATCCGGTTTCCAGCGCGGCGATGGCCTGGCGCTCGATGCGCAGTTGCATGTCGCGGACGGCCATGCCCCAGGCGCTGGCCGGCTCCGGCTTGACGGTCAGCCGCATCTCGCGGAGCACGTCGGCGCACCAGCCGATGGCTGCGACTGTGGCGCGCACCTGCTCGCGAGCCGGCGCTGCGACAAACGCCTCGACGGCCGCCACCCGGGTCTCCGTCGCCGCCAGCAGGGTGTCGACGAAGGGAGCGAGTTCAGAGTTCGACAGGACGTCGCTGTAGACGGCCACCTCGGCGCTCAGGGTCAGGACTCGCAGCACCGGCGGGGCCTCGGGCATGTGCGCGAACATCAGCTCGACCAGACGTTCGGGCCCGTCCGGGAACCGCTCGGCCGCCTGGGCGAACAGCACCCGCAGCTCCGCCACCTGGTCCTCGTCCGGCTTCTGGATCCACTGATCGAGGCGTTCCGCGGCGCGCCGCATCAGAGGGGCCAGCTCGAGCAGCCGGGCCAGGCGCTCCCGTCGCGCCTCTTCGCCGTCCGGCCAGCACACTTCCGGTGTCTCGCGCAGGGCGCGGGCCGCGGCGCGCAGAAACTGGTCGCTGATGCGGTGAATGACGGCATCCTCGGTGCCGATCATGTCGAGCCGCTCGGTCAGGCCCGGCTCCGGCACGCTGGCCAGCTTCCACAGCCGGCCGAGGGTCCGCCGCGGATAGACCTCGGTCGGAAAACCATCCGCCCGCGCGTCGAAGAGGGGAATGACCGGCCCGAAGGCGATGGCGCGGCGCTCGCGGTCGCGGCCTTCCAGCGCGATCATCCGGGCCAGGGCCTCGGCGCGGGCGCTGTGCATCAGGGACACGGCCTCGGCCAGACGCGCCAGCACTGCGTCCGGGACCATCTCGATCAGTTGCGCGACGCCGGCCGCCTGGGCGGCCGTGAGGGCGGACATTCCGAGCTCCCCAAACTCAGGAAGACGATACTCTGGGGCCTTCCGGTTAATGAATACTCTGTTGTCGCTGGCTTCAGGCCTCGGCCGCGGGCAGCTCCAGCACCGCCTTGAGGCCGCCGAGCTCGCTTTCGGCGAGGGTCAGCCGCCCGCCGTAGGCGCGCGTCAGTTCGTCGACGATCGCCAGCCCGAGGCCCGACCCGGGCGTCGCCTCGTCGGCGCGCGCGCCGCGCCGCAGGATCTCGGCCCGCTGGGCCTCGGGGACGCCCGGCCCGTCGTCCTCGACCACCACGACCAGCCGCCCCGCGCCGGCGGGCCCGGCCAGGGCCCGCACCCGGCGGCGCGACCACTTGCCAGCGTTTTCGATGAGGTTGCCGAGGATCTCCTGCAGGTCCTGCCGCTCTCCCCGGAAGAAGAGGTCCTCCGGCGCGCGCCAGTCGATCTCGAGGTTCTTGTCCTGCAGCACCCGCTCGATCATCACCGCCAGCTCGTCCAGCACCTCGGGCACCGAGGTGCGCTCGCCGCTGGACTGGGCCCGGGCGGCGGCGCGGGCGCGGCGCAGGTGGTGGTCGACCTGGTTCTTCATCACGTCCGTCTGCCGACGGACCAGATCGGGCAGCGGCCCCTCGCGGCCGTTGACCTCGGCCAGCAGGACGGAGAGCGGCGTCTTCAGCGCATGCGCCAGGTTGCCGACGTGGGTGCGCTGCCGCTCGACGACCTCGTGATTGTGCTCCAGCAGCCGGTTGACCTGTTCGGCCAGCGGCTGGATCTCGCGCGGATAGGGGCGCTGCACCCGCGCCGCCTTGCCCTTGCGCACATCGGCGATCTCGGTCTGCAGGTCGTAGAGGGGCCGCAGGCCAATCCGCACCTGGAACAGCACCGCCGCGATCAGGCCGATGCCCAGCAGCCCCAGCGCGGTCCAGGTCAGCCGCGCGAACTGGGCCGTGTCGATGTCGATGTTCGACCGGTCGATGGCCGCCAGATAGACGACTCGATCACCGCGGCTGGCGATCTCCTTCAACGTCGCGGCGACGCGCACCGGCTCGTCGTTCGGGCCGATGTCGTTGTAGGTGATCACCGCGCCTGGCGAGGCCTCCAGACGCTCGTACAGCCCCGCCGGGATGTAGAGATCGGAGTCCCACAGCGAGCGCGAGCGGGCCACAGGGCGCAGCCCGCCCTCCCCGTCCGGCAAGGCGATGGTCCAGTACTTGCCCGAGAAGATGTCGAGCGTGCGCTGGTCCATGATCTGCGGCGTCTGGGCCACGTCCGGGGCGCGGGCGGAGGCCACGACGAGGGCGTCCAGCGTGGTGTTCAGGACCCCGCTGAGCCGGCGCAGGCCGGACTCCTGGAACTGGGAGGTCAGGACATAGCCGGTCAGGACCAGCGCCGCGGCGATCCAGGCCGTGGCCAGCCAGATCAGGCGCAGGGTCAGGGAGCGGCCCGGTCGGACCACCCCCACCGGCCAGCGCAGCCCCGCCGGCAGCCGGATCACGCCGCCTCGGTCTCGCCGGCCAGCGGCGTCAGGCGATAGCCCAGCCCGCGCACCGTCTCGATGCGGTCCGGCCCGATCTTCTTGCGCAGCCGGCCGACGAACACCTCGATGGTGTTGGAGTCGCGGTCGAAGTCCTGGTCGTAGAGGTGCTCGACCAGTTCGGTGCGGCTGATGACCCGGCCCTGGTGCATCATCAGATAGTGCAGCAGCCGGTACTCGAGGCTGGTCAGGCGCAGGGGCTCGCCCGCGACGCTGGCCCGGGCCGCGCGCGGATCGAGCCGCAGCCCGCCGCAGGTCAGGGTCGCCTGGGCGTGGCCGGCCGATCGCCGCAGCAGCGCCCGCAGCCGCGCCAGCAGTTCCTCGGTGTGGAACGGCTTGGTCAGATAATCGTCGGCCCCGGCGTCAAAGCCCGCGACCTTGTCCGACCAGGCCCCGCGCGCGGTCAGGATCAGCACCGGCGTCGTCTTGCCCTCCCGGCGCCAGCGCTCCAGCACCGACACGCCGTCGATCTTGGGCAGGCCGAGATCCAGCACCACCACGTCATAGGGCTCGGTGTCGCCGAGGAACCAGGCCTCCTCGCCGTCGGGCGCATGATCCACGGCGTAGCCGGCGTCGCCGAGCGCCGCCTTCAGCTGCCGCGACAGGTCGGCATCATCCTCAACCAGAAGCACGCGCATTCATCGCTCCTCGAGCACACGGGCCGTGCGCGCATCGACGGTGATATCGACGACGCGCCCTCCCGGATACTCCCACTGGATCACATAGACATCGCCGCGCGGCTGGACGCCGCCGGGCACCATCCGCCCGGGACGGCCGGCGGCCACGCGGCGCAGCAGCTCGCCCAGCTCCATGCGCCGCCCCTCGCGGGTCTCCTCGCGCGCCTCGCTCTGGCGCAGCTGGGTGACGAAGGGACTGCGCACCTGGGCCTCGGCCGCACCGGCCGGCAGGGCAGCGAGGAGGCTCCCGAGGGCGAGGGCCGCAAGCGGGCCGGAAAGGCGGAGAAGGTGGCTCATGCCGTCGGGTCTAGGGAAGCGGCGCTGAATGCCGGCTGAACGCCGACTGTAGCCGCTCTTCAGGCGGCGGCGGAAGGCGGATCGAGACGCAGCCGGGCCTCGACCGTCGTCACCGCCCGCCCGCCCAGGATCACGCGGTCGCCCTCCATCCGGGTGACGATGTCGCCGCCCCGGCCCGGGAAGGCCTGCAGGAAGCGCACCTCCGGCCGGCCGAGCCGGTCGGCGTAGAGGGGCGCAAGGATGCAATGGGCCGACCCCGTCGCCGGGTCCTCGGCCACCCCGGAGCCCGGGGCGAAGAACCGGTCCACCACATCGAAGGCCGGATCGTCCGACAGGGCCGCCACGACGATATTGCCCTTGCCGCCGGTGGCCTCGCCGGCGATGCGGTGCAGCGCCCCGATGTCCGGCGTCAGGCCGCGCACGGTCGCCGCGTCCGGCAGCAGCGCCACCACATAGCGCGCCGCCCAGACCTCAACCGGGTCGACGCCCAGCGCCTCGGCCAGCCCCTCGGGCACGGCCGTCCGCGAGGGCGGGTCGGCCGGGAAGTCCATCGCATAGCCCTCCCCGTCGCGGGTCACGGTCAACGGCCCAGACAGGGTGTCGAAGGTCAGCGCCCCGGCCTCGACCCCCAGCTCGGCGAACAGCACATGGGCCGAGGCCAGGGTGGCGTGGCCGCACAGCTCGACCT
This sequence comes from uncultured Brevundimonas sp., assembly GCA_964624025.1. GTDB lineage: Bacteria > Pseudomonadota > Alphaproteobacteria > Caulobacterales > Caulobacteraceae > Brevundimonas. Next base: position 19,858 of record CAZUXK010000027.1, read on the forward strand.
CCATGGTCGGGGTGAACCAGCGCAGGTCGAAGCGCGCCGGATCGCCGGTCCGGCGCAGGAAGGCGGTTTCCGCCTGGTTGTTCTCCATCGCCAGCGCCTGCATCCAGGCAGCGTCGGGCCAGGCGTCGAACGGCTCGACCACGCAGGCGGGATTGCCCCGGAAGGGCGCGGCCGCGAAGGCGTCGACGGTCCATTGGCGCAGTTTCTGGCGCTGGGGCATCAGGCAATCTCCGGGGCGATGACGGTCAGTTCGGGCCAGCGCGCCGTGGCCGAGGCGACGACACGGTCCCAGCCGCGGGCGACGCCGCGGGTCGGATCGGGTCGCAGCACCATGGCGAACACATCGTCCAACCCGAACCGTTGATCGTGTCGTCCGGCTCCAGCCGCACCCCGACGGCGAAGGCGGGGCAAGCGAAGCGGGCGAGCGCCTCGTCGGTCGAGGCCAGGGCCGTGTAGGGCTCGCCGAAGCGCTGTTCGAACCACAGGTGCACGCGCGCCTGGTTGCGCACCTCGACCAACGGCGACAGCTCATCGTCGAAGGCGGCGGCGACCCGGCGGATCACCACATCCTCGGCGTCCCAGCGGGTGTCCGGGTCGAAGTAGCCGATGTCGAAGTCCTTCAGCCCGTAGTCGGGCGCCCGGCCGATGCGGGCGTTCCAGACGGTCTGGAACACCGCTCCCGAGAACAGCCGCCAGTCCGGCAGGCCGAGGTCGCGCACGGTCCGCAGCACCTTCATGACGCGCGGGCTGTCGCGCAGGCAGGCGACAAGGGCGGCGGCGTCGCTCATCGGTCGCGCACCGGCCATCCGTGGTCGAGGGGGCCGTGGCCGCCGCCCAGGCCCGGGGCCCGGCGGATCGCCTCCGCGACATAGGCCCAGGCCTCGGCCACCGCCCGCTCCAGCGGCAGGCCCCTGGCGAGGCCTGCGGCGCAGGCGCTGGCCAGGGTGCAGCCGGTACCGTGCGTGTGGCGCGTTTCGACGCGCGGGCCTTCCAGCACCGTCTCACCGGCCGGCGTCAGGAGCAGGTCGAGCACCGTGTCGCCCGGCACGTGGCCGCCCTTCATCAGCACCGCGCGGGCGCCCAGCGCCAGCAGCGCCTCCCCGGCCCGGCGCTGGCCATCGAGGTCGCGCACCTCCAGCCCGGTCAGGGCCTCGGCCTCCGGCGCATTGGGGGTGAGCAGGGCCGCGCGCGGGATCATCAGGTCGCGCACGGCGGCCACAGCCGCCTCGGCGAGCAAAGGATGGCCGCCCTTGGCCACCATCACCGGATCGACCACCGCCGGGGCGGCGCTGGTGTCGAGAATGGCCGCGACCCGCTCCACCACCTCGACCGAGCCCAGCATCCCGGTCTTGATCGCATCGGCCCCGATGTCGTCGAGCACGGCCCTGGCCTGGGCCTCGATCAGGTCCAGCGGCAGCGGATGCACACCGTGCACGCCGAGGGTGTTCTGCACGGTGATCGCCGTCACCGCCGTAGCCGCAAAGCCGCCCAGCAGGGTCACGGCCTTGAGATCGGCCTGCAGCCCGGCGCCGCCGCCGGAGTCGGAACCGGCAATGATCAAGACGCGGGACAGGGGTCGGGGGGCTGGCTCACTCATGCCGGGGCCCCGGAGAACAGCTTCAGCCCGACGATTCCGGCGACGATCAGCACGATGCAGACGATGCGGACCGCCGTGGCCGGCTCGCCATAGACGACGATGCCCACGGTCGCGGCGCCGACCGCGCCGATCCCGGTCCAGATGGCGTAGGCGGTGCCGATCGGCAGCTTCTGGGTGGCCAGCCAGAGGAAGAAGAAGCTGGCCAACATGGCCACGCCAACCGCAGCCGAAATCAGGGGGCGCTGCAGGCTGACGAACTTGAAGCCGGAGGCCCAGACGATCTCCAGCGCGCCGGCGATGGCGAGGGCGATCCACGGATTGAGGGAGGACAGGCTCATTCCCGCCAGATGGCCGCCGGACGCGATGAGGGCAAGGCCCTTAGAGGGTCGGCTGGCGCAGCGCCGCCTGCACGGCCAGCGCCTGGACCGTCTCGCGCACGTCGTGAACGCGGATCACCGCCGCCCCCCGGGCCGCCGCCGCCAGCGCCAGCGCCAGCGAGCCGCCGAGCCGGTCCCCGGCGTCGCTGGCCGAGGGATCGACCGCCGCGATCAGGCGCTTGCGGCTGGCGCCGTACAGGACCGGAAAGCCGAGGGCGGCGATCCGGTCGAGCGCGGCGGTCAAACAAAGCCCCTGTTCTGCGGTCTTGCCGAAGCCGATGCCGGGATCGAGCAGGATCCTGTCCCGCTGCACCCCGCAGGCAATCGCCTGCTCGGCGCGCGCGGCGAGATCGGCCACCACCTCGGCCACCCTATCACCCTCCATGGGCGAAAGGTGAGCGAAGCCGCCGGGCTGCAGGCCGTGCATCAGCACCACCTCGCAGCCGAGGTCGGCCGCGACCGCCACGGAATCCGGGGCGAAGGCGAGGCCGGAGACGTCGTTCCACATCGTGGCCCCGGCCGCGACGGCGGCGCGGGCCACGGCGGGCTTCATGGTGTCGATGGAGATCGGGAGAGCGCTCTCGCTGCGGATCGCGGCGATCAGCGGGACGGTGCGGGCGATCTCCTCGGCTTCGTCGACGGGCTCCGCGCCCGGCCGGGTCGACTCGCCGCCGATGTCGAGGATGTCGGCACCCTCGGCGATCAGGCGTCGGACGTGGGCCAGGGCCGCGTCATGGCCCGGGTAGCGTCCGCCCCCCGAGAAGCTGTCGGGCGTGACGTTGACGATGCCCATGACGAGGGGGGCGACCGTCACGGTTTCCTCAGATGGCCCTCGATCGCCGCGAGGACGTTCTCAGGCGCCAAGTCGTAGCCAGTGGCCATGGCGCCCGACCAGTTGACACCGACAAGCATCCCCTGACTCGACAGGTCGGCGCATTCCGCCACGAACTTCTCCCAGTCGAAACGCACCGGTCGAAACGTCGAGTAGGCGGCCACTGTGCTGATGATGCGCTGAGCCCGCGACTCACTCGACCAGAACGGCATGGACCGCCTTCCAGACGTGGTCATGGGCGCCGGATAGCCCACATCATCCTCTAGGGTCCATGCTTCCCGGTTAGCGGCGACCTCTCGATAGAAGGCCGCCGCCTGCGAAGCTGCCGCGCTCATGTCAGTCCTGCGACCTTGCCGTCACCCCGCCCGGATAGGGCGTCACCGGCACCGAGACCGAGGGCCCGGCATTGGGGAAGTTGTTCTCGTCGCGGTTCGGCTTGAGGCCCTTCTCCAGCAGGTCGCGGATCTCTTCCCCGGACAGGGTCTCGTACTCCAGCAGGGCCTGGGCCAGCGCCTCCAGATCGTCGGCCTTCTCGGTAAGGATGCGACGCGCCTCATCCCAGCCGGAGTTGACGATCCGCTTGACCTCCTCGTCGATGATCCGGGCGGTCTCTTCCGAGACGTTCTGGCTGCGCGCCACCGAGTGGCCGAGGAACACCTCCTCCTGGTTCTCGCCATAGGCCACGGTGCCCAGACGGTCGGAGAAGCCCCAGCGGGTGACCATGGCGCGGGCCAGCTTGGTGGCCTGCTCGATGTCGGAGCTGGCCCCCGAGGTGATGTTCTCCTTGCCGAAGATCAGCTCCTCGGCGACCCGGCCGCCGGCCATGATGGCGATGCGGTCGATCATCTGCTGGTACTTCATCGAGTAGCGGTCGCCCTCGGGCAGCTGCATGACCATGCCCAGCGCGCGGCCGCGGGGCACGATGGTGGCCTTGTGCACCGGGTCGGCCATCTTGACGTTCATGGCCACGATGGCGTGACCGCCCTCGTGATAGGCCGTCAGCTTCTTCTCTTCCTCGTTCATGGCCATGGACTTGCGCTCGGCGCCCATCATGACCTTGTCCTTGGCGTCCTCG
>CAZUXK010000028.1:0-1836 GCA_964624025.1 uncultured Brevundimonas sp.
GAGCTCGGCGCCACCTCCCCCTGTGGGGGAGGAATGAGGTTGCGCCTCTCGCCCGCCGCCACGGGCACGGACGGCTTTTTCTTCACCCTGTACGAGCGCGCCGCATGAGCGGGCAGGTGGTGGTCCGGGGCGGGGTGCGGGTGCTGCCGGTGATGGCCGCCCCGGCCGAGTACGGCGAACACCTTCGCGCCCGCATCAACCCGTTGATGACCGGGATCGGCCCCGTCGAGGCGGCGGTCAGCCTGACCGCGGCGCTGGCGCGGCTGGCGGCCACCGGCGACCTGCCGGACCTCGTCCTGTCGCTGGGCTCCTGCGGCTCGGCCACGCTTGAGCATGCCGCCGTCTATCAGGTCGCCTCGGTCAGCTATCGCGACATGGACGCCAGCCCGCTGGGCTTTGCCCCGGGCGTGACGCCGCTGCTGGACCTGCCGGCGGAGCTGCCGCTGACCTGCCTGATCCCGGGCTGGCCGACGGCCCGGCTGTCGACCGGCGGCGACGTCATCTCCGGCGCCCGCTACGGCCAGATCGACGCCGACATGGTCGACATGGAGACCTGGGCGCTGGTGCGCGCCGCCGCCGCCTTCGACCGGCCGCTGGTCGCCCTGCGCGGCGTCTCGGACGGCCGGGCCGACCTTACCCGGCTGGAGGACTGGACCTCGACCCTGGCCGAGGTCGACGCCCGCCTCGCCGAGGCCCTTGATCGCCTGTTCGCCGTGCTGGACGCGCACGGTCCCGCCGCCCTTGAAGCCCCTCCCGCCCCGGACGCCGCCGCATGACCGCCCATCAGAAAGTCCTCATCGTCGATTTCGGCAGCCAGGTGACGCAGCTGATCGCGCGGCGCCTGCGCGAGGCCAACGTCTATTGCGAGATCCACCCCTTCGACAAAGCCGGGGCGGCGCTGGCGGCCATGGCGCCGCAGGCCATCATCCTGTCCGGCGGCCCGGCCTCGACGACCGAGGCGGAGAGCCCGCGCGCCGACCCGGCCCTGTTCGCCGCCGGCGTGCCGGTCCTCGGCATCTGCTATGGCGAGCAGGCCATCTGCGCCCAGCTGGGCGGCAAGGTGGAGAGCGGCCACCATCGCGAGTTCGGCCGGGCCGAGATCGTCATCACCCGCGACAGCCCGCTGTTCGCCGGCCTCGGCGCGGTCGACCATCGCGAGCCGGTGTGGATGAGCCACGGCGACCGGGTCACCGCCATCCCCGAGGGCTTCGAGGTCATCGCCACCTCGGAAGGCGCGCCCTTCGCCGCCATCGCCGACGAGACGCGCCGGATCTATGGCGTGCAGTTCCACCCCGAGGTCATGCACACCCCGCGCGGGGCGATGATCCTGAAGAACTTCACCCACGGGGTGGCGGGCCTGAGTGGCGACTGGACCATGGCCGCCTACCGCGACGAGCAGGTGGCGAAGATCCGCGCCCAGGTGGGCGAGGCGAAGGTCATCTGCGGCCTGTCCGGCGGGGTCGACAGCTCGGTCGCGGCGGTGCTGATCCACGAGGCCATCGGCGACCAGCTGACCTGCGTGTTCGTCGACACCGGCCTGCTGCGCAAGGACGAGGCGAAGCAGGTCACCACCCTGTTCCGCGAGCACTACAACATCCCGCTGGTGCATGTGGACGCCTCGGCCGAGTTCCTCGGCGCCCTGGCCGGGATCAGCGACCCGGAGACCAAGCGCAAGACCATCGGCCGGGTGTTCATCGAGGTGTTTGACCGCGAGGCGGCGAAGATCGAGGGCGCGGAATTCCTCGCCCAGGGCACGCTCTATCCGGACGTGATCGAGAGCGTCTCGGCCACCGGCGGTCCCTCGGCGGTGATCAAGAGCCACCACAATGTCGGCGG
>CAZUXK010000028.1:1846-23171 GCA_964624025.1 uncultured Brevundimonas sp.
GAGGACATGCGTGACATTGTCGGAGTTCTCGAAAATGTCGGCGGCCTGCCCGACTATATGAAGCTCAAGCTGGTCGAGCCGCTGCGCGAGCTGTTCAAGGACGAGGTGCGGGCCCTCGGCCGCGAGCTGGGCCTGACCGACGCCTTCGTCGGCCGCCATCCCTTCCCGGGACCGGGCCTCGCCATCCGCATTCCCGGCGAGATCACCCCGGACGCCGTCGCCACCCTGCAGGAGGCCGACGCCATCTATCTGGACGAGATCCGCAAGGCCGGGCTCTACGACGACATCTGGCAGGCCTTCGCCGTGCTGCTGCCGGTGAAGACGGTCGGCGTCATGGGCGACGCCCGCACCTATGAGAAGGTGCTGGCCCTGCGCGCGGTCACCTCGACCGACGGCATGACGGCCGACTTCTTCCAGTTCCCGTGGGACGTGCTGGCGCGCACCGCCACGCGCATCATCAACGAGGTCCGCGGCGTCAACCGCGTCGTCTACGACGTCACCTCCAAGCCCCCTGGCACTATTGAGTGGGAGTGAGGGCGCCTGCCGCGAGTGGTCGGTATCGATGGGGTTCCACGGCGAGGTGGCAAGCGGCCCCAACGATCAAGCCCGGGTTGTTGCTCCACCAGATCGGGCCGGCGGTGCCCCCGCTCCTGAGCGCTCCGGACCAGCCTGGCCGGCGCGCCCCTGCAGAACGCCTCGCTTCGTCATGAGGTCAGGCAGGATTTCAAGCGGCGCTGAGGCCGCTGATCTTCGGCCCTCGGCGGCAAGAGACCGCCAGCTGACCCTGCGTCGCCGACCTCCCGGTCTCCTGCTGGTGGAGTCCCCCTGTGATCGGCCCCTCCACGGACCTCGATCGCTTTACTTCCTTCCGTCCCCTCGTCGCGGCAGGCCGAGGCGACTCACGGAGTCGTTTCAGGGGGGGCTCGGGGCGAGTTCAGTTGCCGGAAGCCTGCACCGAATTTCGATTGCAATCGTCAGAAAAACGCAAATAGTCGAAACCCTGTCGCTGCCGGAGAGAGTGCCGCGACGTGGTGACAGCGAGGGGGGGATGCTTCATGGGAGCCGCAAAGAGGCGTTTCAAGGGAGTCTGCAGGCTTGCAGCCCTCCTTGCCATGGCGGTGACGTCGCTCTCCGTCCTCGTGGGAGATGTCCGCGCCTCGGATGGGCCGGTCCAGTGGAGCTCCGCCATCGTTCGTCGCGACGCTGGCTGGTATGCCTCTGCACAGGCCAGAGCGGTCGCTGACTCCGTCCTGCAGTACCAGTCGCCTCAGGGGGGCTGGCCGAAAAGCACGAACCTGGCGACGCCGCCCCGGACGCCAGACGATGTGCCCGCACCCGGAGGTGGAAGGGCCAACACGCTCGACAACGACGCGACGACCCTCCCCATGGAGTTTCTGGCCCGGATGGTGACCGCCACCGGCGAGCCCCGGTATCGTCAGGCTTTTGATCGCGGCCTCGCCTACCTCCTCGAGGCGCAATACCCGAGCGGCGGCTGGCCGCAGTTCTATCCTCTGCGAGACGGCTACTACTCCCATATCACCTTCAACGATGACGCGATGGTGCGCGTCATGGTCCTGCTGCGCGATGTGGCGGCAGGGGAGGGGATCTATGGCTTTGTGGACGCGACGAACCGGGCCCGGGCCGCTGCAGCGGTCGACCGGGGAGTTGATCTTATCCTCCGCACCCAGGTTCAGCAGAATGGCCAGTTGGCCGGCTGGTGTGCCCAGTATGACGCGGCAACACTCAGGCCCGCATGGGCGAGAGCCTATGAGCCGCCTTCGCTTTCCGGCAACGAGACGGTTGGCATCTTGGGTTTCCTGATGTCGATCGAGCAGCCAGATGCGCGAGTGGTGGCGGCTGTGGAGGGCGGCGTGGCGTGGCTACGCTCGGTCGCTGTCCATGGCGTGCGTCTGGAGACAGTGACCGATGCGAGCGGTCAGACTGACAGGGTGCTGGTCGCGGATGCGAGCGCCCCGCCCCTGTGGGCGCGGTTCTATGAGTTTGTAACCGACCGGCCCCTGTTTCTGGGTCGCGACTCGGTCTTCCGCTACAACTTGGCGGAGATCGAAAGCGAGCGGCGCGGAGGGTACCACTACTATGGAACCTGGCCGTCGCGTCTGCTGAGCGAGACCTATCCGAACTGGCGGTCAAGGAGGTCCGACGCAACGTCTGCAGCGGGCTCGGCGCGATCATGAAGCCCGGCAGCCGCATCCGGCAAGATCGTTGCCGGGCCCGGAGTTCTGCAGACCCCTTTAACCCTGAACGAGGTGACAGCGTCATGGCCTGTTTGCAACGCATACCGGGCACCTTTCTTGTAGCGTCGCTTCTGGCTGCAGTCTGCGCGGGAGCCGCGACGGCCTCGGGGGCCGACCCCTCGACAGGTTCCGGGCCGCTGCATTCCACCATCGTCCTGGAGGAGCTTGAGCCCGGCGTCTGCCGGCCGGTCATGTTCGAGGCCGGCAACAATGGCCATACGGGTGCGGGCTATATCAACACGCCCAACGATATCGCAGCCCGGGTCAACTGGAGCGTCACTTCTCCGGGAGGCGGGATGCATACTGTCACCATTCGCTACGCGAACGGTGGGGCTGTCGCCCGTCCCGGACACCTGAGCGTGAACGACCACGTCGCTGACCGGATCGACCTGCCCATGGCGCCGACAGGGAGCTGGAGGCAATGGGAGACCACGACGCAAAGTGTGGCGCTCAGGTCCGGCCCCAACCGGCTGGTCCTGCGGGCCTCCTCGGCAATGGGGCTGCCGAACATCGATTCCCTGACAGTGACGGGAGCGGGGCCATCGCCGGGTGACTGCGGCCTGTCGGCGCCTCCCTTGGCGACTGTATCGGTCGAGGATGCGGGCCATCTCCAGGCCGACCCGGTCGGGTGGGTTACTGAAAATGGGGGGATCACCGGGGGCGGCGCCGGGCCCGCAGTAACCGTCTCGACCATGGAAGAGCTGCGGGCACAGGCGGCAGGCGACGAGCCCAGGGTCATCCATGTCAGCGGGCGTCTGACCGGAACGCTTGCTGTCGGTTCAAACAAGACGATCGTCGGCCTGTCCGGGGCAGAGATCGTCGGCCGGTCCCAGGCGCTTGACCTTTCGGGGTCTCGCAATGTCATCATCCGGAACCTGACGCTGACGGGGGTGCGGCAAAGGCACCAGCCGAACACCATTCTGCATGACGTCGAGAATGTCTGGTTGGATCACAACGCCTTCATCGACGGCAGTCCGGACCTCGTTCTTGTCTCCGGGACCTCAAGCTATGTGACCCTCTCCTGGAACGTGTTCCGTTTCTCGCTCTTTGCCCATGAGCATGCCGGTGTGAACATCGGGGCCAGCGACAGCGCCACCGAGAGTGCGGGGCGTATGAAGGTCACCCTGCACCACAATCATTTCGCGGATCTGGTCAACGAAAGGATGCCGCGGGTGCGGTTTGGACAGGTCCATACCTTCAACAACCTCGCTGACGCGGGCACTGATGAACTGAGCCGTTCCTACTATGCAGTTCGGCCCGGCGTCGACGCCAACATCCGGTCGGAGCGCAATATCTACGCCAATTTCAGCGGACCGTCCTGGTACTGGACATCCGAGAAGCTGGGCGCCCCGACCTCAACCGTTTTCAACTTCGCGCGAGGCAACGCCAACAGCATTCTCGAGTCGGTCGAGGATGTCTGCATACCCGACTGCGTCGCGGGCCCAATTGCGATCACTGAGCATGAGGGCGTCACAGGCGTCGCCGGCTTCTATAGCAGTGGAAGGGCCTTTACTCCGCCCTACAGGTATACGGCTGAGCCCACCGAAGGCTTGGAGGCCCGGATCCGGGCCGGAGCCGGGCCGCGTTGATCGTCAGCTGATCCGGCGCCGCAGAGACCCCGCAGTCGCCTGTAAGGGCGCTGGCGGAGCCTCTGTGCAGGTCAAGGGTTATAGGGCTCGAACGGCGAGGCGAGAATGCCCTCGATCATCCGGGCCATGTCCCCATGGGATGTGTCGGCTGGTGCAAATCCAATGATGGCGACGTGTTCGTTGCCGCTCATGCCCCGGATCGCATAGCGATCCTCGATTCCTGCGCGACCAAAACTGTACAGATCCATGTTGTGCATGCCGTTCGGACGGATCTGTCGATGGTTTTCGTTCGGCGCGTCGTCGTCCGGAGTCTTGCCAAGAAAAAGGAAGTAATTCGACGTTGGATCTCCAAGGTATAGCCACTCGGGCGTGAAGTCCCTGAAACGCCCATTGGGGATGTGGCGCTCACCGTCGGCGGTTACGAAGTAATCAGCTGCGTCCGCTGTCCCTCCTGCGACACCCTCGAACAGGAATGTATAGTCACCGGTCGATTTCAGTACCTTGATCGCCACATGGGTGGCGAAGAACCAGTACTGAAAGGTAAAGCTGTCGTTCGCGGACTCGAGGATGACAAACTCCCCCTCGGTCCTTCCTTCGACAACATGGGTTGTGGATCCGCTATCGCGCCCGGCATGGCCGAAATTGCCCACACTGTTCGGGAAGCCCCGAAACTCTCCATTGGGCCCCGGCTCGAGATAGGAGGCGATCCAGTCTGCGCCCGCAGGGTCAAAGAAGCTCTTGAAGCCGGAGACGCCGTTGTCCTTCTCGAAATAGACCGTCCCCATCGGCATCTCGATCCGGAAGGCGCCGACCCCCGCGTACTCGACCTCGGTCAGTCGCACCGGCGGCGCCGCAGCGGCCACCACACGTGACGTTCCCGGCGACGCCACCCCGTCCGCGTCGAGCCCGCCGGACGTGCAAGCCGTCAGCGACAACCCTGCAACACTCGCGATGCATGTCATCAACACTCGACGGCGCAGGCGGCGGCCCGGTGCGTGGCGTTGACGGGCCTCGGCAGGTGCATCTCCGGGAGGCGACAGGAGATGGTGGCTGGGGCAGGTGACGTGCATGGCGGTCTCTCCCTGGTCGTGAAGGACGCCCTTGGCCGCTCAGCGAGGCCTGCGCATCCGATTACCTTGATCTTGCTGGCCTATCCGCAGTGAGGGCGACGCTGGCGCAAGTCTGTCCGCAAGACGAACCTGTCGGACAAGAACGCCACCCGTTCGCCTCCGGAAGCGGTCGCCTATCGAATAGTTTCGATTTTTTCTGACAATGTCGAGATCGGGCGCGATTCTGTTTGCATTTGCCTTTGCCGCGGCGCATCGTCGGCACACTGGACGTCTGACCGCCTTGACATCGTCGGGGCAGAAGTCGCGACGACACGAAATGGGGAGGTTATCGAAAATGCGTAATCGCCAGAAGTTTGTGCTGTTTGGCAGCGTGTCGATGCTCGGCATTCTGTTGGGGGTGGGGCCGGTCGGCGCCCAGGTGGCGGGCGGTCAGGCGCCGTCAGTCCAGCCGGCAGCGCCCCAGGTGTCGCAAGAGGCTTCCGAGGTCGCCGAAGTCATTGTGACCGGCTTCCGATCGTCGCTTCAGCGGGCGTTGAACCAGAAGCGTACCTCCAACTCCATGATCGATGTGATCGAGGCTGAGGAGGTGGGCAAGTTCCCGGAATCGAACCTCGCGGAGGCTCTTCAGCGCCTGCCGGGCATCTCGATTGAGCGCGAGAACGGCGAGGGCCGCACGATTACGGTGCGCGGCCTTGGCGGAGATTTTGTCCGCACGCGCATGAATGGCATTGAAACGGTCGCCTCGTCCGGAAACAATGAGGGGCAGACCTCGATCAACCGGACACGCGGGTTTGACTACAATGTCTTTGCGTCCGAGCTGTTCAACAGGCTGAGGGTTCGCAAGTCGAGTGAGGCGTCGGTTGACGAGGGCTCGCTCGGGGCCACCGTCGATATTGACACGGGGCGTCCACTGGAGTTCGGCGGACGGCGGATGATGCTGTCCGTGCAGGACAACTATTTCGCCAACGATGAGTCCCACAATCCCCGGGTCGCGGCCCTGATCTCCGATTCCTGGTTCGACAACCGGCTGGGTTTCCTCGTGTCCGGCGCCTACCAGAAGCGCGAAACCGGCCTCAGCTTCTTTGACCGTAACCCGGGGCAATTCGAGGTGCTCTACCGGGGGTCGGATCTGGCGGGGCCTGTGCGGAATGGGACCGGCGGGACCGCCGCCCCGGTTTGCATCACCAGTGGCGCTCCGGTCGTGAATGCCACCACCAACCGGTCGCCCCTGAACTGTTTCTGGGGCTTCGCTGCGCCCACCCCGACAGCGACCAGCCCGGCTCCCTCCGGACTTGGTCGGACCGCTTTCGGCATCGACTCCAATTCTTTCATGTTCGGGTCCGACCCGGCGGCATGGGCGCTGCTGGAGCGGAATCTGGCGACGACGATCCCGGCCCTTACCAGCCTACAACAGCAGGACCTCGAACAGGAACGGATCGGCCTGACCTCGACCCTCGAGTGGGCCCCGACGGATCGCACGCGGGTGCGTGTCAATGCGCTCTGGGCCGAGTTCAACGTCGACAACCAGTCGCATATTCTCGGTTCGTTTGGACTTAACCGCCAGTTCGACAACGCGCGGGCTGAAATTGGGCTGACCAACACAACCACTGGCCTTCGGCCATATTCCCCGTCCAACTTCAACTACTTCCTGGACCGCCGGGGCGTGTACGGCAACTCATGCACCACCAGTGCAACACTGAACTGCACTGGCACCCTCGGCTCTCCAACTGTGCCAGTGTTCAATACGGCTCAATACTGGAACGGCTCCCAATACGTTTCCGTGCCATCAGTGCTTAATAGCAACACGTGGTCTACAAACCCGTATAATCTCGATACGTTTGACTACTACAATAATCCCGGTTCCGTCGGATACAATCCGGTTGCTGCCCTGGCGGACCCGCGCGGCATCCTGATGTACGACCAGCTGGTCGGCAAGCCGCACACCACGATCCAAGGGGTGAACATAAATCCGGCGGGTCAGGTCGACTATATGCTGCTCAACCGAGTCGACTGGATGAGTAACGTTGCATACTCAAAGAACGAAAGCACATTCAGTCAGAACGACATCAGTATTGAGCACCAGTTCACGGACAACCTGAGTGCGAGGTTTGTTTATGGGCAGTCATTCTCTCGCCTGAGAGTCAATGGCGGTCGCGTGGACCTTTTCACGCTGGACAAGGACGGGTTCGTTTTTGACGGCCGTGGCGGCGGCGACATGCCGGTCTTCAATCCGAACTTCAATGTCGCGGACGTAAATCAGTGGGGCGGCGGTGACATCGTCAAGGGATACTCCGGCATTGCCAGGTGGGTCCGCGCGCTAAACAACGACTACGAGACCTTCGGGGCGGACTTCCGCTATGAGTGGAGCGATCGCCTGACGCTGTCCTTCGGCGGCAGCCTGCGCCGCTACGGATTCGAGACCTTCTCGTCGACTGTGAGCCGCGGGGTTATTCCCACAATCCGTGAACTCAACCGCTATGGCCGCGACAAGAACCTGCCGGAGTACGCCAACCTGACTCTTGCCCAGATGGGCAAGGTGGTGGAGTTCGGAGCCGGGCTGGACGTCCCCCAGAACACACCCACGGCCTGGTTTGCGCCGGATCGCGACACCTTTGCCCGACTGCTCGGCTTTGAGTGCAACTGTGTCAACGAGTTCGCTGACTGGCGCCTCCAAACGACACTGGGCGATGGGCTGCGGGTCGAGGAGGTCAACACTGGCGCCTTTATCCAGGGCGATTTCGACCTCGAAGTCCTTGGGCGCAGGCTGCGCGGCAATCTCGGGGTCCGCGTGGTCGAGACCGAGGTTGAAAGCGTAGCCTCGGGCACCAGCGGGGCCCTCAGCGGGACGGTGCTCACCGGCGAGAACTCCTACGTCGATACCCTGCCGGCTCTGAACCTGGTGTACGAGCTTTCGGATACCCTGATGGTCCGCTTTGCGGCGGCGCGGACCATGGCCCGTCCGTCCCTGGGCAATCTGTCGCCCGGCGTAACGAGCATCTCCCTGCCGACCGTGCTCGACAGTGGAGCGAGCACGCCTCGCCTGACCGTCGGCAACCCCAAGCTTCAACCCTTCCGATCTGACAACTTCGACTTCAACATCGAGTGGTACCCCAGCAGTGACTCGCTGCTGTCGGTGGCCCTGTTCCGAAAGGAGCTTGGCTCCTTCCCGCGGCAACAGGCCTTCACGGAAAAGCTGGACGAGTTCCTGTCGCCTGAGCTCTACGCTGCGATCCGGAACGGTCTCACGCTCAGCGCGCAGCAGGCCTCTTATCTGGATGGTGAGAACATCTGGACGGTGACGTCATTCGTCGACAGCCCGGGCGGCTACGTCAATGGCGTCGAGATCCAGTATCAGCAAGGGCTCTCCTTCCTGCCTGGCTTCTTCCAGGACTTCGGGATCATTGCAAACTACACGCACATTGACTCCGAGTTGAGCTATCTGACCCAGTCCGGCCAACAGGCCCTTGCGCCCTGGCCCTTCGCCTCACCGAATGCCGTCAACCTGACCCTCTACTATGAGAAGGGGCCTCTGGAGGGGCGCGTCTCCTACAGCTGGCGTGACCGGTTCGCCTCCGTCTTTCCCCAGTCGGTGGGGCTGTGCCCCCCTGGTCTGAATACGGATCCAGCAACCGGAGGAGTCTGCGCCAGTCCGTTCAACAGCTTCAGCGGGACGGAAAGCAATTCCTATGTCGACGCCAAGGTGACCTATCGGGTCTCGGATGCGCTTCGCGCCGAGATTGCTGTGCAGAACATCCTCGGGGAGACAGAGTCGCAGTGGCTCTATGAACCGAGCGTCGTTCGCAAATACTCTGCAGGCGCTGGCCCCATTATCTCGGCCGGGCTGCGATACACCTTCTAGGTGAACTGCAGAAACTCGGTCTTCGCCGCGGGGCGCGTCGGCGCGCCGCGGCGACTTCCTGTCTGGCGACCTCTGGGGCCAAGCCGGCCCGAAACATCTGGAAGCGCCGGCGGGAACGGCTGACTGGTCCCCTTGCCGGCACAGCATTCGAGACAAGTGATGAAAACCGACTCGCTCTGGACCTGGCAGGGCAATGATCACGCAGCGGGGAAGGTCGCGGGCGCAGGCCCGTATAACATGTCGCGCCGGCAGCTGGGAGCCATGGCGGCCTCTATCGGCCTTGCGCCCTGGCTTGGCGTCTCGGGCTGCGCAACGTTGGCGACTCCGGGGCGAGCCTTGCCTCGGGTCCTCGTGTCCACGGACATCGGCGGTACGGACCCCGATGACTTCCAGTCGATGGTACATCTTCTGGTCTGCGCCGACCGGCTCGATCTGGAGGGGCTGGTATCGTCCCCCTTCGGTCCGGGCAGGAAGAGGCACATCCTCGAGGTCATCGAGAAGTATGAACGCGACTATCCCAGCCTGAGCACCTATTCGCCGCATTACCCGTCTCCGGACCGGCTACGTGGGATGACGAAACAGGGCGCCCTGGACTCCGTCGGCTACAGCGCCGTCGCCGAAGCGACCGAGGGTTCCGACTGGATCGTAAGATGCGCGCGTCGGCCCGATCCACGCCCCCTGCATGTTCTCGTCTGGGGCGGCATCGACGATCTCGCCCAGGCCCTTCACGACGCGCCTGATATTCTGCCGCGGCTACGCGTCTACTTCATTGGCGGGCCGAACAAGAAATGGTCCGCCGACGCCTATCAGTACATCGCGGACCAGCACCGCGATCTCTGGATCATCGAGGCCAACTCCACCTATCGCGGCTGGTTCGTTGGCGGCGACCAGTCCGGAGACTGGGGCAATGCGCGCTTCACTGCCGCGAGGCTGGCGGGTCAGGGGGCGCTTGGAGACTATTTCACGACCCATCTCGGCGGCACGATCAAGATGGGGGACTCGCCCTCGGTCGGCTGGGTGCTGAGCGGGCCCACGGATGACCCCACCAGAGACAGCTGGGGCGGACGTTTCGTCCGGGCGTGGGATCGACCCCATGCGATCTTCACTCGCTTGACGACGGCGGCCGACCGGATCGAGCAGTTCGGGGTTATGGAGTGGCGCTTGCCGGTCGAGGTCCGGGCCGGGGCCGCGCCCACCGCCATCATGGTCTACGAGAACCAGCGTCTGCCGGGCCACTGGGACGGGGCTGCGATGCGCTTCCGTTGCTGCCCGCGGGAAATCAAGGTCAATACCTTCAGGATTGAGAGCGACCTGCCGACACTTGAGGGGCTGACAGGGGCCTTCACGTCCTTCCCGCCGCCGGCGTCCAGCCTGGAAAGGCCGTCGGCAACCTTGCCCAACTGGTGGACCGACGACCCTTCGGAGGCCCAGGCTGAAGGCGAACACCAGGGCGCGCGGAGCGTCAGCCGATTCCGGCATGCGTTTCTTGAGGATTTCGCCGTCGCCATCGCGCGGTGCGCTACGCCTGCCACGTCCGCGGCGCGGTAGTCTGGACGGTCTCAACCCAGTGGACGCGCCAGACGAGGTTAACTGCGTGGACGAACGCTGAACTCACGCACTCCAACAAGACGCAATCCGTGGCCGGTCAGCGTCGTTCTGGACGGCGGCGCCGAACCGAGCAGGATCAGGTCCCGCACCCCGAGGTCACTCAGGATCTGCGCGCCAATCCCACGTTCGCTCGCGTCCGGCTCGGTGTCTTGACGAGCATCCGGCGACAGACTGCGAAGTGCGCTTTCGGGCGCGGTGTCACGAATGAGCACGAGAACCGCCGGCCCCTCGAAATCGGCTATGGCCCGGAGCCCCGCCTCGATCGACCCGTGACGCCCGCCGGCTCGCGACAGGAGGTCGTCAGCCAGATCCACACGGTGCATTCGCACCAGGGTCGGCTGCTCTGCCGAGATGCGTCCGCGCACGAGAGCAACGTGCTCTCCGCCTTCCACGGTATTGCGGTACAGGACGAGCCGCAGGCTGCCGCCGACCGCGCTCTCGAAGGCCCCTTCATGGAGGCGCTCGACGTACCTTTCGGTGCGGCGGCGATAGGCGATCAGGTCCGTGATTGTGCCAATTCGTATGCCGTGAACGCGCCCGAAAGCGATCAGATCATCAAGTCGGGCCATGCTGCCGTCGTCATTCATGACCTCGCAGATCACGGCGGAAGGATTGAGCCCCGCCATCCGGCTGAGGTCGACGGCCGCCTCGGTGTGGCCTGCCCTGACGAGGACGCCGCCATCACGAGCCGTTAGCGGAAAGACGTGCCCCGGCGACACCAGATCATCCGGGCCTCTGGAGCGATCGATGGCGGTCTGGATGGTCCTTGCTCTGTCGGCGGCGCTGATGCCCGTGGAAATCCCCTCACGGGCTTCGATCGAGACCGTGAACGCGGTGCCCATGCGCGTGCCGTTGACGCTCGACATCGGCGGCAACCGGAGCTCCCGGGCGCGCCCGGAGGTGAGCGCAAGGCAAATCAGACCACGTGCATACCGGGCCATGAAGTTGATGCGATCGGGCGTCGCAAATTGTGCGGGAACGATGACGTCGCCTTCGTTCTCGCGATCTGCAGCGTCCACCAGAATGTACGGTCGACCGTTCCGGGCATCCTCGAGGATATCCTCGATCGAGGAAATGGCGTGCGCGTTCTCAATCACCAAACAAACCTTGTCGTGACCCGCTCGGGTCGGGATTGTCATCCGGGCAGATCGACGGAGCCCCGGCCCGGGCGACGGCATCGCGCCATCGCGCCAGTATCCTGAGCCGTGATCGTGGCGCCATCGACGGGCCAAATACCTTTACCGCTTCGAGGTTTGTAGCCCAAGGCTTGCCGAGTGAGATCGCCGCCATCCGCGCCACGCCATAAGCGCTCAGTTCGGCGACCGCGCCGCGCCGGACCGGGCGATCGGTCAGGTCCGCCAGCAGCTGCATCAGGAAGTCGCTCCCTGAGGCTCCGCCGTCCACATGGATGAAGGGGAAAGTCAGGCCAAGATCAGCCTCCATGGCCGAGAGCACGTCGGCGATCTGGAGCGCGATCGCCTCGAGCGCGGCCCGGGCAACATGAGCCGGCCGGGTTCCCAGCGTCATGCCGGTGATCAGGCCGCGCGCGTGGTCCAGCCAGTGCGGCGCGCCGAGGCCGGCGAAAGCGGGAACCAGCACCACTCCGTCGGTATCCTGCACAGTGGCGGCAAGGTCGGTCAGGGCCTCCTCGTCCGGGAGCCCGAGCAGTTCGGCCGCGAACGCCGCCGTCTTGCCGGATACCGAGATGTTGCCTTCAAGCGCATGCAGGGCCTCGCCGGATCGCGACCAGGCGATCGTGCCGGAGAGCTGATTGGACGAGATGATCCGTTGTCCGGTCACGGACATCAGCGATGACCCTGTCCCGCAGGTCACCTTGACGGCGCCGGCGGCATCGACCCCGTGACCGAACAAGGCCGCGTGCGAGTCGCCCATGGCGGCGATGATCGGTATGCCGTCGGGCAGGCAGGTCGTTCCGGCCGTTTCCCCAAACATTCCGTCCGACGCCCGGATCTCGGGCAGAATCGCCATGGGAACGCGGAAGACGTCAGCGAGCCACGGGTCCCACGCGAGCGTATCGAGGTTCAGAAGC
This sequence comes from uncultured Brevundimonas sp., assembly GCA_964624025.1. Lineage (GTDB taxonomy): Bacteria > Pseudomonadota > Alphaproteobacteria > Caulobacterales > Caulobacteraceae > Brevundimonas. Next base: position 14,278 of record CAZUXK010000028.1, read on the forward strand.
TGGGTGCGTGACGCATTGCTCAGGTCCGTGAGATGCCCCCCCCCGTCAGGTTCCGGATCAGCCAGGTATCGATGGTTCCCGCCCGTAGCTCACCGCGCTCCGCCCGCGCTCGTACTCCGGGCTCATGGTCAAGCAACCAGGCGATCTTGGTTGCGGAGAACATCGGGTCCAGCGCCAGACCGGTGCGCATTGCGATCTCGGAAGCCATACCGGCGTCGCGCAGATCCCGACAGGCCTGAGAGGTCCGCCGGCACTGCCAGGTCACGCATGGACCGATTGGCTCGCCGGACCCGGCGTCCCACAGGACGACTGTCTCACGCTGGTTGGAAATCGCGACACCGGCCACCGAGACGGTGCCGTCGAGCTGCGCCACCGTCTCGGCGACGGCGTTCGCCACGCCGTCCCAGAGAGCCCCGGGTGACTGTTCTGCCCACCCGGGCCGGGGATAGCTGACCGCGTTCGGGCTCGAGCCTCGCGCCAGGATCGTCCCGTCGTCGCCAAATGCGAGGACCTTGGTGCTGGTCGTGCCCTGGTCGATGGCGAGGATAGCGCTTGTTGCCGGCATCTCAGGCGGCGATGGCGGCGCAGAGGTCGATCGCAGCCGCATGAATGCCCTCGGCAGTCAGGCCTGCCCGTTGCATCAGGTAGTCTGCCGACCCCGTCGGCTGGAAACCCGCGAACCCGAGAATGCGCATCGGCGTCGGACAGCGCGTGCTGACGATCTCGGCGACAGCGCTGCCGAGGCCGCCGCGTACCGAGTGTTCCTCGACGGTGACGATCGGCCCGAGCGCGGCGGCGGTCAGAATGGCGGCCTCGTCGAGGGGGTTGACCGTAGCCATGTTGAGGACGCCAGCAGAGACGCCCGCAGCCTGCAGCAATTCTGCCGCGGCGAGGGCGCGATGGGTCATGACGCCATTGGCAATCAGCGTGACGTCGCTTCCCTCGCGCAGACGTTCAGCCTGGCCGATCCTGAAAACACGGCCCTTCATATCAATCTGGGGAACCGGCATGCGGCTGATGCGCAGAAAGACCGGCCCATCCAGCTCCGCAGCCGCCTTGACCGCCTCAGCAGTTTCCCACGGGTCCGAGGGCACGATCACGGTCAGCGGCGTGAGCGGGCGTAGCCACGCCAGGTCCTCGATCGAGTGGTGCGTCGCCCCGAGCTCGCCGTAGGCCACGCCCGCGGACATACCGCACAGCTTCACATTGGTCTGCGAGTAGGCGACGTCGGCCTTGATCTGTTCGAGCGCTCGCCCGGTGAGGAAGCAGGAGGCTCCGCTGACGAACGGGATCTTTCCTCCGTTAGCCAACCCGGCTCCGACGCCCACCATATTCTGCTCGGCGATCCCGACATTGATGAGTCGCTCCGGGAAGCGCTTGCGAAAGGCGCCGAGCTTGCTGGAGCCGACACTGTCGTTGACCACTGCGACGACATTGTCGTTCTCGGCGGCGAGCGTTTCGACGGCGCGCGCAAAGGCGTCGCGGCAGTCATGCAGATCTGACGCGAAACGGGGCTCGTTCATTCCCCCAACTCCTTCATCGCCTGAGCGAACTGCTCGGCATTGGGACAGCCGTGGTGCCAGCTTGCCTGGTTCTCCATAAAGGAGACCCCCTTACCCTTGACCGTCTCGGCAATGATGCAGCGTGGTCGCTCCCCGCGCGGCCCCTCAAGATTTTCGAGCAGGGCCGCTGGATCATGGCCATCGATGGTGCTGACGTCGAAGCCGAACGCGGTCCACTTGTCGGCCAGGGGCTCGAGGCTGGCCGTCTCCTCGGTCGGAGCGCCCTGTTGCAGCCGGTTGCGGTCCACGATGACAGTCAGGTTCGAAAGCCGCCGATGTCCGGCCGACATGGCCGCTTCCCAGCAGCTGCCTTCCTGCAGCTCGCCGTCTCCGGTCAGCACATAGACGTCGAAGGCGTTTGGACCCAGCTGGGCGGCGATCGCCATTCCCACAGCGACGGGCAGTCCGTGCCCGAGCGGGCCGGTGTTGGTTTCCACTCCGGGAAGGTAGACGCGGTTGGGATGGCCGTTCAGCCGAGACAGCGGCTGAAGATAGGTTTCGAGCTCGGCTTCAGGATAGAAGCCGGCGGCGGCCAGGGTCGCGTAGAGCGCTCCCGTGCAGTGCCCCTTGCTCATCACAAACCGGTCCCGATCTGGTTGGTTCGGATTGGCGGGATCGTATCGCATTACGCCAAAGTAGAGCGCGGCCAGGATGTCTGCTGACGAGAGATCGCCGCCGGGATGACCCTGTCCCGCCCGGACAATCATGCGCAGCGCGGTCCTGCGGATCCAGTTGGCCTTCGCGGCGATCTCGGCGAGCCGGTCGAGAGTCGGGTCGGGGACCGGAACGGGCTTCATTGTAGAGTTCCCTCGTCGAGTTTCGGGCTGACCCGGCGAAGCTGATATGAGCTTTACCGGGCTCGACCCACGCACAGGCACCCTTCTCGCGTCGGCGACCCGGTTACAAGTTAGCTGCGCCACGCCGTCCGCGCAACGCGGCTCTTTCGAGCGCTTTCGAATTATTCGTTTTTGACGCATGCCGACGGAGGCGTCTTCGTCGGATCGACCGCGGCCGAGATGGCTGCATACTGAAGCCGTCCGTCGGCTGACCCCACCTGACCAGTCGGGCCCCGAGGCATCGTTGACAGGCTCTGAGCCGCCGTGTCATCGTCAAAAATGAAAGCATTCGAAAGAAATGCTCGTGGCCCATCGTGGGCGAGGGGGGTGCTGGTGCACAGTCATTCGAGCCTGCGGCTGGGCTGCGTCGTCGCCCTGGCGGCGATCTCGTTCGGCGGATGTCGTGTGATCCCTGTCGAGGCTGATCGGGTGGCGCGCGCGATGGAACGCGGAGAGTTCGACGCAGGGGCATATGTCGAAGCCAACTGGTCTGCGCGCGCGAAGCCTTTCTGGGCGGAAGAGCAGTCGTCGCTGGCCGACGTGCTGGGCGCGAGCGTGGCCGACCTGGACACTGCCGGCGCTCGCTTCGGTCGGCGCTCAGGCGAAGGTTCGCCCTGGATCGTCCCGATCCGTTTTGAGGGAGAGGTCGCCGAGATTGATCGGACCCGACGCGCCGGCCGTGCGCTGATCCGCGTCGACGGAGTCCCTGGCCCGGTGGCCGTTCAGATCGGCCCGGTGGTCTCAGGCTTCGAGTTAAGGGACAGTCTCCCCTTCATTGATTTCGACGATTTTCCCAACCAGCTGGCCTATGCGGACGCGGGCCGGGCGCTGACCGTCCGCGCCATGGCCGAGAACGAGGCGGCGATCGCCGGGCTGGCGGTCGGCGACGAGGTTGTGGTCGAGGGTGTCATGGCTCTGCCCGCGCCGGGAGAGCCGGTGCTGATCACGCCGTGGCGTGTAAGGCCTGCCGGCGTAGACCAGTCATGACGCAGGCCGTCCTTGAGGCGCGGGAAATAGCCAAGAACTACGGCGGCGTCGCGGCGTTGAAAGGTGTGGACTTCATGGTCCATGCCGGCGCGGTCAACGTACTGATCGGCGAGAACGGCGCAGGAAAGTCGACTCTCATGCGGATCCTCGCCGGGGTCGAGCGTCCGGACGCGGGCAGGCTCTTCCTCGATGGCGCACCGGTATCGTTCAGGTCGGTTCGCGATGCCGCGCGCCAGGGCGTGGGTATGGTGTTTCAGGAGTTGAATCTCTGCCCCAACCTCACGGTCGCGGAGAACATCTTTCTCACCAACTCCCCGGCGGCGGGGGGCGTCGTCCTGAACCGCGACGCCGAAAGGGAGGGGGCAACGAAGATCCTTGCCTGGCTCGGCCAGAACATCTCGCCTGACGCAATGGTTTCCGCTCTTGCCATCGGAGAGCAGCAGATTGTCGAGATCGCGCGGGCTCTCGCCGAGGAGGCGCGGGTCCTGATCCTCGACGAGCCGACCTCCGCGTTGAGCGCGGCCGAAGTCGAGGCTCTGTTCGCCGTCATTGCCGAACTGAAGCGGAACGGTGTGGCCATCGTCTACATCTCCCATCGGCTCGAGGAACTGATGCAGATCGGAGATCACATCACCGTCCTGCGCGACGGGCGTCTTCAGGCCTCGGCTTTGGCGAAAGACGTATCGGTCGACTGGATTGTGCGCGAGATGCTCGGTGACGACGGCAGGACGGCGGCCCCCAGATCGGCGCGACAGCCCGGCGAGGTCATCCTGAGCTTACGCAACATGACGTTGACGGGACCTGCCGGACCGGTCGTGCAGGACGTCAGCCTGGACTTCCGAAGCGGCGAAGTCACCGCCGTCTACGGCCTGCTCGGCGCGGGGCGCACCGAGCTGCTGGAAGGTATTTGCGGCGCCCGGCGCGCCCGCAGCGGCGTCGTGGTCTTTCGAGGTGAGGACATCAGCCATCTCGGTATCGTCGATCGCCTTTCGAGGCGTCTGCAGTACCTCCCTGAGGATCGCCAGCGCGACGCGGTGATCCCGAACATTTCGGTTGGCGGCAATCTTACCGTGAGCGCCCTGGCGCGGTTCACCCGGCTCGGCGCCATCTTCCCGGACAAGGAGAGAGCCGCGATTTTGCGCATCATGAGCCGGCTGGGGGTCAAGGCCGACAGCCCCGATTCTGGTATCGGGACGCTGTCGGGCGGCAACCAGCAGAAGGTCATCCTCGGGCGGTGCTTGATGAACGATCCGGCGGCCGTGCTCCTGGATGAGCCCAGCCGCGGCGTGGACATCGGCGCGAGGGCCGAGGTTTTTCAGGCCATGCGAGCGCTTGCGGACGAGGGGCTGGCGATCGTTTTCGCGACCTCCGACCTGAGTGAGGCGATGGCCCTCGCAGATCGCATCGTCGTGATGGCCTGTGGACGCGTTACGGCGGACCTGCCCGCCGCCGATGCCACGAACGCCCTGCTCGTCGCGGCTGCCGGCAGGGGACGCGCGCAAGCCGCCCCCGCCCTTCTTTTCGAGGAAACGCTCCATTGACCGACGCCGTTCTCGCCGCGCCACGTGCGCGACTGGTCCCGCTGCTTCTGCGGCTCCGCACGGTGATCGCGCTGGCGGTCGTCTTCGTGTTCTTCTCCTTCGCCGCGCCCAACTTTCTCTCAAGCGCCAATTTCCTCATTATGGCCAAACACATCGCTATCACAGCGATCCTTGCCATAGGCATGACCTACGTCATCCTGACGGGCGGCATCGACCTTTCGGTCGGGTCCGTAGCGGGCTTGTCCGGCATGGTGGCGGGCTGGCTGATCCTGAACGGGATCGTCCTGGAACCTCTGGGGGTGGTCGCCTATCCGAGCATCCCCCTCGTGATCCTGATTTGCCTCGCGCTAGGGGCCCTCGTGGGCCTTGTGAACGGCCTGCTTGTCGCCAAGCTGGGTGTCGCTGCGTTCATCGCCACACTGGGGCTTCTCTACATCGCACGGGGAGCTGCGCTCCTGATCTCCGACGGGGCCACCTTTCCCAACCTCGTGGGCAGCGCTGCCTACGGGAACCAGGGCTTTCCCTTGCTGGGCGGAGGCTCGCTGATGGGCGTGCCGATTTCGGTGCTTATCCTCGCGGTACTGGGCTTGGTCGCCGCCTTCGTTGCCAGTGGCACGCCATTCGGCCGCTGGGTCTACGCTGTCGGCGGCAACGAGCGCGCCTCCCGCCTGGCCGGCGTCCGCGTCGATCGCGTCAAGATCACCGTGTATGTGATCTCCGGCGTGTGCGCCGCTCTTGTGGGGCTGATCCTCACCTCCGAACTGGTCGCCGCCCACCCGGCGTCCGGTGAGACATTCGAACTGAATGCGATCGCCGCTGTGGTGCTCGGGGGCGCCTCTCTTGCAGGGGGGCGTGGCACCATCGTCGGAGCGTTGATCGGAGCGTGCGTTATCGGCGTTCTTAGCGACGGCATGGTGATGATGGGCGTCAGCGAGTTCTGGCAGATGGTGATCAAAGGTCTGGTCATCATCGCCGCCGTCGTCCTGGATCAGGTGCAGTCTCGCTTTTACGGGAAGGGTCGGTCATGACTGACCGGTTTATGCCCCCCCGAAAGCCGAGGAACATCCCGACCATGGCGCGAACTCCCGCTGCATCCGTCAAGAGCTCTCGCTCCTCGTCCGGCCGCTCAGGGCCGCGCAAGGCTGGAACAGGCGCGGGTCTGCTCGCCGAGCCCCGTCGTCGCAAGATTCTTGAGTGGCTGCAGGAGGAGGGCAGCGCCCGCGTTCGCAGCCTGTCGGAGGCGTTTGGCGTCTCTGAAGCGACCATTCGTCAAGATCTCGAGAAACTCGAAAGCGATGGCCAGATCATCCGCGAACACGGCGGAGCCTATCTACGGTCGGTGCCCGAGCAGGTCCGTTCCATGGCGTTGCAACACCTCAGCAACATGGATGCCAAGAGACGGATCGGCCGGGCGGCCGCCGCGCTCGTGGAAGACGGCGACTCCATCATCCTCGACTCCGGATCAACCACCACCGAGGTCGCCCGACATCTCGGGGATGTGCCCAACCTGAACATCATTACCAATGCACTGAATATCGCCCTGATGCTGGGGGCGGAACCGACGTGTACGATTCACATGCCCGGCGGTCAGTTCAAGGCGCCCACGCTCTCGCTGAGCGGCGACAGATCGGCGGATTTCTTCGAAGGCCTCTACGCCAAGCGGCTTTTCCTCGCGACGGCCGCCTTATCCCTGGATGCGGGGCTGACCTACCCGTCGATGGCTGACCTGCCGGTCAAGCGCGCCATGATCAAGGCGGCGTCGAGTGTTTGCCTCGTGGCGGATTCCAGCAAGGTTGGCGTGACCTCCTTCACCTCGCTGGGGCCACTTCACGTCATCCACCACCTTATCACCGACGACGGTATCCGCGACGAGGATCGCATGGCCATCGAGGCCTTGGGCATCCAGGTCACCGTCGCCTAGGGAAAACGGAGACCGGCTTGAAACTCTGGAAGATCGTTGCCGTCATAGGCGTGCTGGCCGTTCTCTTCGGAGGCTTGTCCTGGCTCAACAGGCCGGCCGAGCGCGCCAATCTGATTGTGATCATCACGCCGTCGCTGGATAATCCCTTCTTCCGGCAGCAGGCGCTGGGCGCCGAGGCAAGGGCCCAGGAACTCGGCTATCAGACGCTCAAGTTCTCGCACGGAGACGACGCCTATCGCCAAAGTGAGCTGATCGATACTGCGATCGCCCGCAACGCTGCGGCCATCATCCTCGGCAACGCTGGCAGCGATGCCTCCACGGCGGCGGTTCAGCGGGCGCGCAGCGCCGGGATCGCAGTCGTGCTGATCGACCGTGAGATCAATACGCGGGGCGTAGCGGTCTCCCAGATCGTGTCCAACAACTATCAGGGCGCTACCCTCGGCGCGACATTGTTCGTCGAGGCCATGGGCGAGCGGGGCGCCTACGTCGAACTGGTCGGCAAGGAGTCCGATACCAATGCGGCTATCCGGTCGCGGGGCTATCACGATGTGATCGACCAGTACCCCGACATGACGATGGTCAGTCGCCAGAGTGCGAACTGGAGCCAGTCGGAAGCCTTCGCCAAGATGCAGTCGATCCTGCAGGCGCATCCGGAGATCAGGGGCGTCATCGCGGGCAACGACACCATGGCCATGGGGGCGCTCGCGGCGCTTGAGAGCGCCGGACGGCGCGATGTGGTCATCGTCGGCTTTGACGGTTCCAACGAGGTCCGTGATGCAGTCCTTGCCGGTCGCATCCGGGCGACGGTGCTCCAGCCCGCCTATCGTCAGGCCCAGTACGCCGTCGAGCAGGTCGATCGCTACCTCAAGACCGGTCAGACTGGGCGACGCGAGAAGCAGTTGATGGACTGCGTCCTGATCACGGCGGCCAACGCACGCCAGCTCAACAACTTCAACCTTGCGCAGTCCTGAGGATTGGCGCGAGACACGCTGAAGGACAGCCCATGGCCTCAAAGACACGCTACGGTGCCGGGATCTGGCATTTTGCAACCTACGTCGACCGCTATGCGACCGACGGCTACGGCCCTCCGGTCAGCCTTCTGGACGCCATCGACAAGGCCGGGCAGGTGGGCGATCTGTCGGTCGTCGATCTGAACTACCCGTTCGCGGACCCGGACATCTCCCTCGATGCGGTCGAGGCCGCCCTCAGACGTAACAACCTCGGGGTGATTGGAATCACGCCGGAGATCTACAATCGGGAGTTCTCGAAAGGCGCCTTCACCAATCCTGACCCTGGCGTGCGCCGCCGTGCCAACGAGGTCATCAACGACGCCGCGAATGTGGTTCGCCGTTTCGGGGCCGACTATGTGAAACTCTGGCCGGGCCAGGACGGTTGGGACTACCCCTTCCAGGTCGATCACAAGGCTCTGTGGACGCTCTGTATCGATGGCGTCGGCGAGTTGGCCAGCCAGAACCCGGACCTGAAGTTTGTCATCGAGTACAAACCACGTGAGCCTCGCGTGCATATGAGCTTTGACTCGGTTGCACGCACGCTTCTGGGCATCGAGCGCATTGGGTTGCCCAACGTCGGCATCCTGCTCGACTTCGGCCATTCCCTGTATGGCGGCGAGTCGCCTGCGGACGCGGCCCAGCTGGCGATCGATCACGGTCGTCTCTTCGGCATCGACGTCAACGACAACATGCGCGGCTGGGATGACGACCTCGTCGCCGGCACGGTCCATCCGATCGAACTGTTCGAGTTCTTCCACACCCTTCGCAAGAACAACTGGGACGGTGTCTGGCAGCTTGACCAGTTCCCGTTCCGCGAGGACAGCGTCGAGGCTGCGCGAATGGCCATCGACTTCCTGAAGGCGGTTGACCGGGCCCTGGACGAGCTGGACCATGAGGCCTTGCGGGCGGCCCAGGAAAGGCAGGACGCGCTCGGCGCGTTGAAGATCGCCAAGAAGGCGCTCTTCTCTTCCTATCGCTGAGGCCTCGCCATGAAGCTCTTCCTCGACACCGCCGACGTCGCCGTCATCCAGGACATG
>CAZUXK010000029.1:0-8575 GCA_964624025.1 uncultured Brevundimonas sp.
GGCTCAGCACCTTCTGCGTCAGGTCGGCGGCGCGCCAGGCGGCGAGGGCCTTGCGCGTGTCGATCCATGCCCCCTGCCAGCCGAGCAGGCGCGTGCGCACGGCCTCGGGGATGGCTTTCGTGCCGAACTGGCTCTCCGCCCGCGGCTCGCCCTGGCCGGTGCAGAACACCGCCTGCATGGCCCTGTGGGTCCAGGCGGCCTCGGCCTCGCGCAGGCAGGCGGCGAGCCCTTGGTCGCGACTGGAGCCGGCGGCGAGCGCCTCGGCGCAGCTGCGCCAGGCTCCCGGGTCGATGCCGGCGAGGAAGTCGGCCTCCAGCGCGGCCTTGTCACGCTGCGGATCGGCGCCGGTAAGGGCGAACGGGCCCGGCGCGGTCCCCTCAACGATGGCGTCAATCCACGCCAGCAGCTCGCCGCGCCGGTCCTCCAGCTGCTGCAGCAGGCTCTCGAAGCGGGCGTGGTCGAGGGTTTCGACGAGGGTGTTGAAGGCCGTCGCGACCGGGCCGTCGGGGTCGGCGAGGACGGCGTCGGCGAGGTCCTCGCGGGCCTGGCGCGACAGGGCCCGGGCGCGGGCGTCCTCCAGCACCTCGAAGCGCGGCGACACCCCGGCCTCCAGCGGGAAGCGGCGCAGCAGGGCCTCGCACAGGGCGTGCAGGGTCTGGATCTTCAGCCCGCCCGGCGTCTCCAGCGCCCGGGCGAACAGGCGGCGGGCGGCGGCGAGGGTGTCGGGGGCGATGCGGCCGGGGTCCCGGCCGTCGAGCTCGGCGAGCGCCGCTTCGAGGGCGGTGTCCTCCATCAGGGCCCATTTGCCCAGCTGGTCGAACAGCCGGCCCTGCATCTCGGCGGCGGCGGCCTTGGTGTAGGTCACGCACAGGATGGCGCCGGGCTCGACCCCGGTCAGCAGCAGCCGCGCCACGCGGTTGACCAGGGTGGTGGTCTTGCCCGAGCCGGCGTTGGCGGCGACGAACACCGACAGGGCCGGATCCGCGGCCAGGCGCTGGGGATCGATGGTCAGGGCGGCGGCGGTCATGACGCCTCCTCGACGACGGCGTCGGCGCCCACCACGCGCCACTCCCAGACGCGCGCCAGCACGTCGTAGTCGCCGTCGAGCCCCCGGGCGAACTGGGGCGCGGTCCACGACAGCCAGGGGGTGTCCGGATTGCGGAACACCTCGACGCGGCGGCGCAGGCCGTCCAGCGCCTCGGCCGCCAGCTCCTCCGCCGTGCGCGCGTCCTTGCTGGTGGGCGCGCCGACCTCGACCACCTTGCCGATCTCGCCGCGGCCGGTGAGGCGGACATAGGTCAGGGCCTCCGGCGGGGCCGGCGGCAGGTCGGGGAAGCCGCCGGCCTGCAGGATGGCGGCGGTCAGGGTCAGCTGGGGATAGAAGCCGGCGGCGACCGCCTTGCGGCTGGGCTCCTGGCCGGTCTTGAAGTCCAGCACCGTGGCGCGGCCGTCGGCGATCTCGATGCGGTCGGCCCGGGCCTTGAGGCTGAAGGGCGCGCCGGCGATGTCGAGGGTCAGGCCGCCCTGCGCCTCGACCGCGCGGAGCACGCCGGGGCGGCGGCGGCCGGCCTCGAAGTCGGCCAGCCAACCGGCCATGGCGCGGGCCAGCACCTGCTCGCGGGCGAGGGCGGCGGGGCCGAAGCCGGCCTCGACGAGACCGTCGAGGATGTCGTGCTCCAGTCGGGCCGCGGCGTCCGGGGGCAGGGCGTCGGGATGGTCGCGCGCCAGCCGCTCGATGGCGGCGTGCACCACCTGGCCCCGGGCGGCGGCGGCGAAGGCCTCGCCGGGCCGCTGCAACCGCTCCAGCCCGAGGATGTAGCGGGCGTAGATGGCGTAGGGGTCGCGCACCCAGCGCTCGACGGCGGTGACGTAGAGGCTGGTCGGGCGGCGGGCGAGCGGGGGGCGGGGCGCCGGGCGCGGGGCCAGCCGCGCCGGGCCGGCCGGGGCGTCGAGGGCGCGCGCCAGGGCCAGGGTCGCCGCGTCGACGGCCGGGGCGGCCCCGGCGCCGCGCGCCATCATCTCCAGCCGCCACAGCCAGCGCGAGCGTACGGTCGGCTGGCCGCCGCGCCGCTCGATATGCACAAGGGTGACGTCCGGGGCGGCGGCGGCCTGGACGAAGTCCTGGGCGGTCTGGCCCAGCCGGCGCTCGGGCGAGGGCAGGGCCAGGGCCTTGCGCATGGCGCGCGACAGGAAGGGGTCGACCTGCGGGCCGGCGGGCCAGACGCCCTCCTCCAGCCCGGCGAGGATCATCACATCGGCGCGCACCAGCCGGGCCTCGATGGCCCCGAGGATGCGCAGGCGCGGGTGGGTGGCCCCGCCCTGGCGGATCGGCTCGGCGGCCAGCAGCTCGCGCACCAGCGCCGGCAGGGCGGCGCGGCTGACCGGGCCGAGCGCCGGACCGGCCTCGATCAGACGCGTCAGCAGGCCGGCCGCGGCCTCGCCGTCGGCGCCGGACCAGGCCTCGGGCCCGGCGAGGGTCTCGACCAGGCCGACGAGGGCGCGGGTCGCCGCCTCGGCCGGGGTCTCGGGCGCGAAGGGGGCGCGGGCGGCGGCGAGGGCGGCCTCCAGCGCCTCGGCCAGCCGGTCGGCGCGGGCCAGCTGCGCGAGCTTCCCGTCCGTCGGCGGACGGCCGCGCCGGTCGGGTTCGCGCGCCTTCAGCAGCCGCTTTCTCAGGTCGGCGAGGTCGCGCGGCGGGGCGTCGCGCAGGGCGGCGGCCTCCAGCGCCTCGCGCCCCTCCAGCGCGTCGGGCGCGCCGGGCAGGACGGTCAGGGGATGCTTGAGCGCCGCCAGGATCAGCTGCGGCGACAGGGGCTCGGCCAGCCAGCGGGCGGCCAGTTCGACGAGCCCGCCGGCCGGGGTCTGGTCCAGCGCCACGCCGGCCGAGACGTCGGGCGTCACGCCCCAGCGGCCGAGCCGGGCCGCGACCCGGCGCGACAGCTCAAGATCCGGGGTGACGAGGGCGCAGGTCAGGCCTGGCGTCTCCAGCGTCTGACGCATCTTCAGGGCGATGGCGGCGGCGGCCTCGTCCTCGTGCCGGGCGGTCAGGACCGTCAGCCCGGCCAGCCCCTCCTGCACCGGGTCGCGGCCGCTGTCGGCCTCGCGCGCCTGCCAGTCGCGCAGGGCCCCGCGCCAGGCGTCGGTGGCCTCGGCCGGGCGCAGGGCCTCGTTGAGCAGGCGCTGGCGAGCGCGCCCGCGGCGGGCTTCGGGCTCGGCGACGGCGGGGGTGGGCCAGCTGCGCACCTCGGCCCGCGCCACCGCATGCCGGTCGAGCAGGGCCTTGAGCGCCGCCTGGGGGTGCTGGTCCTCGATCTGGTCCCAGACCGGGTCGGGCAGGTCGAGGTCGAGGCCGGGCAGGATCACCGCCCCCTGCGGAGCCCCGGCGACGGCGGCCAGCACGGCGGCGGCGGCGGGCAGGGTGCCGGTCGAGCCGGCGGCGATCACCGGATGGGCCGGCGGCTGCGCCTCCCAGTGGGCGGCCAGCCGGCGCAGCAGGGCCGCGCGCCGCCACGACGGGTCGCTGGCCCCGAGCTCGGCGAGCCGCTTCGGCCACAGCTCCAGCGCCCCGCCCAGCAGGCGGGCGGCGTCGCGCCAGTGCTCGGCCAGGTCGGCCTCGACCAGATCGACGACCCGCTCGGGCCGCTCGACCTCCTCCAGATAGACGGCGTCGAGGAAGCGGCCGAGGGCCTCGCCGAGCGCGAGGGCCCCGACCGGGGCGGGATGGTCCATCAGCCGGGCGGCGAGGGCGGCCAGCTCGAAGCGCCGCGTCAGCGGGTCCAGCGCCGGCGGCAGGTCGAGCTCCAGCGCGCCCGGGGCGAAGGGCGGCTCGTCGGCCTCCAGATCGCCCAGCGGCCGCACCTGGGGCAGCAGCACCGGGCGGTCCGAGACCTCGGCCAGGGCCGCGGTGAAGGCGCGGGCGGCGCGGCGGTTGGGCAGCAGCACCAGCAGGTCGGAGAGACGCTCGGGCGGCTCGGGCCCCAGCCAGTCGAGCAGACCCGCCGCCACGTCGCGCAGGAACGGCCGGTGGGCGGCGACCGCCCACCAGCGCGGCCCGGCCGGGGCGAACGGGTCGAAACGGCTCATCCCGTCTCCGCCAGCCTCGCTTCTGCGGCGTCGCGGGCCTCCGGATCGCCGACGTGCATCCAGTCGCCGTCCAGCACCGTCCCGAACAGCCGGCCCCCGGCCGCCAGACGGCGCCAGACGCGGCTGAGCGAGAAGGGGCCGTCGGGGCCGTCGTCGACCACCTGCGGCCGGGTGATGTGCACGCCCATGTAGGCGAAGGGGGCGCTCGGGGCGTCGCCGCGGAAGGTCAGCCGGCCGTCGCCGTCCATGAACAGGTCGCCGGCGCCCTCGAAGCCGATCGAGCCCTCGCGCCGCGCCAGCAGCAGGGCCGCGTCCATGCGCTCCGGGTCCCACAGGCGGATGAGGTCGCCCAGCGCGTCGCCGCGGTCGATCCAGACGCTGTCGATATTGGCCACGAACACCGGGGCCTCGCCCAGCAGGGGCCGGGCCTTCTTCAGCCCGCCGCCGGTCTCCAGCAGTTCGGCGCGCTCGTCGGAGATGACGATGCGCGGGGCGGTGCGGCCGGCGAGGTGGCCCTCCAGCCGGTCGGCGAACCAGTGGACATTGACCACGGCCTCCGCGACCCCGGCGGCGGCGAGCCGGTCCAGCACATGGTCGATCAGGGCCCGGCCGCCGACCTCGACGAGGGCCTTGGGCCGGTCGTCGGTGAGGGGGCGCATGCGGGTGCCGAGGCCGGCGGCCAGCACCATGGCGCGGCCCGGGCCCGAGATATGGCCGCTCATCGGCCCAGCTCCGCAGGCACGTGGGCGGCGACCCAGGCGGCGACCGGCTCCAGCCCGGGCGCGGTCAGGTTGCGGCGCAGATGGGCCCACATGCGCGGCATGAAGGCGGCGTAGCGGGGCTTGCCGTCGCGCACGATCAGCCGGGCGAAGATGCCGAGGATGCGCGCCTCGTTGAGGGCGGCGAGGCCGGCGTAGGCGGCGCGGAAGGCCTCGCGGTCGACCCCGGGGCGCAGGACGAAATAGTGGTCCAGCGCCGCCGCCTCGAGCTCCGGGGCCACGTCGCGACGGGCGTCCTGCAGCAGGGAGTGCAGGTCCCAGGCCGGGTGGGCGCGGACGGCGTCCTGGAAGTCGATCATGCCGGCGCGAGCCGGGCCCTCGCGGCCGGGCAGCCAGATCAGGTTCTCGGCGTGATAGTCGCGGTGGGCCAGCACGCTGGCCCCGTCTGCGCCCAGCGCCGTGACCGGGGCCCAGGCGGCGCGCCAGCCCTCGACCGCCGCCGCATCGAGGACGAGGCGCGGCTCCAGCTGCGGCAGCCACTCGACGAACAGGTCGGCCCCGGCCTGCAGGGCCACGGCGTCATAATCGAGGATCGGCCAGGGGCCGGCCGGGCCGTCGATCACCGCCGGCGGGTCGCCAGCGTCGTGCAGCCGGGCCAGGGCCTCGATGGCGCTGAAATAGAGGGGGCGCTCGTCGGCCCCGGCGGCGATGACCCGGGCGAACAGGTCGTCGCCGAAGTCCTCCAGCACCGCCAGACCGGCGCCGGCGTCCAGCGCCACGATCTCCGGGGCCGACAGGCCGAGGCTGCGCAGGTGGGCGGCCACGGCGGCGAAGGCCTCGATGCGCCCGGCGGACAGGCGGGCCAGGGCGTTCCAGCCCTCGGCGCGGCGGCGCTCGGCATCCCAGGCCGGATCGGCCGGGCGGCTCTCGGCGGCGGGCGGCTGGTCCATCAGCATGAAGCGCATGCCGTCCGGCCGGGTCAGGCGCTCGTAGCGACGCGTCGAGGCGTCCCCGGGCAGGGGGTCGCGCCGGGCGTCGGCCAGGCCCGCGTCGGCGAGGAAGGCGCGGCGCGCGGTCTCGCGGGCGTCGTCAGGACGGGGATCAGACATGGAGGTCACGCAGCTTCATCTCCCAGCTCCCTGCGCCAGAAACGGTCGCAGTCCGGCCCTCGTCCTCGGTGGTGATCGTGACGGTGAGGCGATCGGGGCCGAGCCAGCGATCGACCTCCTCGCCCAGCCGCTCGGGCCACTCGACCAGCACGGCGCCGTCGTCCAGCGCCTCAACCAGGCCGATCTCGCGCGCCTCTTCCGGCCGGTCCAGCCGGTAGAGGTCGAAGTGCGCCAGGGGCGGCTCGGCGTCATAGTACTGGACGAGGGTGAAGGTCGGGCTGGGCACCTCCTCGTCGGGGGTGGTCAGGGCCCGGATCAGGGCGCGGGCGAGGGTCGACTTGCCGGCCCCCAGAGGTCCGGACAGCAGCACCGCCTCGCCGGCGGCGAGGTGCGGGGCGAGGGCGCGGCCGAGGGCTTCCGTGGCCCCGGCGTCGGGCAGGACGATCCTCATGCGAAGGGCGCGTCCGGCTGGCCGGGCAGGACCCGCTCGACATAGGCCTTGAGCGCCTCGGTGGCCTTGCCGGAATCGACATCCAGCCGGTCGGGCGGGATCGGCGGCCCGACGCGTAGCTCGAAGCGCCGGCCGGTCTTGTTGAGCATCTCGTGGAACAGGGTCACGTCGCGCAGCTCCTGCGAGACCTTGTCGAACAGGTGGAACAGGGTCGAGGACGGGCCGGCGACGTGGATCGGCACGACCGGCGCGCCGTGGCGCCGCGCCAGCGAGGCGGCGGTGGTGGCCCAGGGCGGATCGGTCAGGGCGCCGTCCGGGCCGACGCGGGCCAGCCTGCCGGCGGGGAACATGACGACGCAGCGCTCCTGCTCGAACGCCTCGCGGGCGGCGGCGAGGGTGGCGCGGGTCTTCTCGCGGGTGCGCTTGGCCTCGACCCACTCCACCGGGATGACGCTCTCGGCCAGGCGCGGGCTGACCCTGAGCGCGTCGGCGTTGGCGAAGTAGATGGCGTCGCGGCGCACCTGCTGCACGGCGGCGTGGACGGCCAGGCCGTCGGCGATGCCGGTCGGGTGGTTGGCGATGACGAGGCAGCGCCCGGCCGCCGGGATCCGGTCCTGATGCAGGGTGCGCACGTCGAGCTGCAGCAGGTCGGTGACCCAGGCCAGGGTGTCGGCGCCGGAGCGGTCGGCGATGGCGTCGGCCATGGCCCGGGCGCGGCCGTAGCCGAGCAGGGCGTAGAGCGCCGGGCGCACCAGCGGCCACATGGCCGAGCCGGTCAGTCGCGGGGCCCGCTCGGCGATCAGCACGTCGACGATGTGCGCGCCCGTGGGCGCGGCAGGGGCGGGCGGGAGAGCGGGATCGACGGCGGCCATCGCTCCGCTTGTCGCCGCTTCGGCGAGGTCCGGCAAGCGGTCCCGTTCCCTGCGGCGAACCGGACCGCTTGGCGCGGGTGAGGGGCGTGCTACCGATGCGGCCTGACCCCGGACTGCGGAGCTTCAAACATGCGCGTCGCCCTCATCGCCGCCCTCCTGCTGGGCGCCGCCGGCCCCGCCCTCGGC
This sequence comes from uncultured Brevundimonas sp., assembly GCA_964624025.1. Classification (GTDB taxonomy): domain Bacteria; phylum Pseudomonadota; class Alphaproteobacteria; order Caulobacterales; family Caulobacteraceae; genus Brevundimonas. Next base: position 7,418 of record CAZUXK010000029.1, read on the forward strand.
CAGGCCGCCCCGGCGCCCGCGCCGACGGCGGCCGGCGGGCTGAGCCTGGAGCAGCTGGCCATGATGGAGCGGGTCTCGGATCCGCAGCTGTCGCCGGACGGCCGGCGGCTGCTCTATCACGTGCGCACCACCGACTGGGACGGCAACCGCGGCGTCGGCGAGCTGTGGCTGATCGACGGCGACAGCGCGCCCCGGCGACTGGCCGTGTCCGACGGGGGCGCCGGCAACGGGCGCTGGAGCGCCGACGGTCGGGCCATCTACTTCCTCTCCGGACGGGGCGGCTCCAGCCAGGTCTGGCGCGCCGACACCGAGGGCCAGGCGGCGACCCAGGTCACCACCTCGCCGGTGGATGTGGCCGGCTTCCGTGTCTCGCCATCTGGGGACGCGCTGGTGCTGGTGCTGCCGGTGTTCATCGACTGCGCCGAGCTGGCCTGCACCCGCGACCGGCTGCGGGCGCGCGCGACGCGCACGGCCACGGTCGAGGCCTATGACCGGCTGCCGCTGCGGCCCTGGGACAGCTGGAACGACGGCCGCCGCAACCACCTGTTCGTGCAGGCGCTGAACGGCTCCGGTCTGGCGGACGGCGCGCCGCGGCCCCTGACCCCGGGGCTCGACGCCGATGTGCCGTCGCGACCCCTCGGCGGCGAGGGCGAGTATGTGATCAGCCCCGACGGCCGCCATGTGGTGTTCTCGACCCAGACCCAGGGCCGCACCGAGGTGTTCACCAACAACAGCGACCTGCACCGGGTGGCGGTGGACGGCGGCGCGCCGGTCAACCTGACCCCGGGCAACGCCGCGCCGGACTTCGCCCCGGCCATCTCGCCCGACGGTCGTCGCCTGGCCTGGCTGGCGGGGCGGCGCGAGAACGTCGGCGGCGACCAGGCGAGGGTCATGGTGGCCGCGGCCGACGGGTCCGACGCGCGGGTGCTGGTCGACGACTGGGACCGCGGTCCGGCCAGTCTGGCGTGGCGCTCGGACGGGCGGGCGCTCTACGCCACGGCGGCCGACAACGGCCAGAACAAGCTGTTCGAGATCGACGCGCGGACCGGAGAGGTCCGGGCCCTGACCGACCGCGGCGCGGTGTCCGGCTTCGACGAGGCCGACGGCCGGCTGGTGATGGCCTGGGACGCCTCGGACCGGCCGACGCAGATCCTTGAG
>CAZUXK010000029.1:8675-23130 GCA_964624025.1 uncultured Brevundimonas sp.
GGCACGGCGCTGTCGACGCCCGAGCTGTTCACCTTCGCCGGCTGGAACGGGCATCAGGTGCAGGGCTGGGTCTACAAGCCGGTCGGCTTCGTCGAGGGGCGGACCTATCCCGTCGCCCACCTGATCCACGGCGGGCCCAAGTCGCCCTGGACCGACGGCTGGGGCTATCGCTGGAACCCGCAGACCTACGCCGCCGCCGGCTTCGGCGTGGTGATGATCAACTTCCACGGCTCGCCCGGCTTCGGCCAGGCCTTCACCGACGCCATCAACGACCACTGGGGCGACCGGCCGATGGAGGACCTGCAGAAGGGCTTCGAGGCGGCGCTGGCGGCCAACCCGTGGATGGACCGCGACCGCGCCTGCGCCCTGGGCGCCTCCTACGGCGGCTACATGGTCAACATGATCGCCGGGCGGGCGCACGCGCCCTACCGCTGCCTCGTCAATCACGCCGGGGTTTTCGACGTCGGCATGCTGATGAACGCCATGGATCTCGGCAACTTCATCCAGGAGTTCGGCGGCCCCTCGTGGGAGCGGGCGGCGCTCTATGCCGAGATGAGCCCCAACACCTATGTCGGCGCCTGGGAGAAGCCGATGCTGGTGCTGCACGGCTCGCGCGACTTCCGCGTGCCGGTCGAGCAGGGCCTCGCCACCTTCTCGGCGTTGCAGCGCCAGGGCGTGCCGAGTCGCTTCGTCCATGTGCCGGACGAGAACCACTGGATCCTCAAGCCGCAGAACTGGGTGGCCTGGCAGCGCGAGATCCTCGACTGGACCGCGGCGCACACGGCCCCGCGCTGAGGGCGGGAAAAGGGGGCCGCTCCAGAAGTCTCCGGGCGATCAGTCTCGATCGCCCCTCCCTCCCAGAGTTGCAGCTCGTCCTCGGGCAGCGGGGAGAGGGCGTCGTCATCGACAAGGATCTGGCCCTTCAGCCGGCCGGGCTTTCGCGGGGCGGGTCTGGAGGGGACGATGGCGGTGAGCCGGGCCACCGGGGTGCGGCGCCGCATGATCACCACCTCCTCGCCCGCCTCGGCGGCGGCGATGAGCCGGGACAGCCGGGCCCGGGCCTGCTGAATGGTGAACGTAGGCATGTCGAACTGCTCCCGGGGGCGTTCAAGTTGTCTCACTTGCCCGGTCGCGCCAAGCTTTCACCGGTCGCGTCGCGCATGTTACCGCTGACGGCGAGCTTACCGGGAGGTCCCATGCGTCTGCTGTCCGTCGCCAGTCTCGCCGCCGTCCTGCTCGCCGCCGTCCCTGCCGCGGCCCAGCCGGCCGCCCCGCAGCCCTTCACCTATGAGGATCTGATCCGGCTGAACCGGCTGTCGGACCCGCAGGTGTCGCCGGACGGAAGCCAGGTCGTCTACGCCGTGCGCGCCACCGATCTGGAGGCCAACCGCGGCGTCACCAGCCTGTTCCTCCAGCCGCTGGCCGGGGACGGGCCGGCGCGCCGGCTGGCCATCTCGGACGGCGGGGCCTTCGCCGCGCGCTGGGCCCCGAACGGCCGGCTGTACTTCCTGTCGGGCCGCTCCGGCTCGACCCAGGTGTGGATGACCGACGCGACCGGCGCCGGGGCGGTGCAGGTCACCGACCTGCCGCTGGGCGTCGAGACCTACCGCCTGAGCCCGACCGGCGACCGGCTGGCGGTCAGCCTCGCCGTCGATCCGGCCTGTCCGGACCTGGCCTGCGCCGCCGCCCGCGCCGCCGCGCCGCGGCCGGGCACGGGGCTGGCCTATGACCGGCTGTTCGCGCGCCACTGGGACAGCTGGAGCGACGGCACGCGCAACCACGTCTTCACCCAGGCGCTGGGGGAGGACGGCCGGGTGACCGGGCCCGTGGCGTGGGTCACGCGCGGCTTTGACGGCGACACCCCGTCCAAGCCCTTCGGCGACGAGGGCGACTACGCCTTCACCCGCGACGGGCGGTCGATCATCTTCTCGGCGCGCGAGGCGGGCCGGACCGAGGCCTGGAGCACCGACTTCGACCTCTACGTCGCCGCCGCGGACGCCGACGGGACCGGGACGTTCGAGAACCTGACCGAGGCCAATCCGGCCTGGGACGCCGGACCGGTGATCTCGCCGGACGGCCGCACCCTGGCCTACCGCGCCATGGCCCGCCCGGGCTTCGAGGCCGATCGCTACGTCATCCATCTGCGCGACCTCGAGACCGGGGCGGTGCGGCCGCTGGCGGCGGACTGGGACCGCTCGCCCGACAGCCTGACCTGGAGCCCGGACGGCCGCACCCTCTACGCCACGGCCCAGGACGTCGGCTCGACCCGCCTGTTCGCCGTCGACGTGCGCAGCGGCCGGGTCGCGACGATAACGGGGCCGGGGCATGTGGCCTCGGTGCAGGCGACGCCGCGCGGCCTGCTCTACGCCCGCGACGCCCTGGACGCGCCGGCGGACCTGTATCTGCAGACCTACCGCGGCCGCGAGGCCCCGCGCCGGCTGACCGCGGTCAACGCCGCGGTGCTGGACCAGCGCGCCTTCGGCGAACATGAGCAGTTCACCTTCGCCGGCTGGAACGGCGGCACCGTGCATGGCTTCGTCGTCAAGCCGGCCGGCTACGTCGAGGGCCGCCGCTATCCGACCGTGTTCCTGATCCATGGCGGGCCGCAGGGCTCGTTCGGCGAGGCCTGGTCCTATCGCTGGAACGCCATGACCTATGCGGGCGCCGGCTATGCGGTGGTGATGATCGATTTCCACGGCTCGACCGGCTACGGCCAGGCCTTCACCGACGCCATCAGCGGTCACTGGGGCGACCGGCCGCTGGAGGACCTGCAGAAGGGCTGGGCCCATGTGCAGGCGACGTATGACTTCATCGACGGCGAGCGGGCCTGCGCCCTGGGCGCCTCCTACGGCGGCTACATGATCAACTGGATCGCCGGCAACTGGCCGGGGACCTTCGACTGCCTGGTCAACCACGCCGGCATCTTCGACACCTTTGCGATGGGGTACGCCACCGAGGAGCTGTGGTTCACCGAGTGGGAGAACGGCGGCACGCCCTACGACGTCCCGCAGACCTACCAGCGCTTCAACCCGGCCAACCACGTCGCCAACTGGCGCGACCCGATGCTGGTGACCCAGGGCGACCTCGACTTCCGCGTGCCCACCACCCAGTCGATCGCCACCTTCAACGCCCTGCAGCGGCGCGGCGTCGAGAGCCGGCTGGTGGTGTTCCCGGACGAGAACCACTGGATCCTCAAGCCGCGCAACAGCCTGCAGTGGCACGGCGAGGTGTTCGGCTGGCTGGACCGTCACATCGGCGACGGGGCGGGGCGCTGAGCCCGGAAACGCGCGCGCGGCTGAAGGCGGCGGTCGTCCGCCGCTGGATGTCGCTGCGCCGGCTGGGCGCGACCGCGGCGCAGCGCTGGCCGCTGGGCCGTCGCGGGACCGTGACCCTGGGCGCAGCCGCGGGCCTCGGCCTGCTGGGTATGGCCGGGGTGCAGATCGCCGGGGCGGCGCTGGACGCCCGCGACCTGGCCCCGCGCGGCCCGGGGGTGCAGATCGCCCTCGTCGATCCGCCGCCGCCGCCGCCGATCGAGGCCGGGCCGCGGCTGGAGGTGCTGGAGGACGCCCCCGACGGCTTCGTCCCGCCGCCGCCGGCCCCGGCGGACCCGGCGCTGGACGGGGAGGGCGCCGATCCCCTGACCGGCCGCAAGCCGGGCGAGGACGTCTGGACGGCGCCGGCGGCGCCCAAGCCTGCCCCTGGGCGCGCCGGGCCGCAGCCCGACCGCACCGCCGGGATCGACTGCGGCCGGGCGATGAGCCGGGCCGAGGCCATGATCTGCAACGACGCCCGCCTGTCCGCCGCCGACCGCCGCCTGCGCCGCACCCTCGCCCGCGTGCTGGACGAGGGCCGGGTCGACCGGCGCCGGGTGCTGGCCGACCAGGCCAGCTGGGAATGGGCGCTGGACCGCGCCGCGCTGGACGGGGTCGGGGCGCTGGACCGGCTGTACCGCCTCCGGCAGGAGGAGCTGGAGCGGGCGCTGGACTGAGACCGTGGCGCGGGGGGCGATCAAGCACGATCCGGGCCCCCGCGCCGATCCGGGATTGAGGCGCCCGCCGCGATGCGCTAGGACCGCCGTCTTGCCGCCGCTGGCAGCAGGCACCCGTAGCTCAGATGGATAGAGCGTTGCCCTCCGAAGGCAAAGGTCACACGTTCGAGTCGTGTCGGGTGCGCCAGCGTTTGTGACACCGGCTGAAACCGGGGGACGAAGACCGTCATCGTCATGGCGATGTGACGCGGGACCTCTAGGCCTCGTCGGAGACACCGGGCCTGCGAGCAATGACCAAGACGTCCTTCGAGACCGAGTATCCGGATCCGACCGCGACCCCGGGCCACCAGCACGGCGACGAGCCCCCCTGCAACAGCTCGGCCAACCGCAACTTCTATGAGGTGATGGAAGCGCGGGTGGCGCGCCGCAACTTCCTCATGGGCGGCCTGGCGACCATGGCCGGAGGCCTGTTCGGCGGCGCCCTGCCCGCGGGGCCGGCGCAGGCGCGGCCGCGCGAGGGGCTGCTCGGTTTCCGGCCGGTGCCGATCAGCCGCGCCGACGGGGTGGTGGTGCCGGAGGGCTACAGCTTTCGCATCCTCGGCCCCACCGGCACGCCGATCTCGGGGCCGATGCCGGCCTGCCGGCCCGGGGCGAATACCGGGGGTGAGCAGGAACACCAGATCGGTCAGCACCATGACGGCCTGCACTTCTTCCCGCTCGACGGCGCCTCGGACGACGGGCTGATCGTGGTCAACCACGAGTACGTCGAGCCTCGTTTCCTGCACGCCGCCAAGGACGGCTACCGGGGCGTGGCCCACGACAACAGCAGTGTCGTCCATGGCCCCGACGGCCTGCGCGACGATGACGAGGTGCGGATGGAGGTGGCCGCCCACGGCGTGTCGGTCTACCGCGCCCGGAAGCAGGCTGACGGCAGCTGGAGCGTGGTCGCCGACCCGCGCAACCGCCGCATCACGCCGGCGACGCCGGTGCAGATCGCCGGACCGGTGCGCGGATCGCCGCACGTCCGTATGCGCTTCAGCCCCGGGGGGGTGATGGCCCGTGGCACCCTCAACAACTGCGCCCACGGCGTGACCCCGTGGAACACCTACCTGGCCGCCGAGGAGAACTGGGCCAGCTACTTCACCAACACCGACGAGGTCGACCAGAAGCCGGACCTGCCGCGCGAGCATGCCCGTTACGGCGTTCCGACCAATCGGCGCGGCGGCCGCTATGGCTGGCACCTGGCGCGGTCGGGCGCCGACGAGCATGTGCGGTTCGACGCTTCCGCTCGGGGGGGCTCGGCCCTGGAGGACTACCGCAACGAGCCGAACACCTTCGGCTGGGTGGTCGAGATCGATCCGTTCGACCCGTCAGCCATGCCGTTCAAGCGCACCCATCTGGGCCGTTTCGCCCACGAGGGCGTCGTCTTCGCCCCGGCCGTGGAGGGGGCGCCGGTGGTCTGCTACTCCGGTGACGACTCCCGCTTCGAGTACATCTACAAGTTCGTCTCCGAAGCGGTCTATGTCGCGGGCCGGACCGACGGTACCATCCTCGACCGCGGCACCCTGTATGTCGCGCGGTTCAACGACGACGGCACGGGCGAGTGGCTGGCCCTGGCCCCCGGCCAGAACGGGCTGACGCCGGCCAATGGCTTCGCCGACCTGGCCGACATCCTCGTCAACACGCGGCTGGCCGCCGACCGGGCCGGGGCGACCAAGATGGACCGGCCGGAATGGGGGGCGGTCGATCCCCGAACCGGGGCTGTCTATTTCACCCTGACCAACAACACCCGCCGCACCCTGGCCCAGGCGGACGCGGCCAATCCGCGGGCCGTCAACAACTTCGGCCATATCGTGCGCTGGAGCTACGCCGGGGGCGATCACCGCCAGACGCAGTTCCGCTGGGATCTGTTCGTGCTCGCGGGAGACGCCCGGCATTCCCGCGTCGCGAACGGCGGGGCCCTGAACGACGACAGCCTGTTCGCCTGTCCCGACGGCCTGTGGTTCGATCCTGACGGGCGGCTCTGGATCCAGACCGACATGGGCGATGTCGGGCCCGCCGAGGACGGCCCGCTGCGGCTGTTCGGCATGAACATGCTGCTGGCGGCGGATCCGGCCACGGGGGAGCTCCGGCGGTTCATGACCGGGCCCTGGGGGCAGGAGTGCACCGGGGTCGTGACCACGCCCGACGGGCGGACCATGTTCGTCAACTTCCAGCACCCCGGGGCCCACGCCACCGCCGCGCAGTTCGCGGCCGGGGACTACGGGTCAGGCTTTCCGGACTACAATGGCGGGGTCCCGCGCTCGGCGACGGTGGTGATCACCAAGGACGACGGGGGGATCATAGGGACCTGAGTCCGCTCCCCTGCTGCGGAGGAGAAAGATGGTGGACGCGACAGGGATTGAACCTGTGCCCCCTACGATGTCAACGCACCTGCACTCCTCGGCATAAGTGCCGGATTCCGGGCGTTTGCGCCGGGGCAGGCTGCCGTCTGATGCACGCTGTTTGCATCGGATTGCGCCTGTTTCTGGTAAACTTCTGGTCAGCGCGGCCCGGGCCGGTTCGCTTGGTGACCCCGGCAACGGGAACACGGGGGGCTTGACCGATCTGCCGCGGCCTTGGGCGGGTCTCAGAACCGTCCGCTTACGGTCAGGGTGACGAAGGTCGGGTTGCGGGAGAATCGCTGTTCTGTCCTTGTCAGGGCGCCCGAGCGGTCCGGGGTGAACCAGCTGCGCAGCCGGTCGGTTCGCCGGACTTCGGCATTGCGGACGGATAGCCGGAGGCGCACGGGGCGGGCCGCCACCGTCTCGACGAATCCGCCGAAATGATCCTGCGTACGGACGGCGTCGATCTGATCCACGAAGTAGATTTCGCCCTCGTTGACCGCGCGCCACGTCAGGCCCCAGGCGAATGGCCGACCGGGAGGGTCATGTCGAAACTCCATGTCGGCCGCGGTGGAGTAGCTGCCGGAAAGAGGGCGTGAACCTCCGGTCAGCGGATCGTCGAAGCTGCCGCGCGCGCCGCGCACGGTCGTGTCGCCGGCATTGGCGAGTCCCGGCGCGCCGGACGGCAGACGCACCAGTTCGAGAACGTCCTGGCGAGCCTCGTGAAACAGCTCCAGAGCAGCCGCGACCTCACCCGGCGCCCGCCAGTCGGCGGCGACATACCACCTCGTGGTCCGATCCGGTCCCAGCGCCGGATTGCCGGCGGCCGCGGTGTCATCCGCCAGATCGGCAGAGGCCGCGAAGTCGCCGAAGTCGAGCTGGCCCACGGTCCGGCGGACGCCGCCGCTCAGGCGCCACCCGCCACCGGCGCGCCAGGCGATTGACGCCGATGGCTTGAGGAAAGTGAAGGCCTGCGACCGCGCCGCGTCGCCGGAAACTGAGATGTCGGACGTCTCGACGGCGAGGCCTGCGTCCACCGTCGGTCGCGCTGTCGCCACCCATGTCACGTTGGCGAAGGCCTCTCCCCGAATCTCCTGCACACGAACGTTCGCCGCCGGCAGGAGGACCGGCTGGGCTCGGGCACCGGTATCACGCACCAGCGCCAGTCGACTGTCCAGCTGATTGAAGGCGATCTCAACGGCGTACTCCGGCTTCCAGCTGCGACCCGTCGCCAGGGCAAGAGCGGACCGGGCGATCAGCTCAAGCGGGTCCCTGCCGGCGCGCAGGGTGGTGGCGGCGATCAGCCGCCGGTCGGCGTCGTATCGTGCGTCGAACTGACGGTCCTGTTCCGTTTGCGCCCGCGCGAGCGCGAGGCTCTTCCAGGTCCAGCCACCTACTTCGACGGCGTAGTCCACGCCGATCTCACCGTCGATTGTGTCCCTGCCCTGGGTCGACAGGAGTCTCTGGTCCGGCAGCCCCCCCCCGGGAGCCGACCGAGCCAGACGGCGCCCGGCTGCTCGAAATGATAGTCTGTCCAGCCCAGCCGGCCGTCAGCGTCCCTGAGAATGCGCAGGGCGCGGAACGGAAACTCTTCCCGGTAGGCGCGGCCCCGTACGGAAGTTTGCCATCCGGCCAGGGTCGCCGTCCGGCTGGCCTCGACGCGCGGGTAGAGGATGTTGTTGGCGTTGCGCTCCAGCTCGACGACCATGCTCCGGCCGCCTGGTCGGTCTTGCGAACAACACTCAGGACCAGCGCCTGGCCCTGCGCTTCGGCCGTGGCGGGATTGCGCATGACCTCGATACGTTCGACCTGATCGACCGGGATGCGGGCGAGCGCCTCCGAAACTCCGTCCTTGGAAGAGGGGCGTCGGCCGTCGATGAGCACGTTCCCCCCGCCTCCGCCGAACCCTCGCAAGTCCGGATCCCCTTCATCCAGCGTGAACCCGGGGGTCTGGCGGACCATGTCGAGGGCCGTCTGCGGTGAAAACCTGCTGTAGTCAGCCGGGGCGTACCGGACGATGTCGAGCGCCGCCTGCGCAAGCGCGGGTGCAGGGCAGGCGAGGCACAGCATGGCGAAGGCGACCGGCCCGCGGCCGCCAGACACCCGGCGTGGTGGTGGCAGGTTGCAGGGGGGCCGGACGCCGGGGCCGGAAGCGGCGACGGGCCGCGAGGGCGGCGGACCGGGGCCGCGGGTCATGGGACGCTTCGTCCCGCCCCCCCGGCGCGGCTCTGAAGCCGGATCATGCCTCGCCCCCTCCCGTCGGCTCGATCGCTATAGTGTAACATGCAGGATCGGTTGGGCAGGTCGGCGGGACGCGATGACGCAACCGCGCGCCCCTTCGGTGGTCAGCGACCCCCCGCCCGATCGCTCAGCCCTGTCTTCCCAGCCTTGAGAACGAACGGGCCGCGGCCAGGGCGACCATTACGGCGAGGATCAGCAGAAAGGCCATCGACGGCGCCGCGCGCCCGGCGTCGACCTCGGGTTCGCGGAACGCGAAGCGCGGCAGATCGGCGTAGTCGTTCTCCGAAAGCCGGGCCCGCGCGAAAATCAGCGGCGAGAGCGTTTGCTGCCAGTGCCTGAGGAAGGCCACGGTCTGGCTGACGTAGGCCGCCTGTCGTGTGCGGCCGGTGCCGGCCGCCTCCGTCAGAAGATCGTCCGCGGCGGCGGCAGGCGAGAGGAACCGAAGGGCGGCGACCCGGTCGGCCTGTCGGGCGGACAGCGCCGCCGCCTCGCGTGTGGCCGGCGCGATCTCCTGGCTGATGACCTGCTGCGAGACATAGAGCTTGGCGGCCCAGTCGCTCTCGTCCGGATTGCTCATCAACTCGTGATGATCCGAGACGTAGCTTTGCAGGTTTTCCATCAGCCGACGGTTGGCCTCGATGGAGGCGGCCCGGGCGCCGTTGATCACGGCAAAGGCCGAAGGGCTGGGCGCCGCCACTTGCGCCAGCCAGATTGCCGAGGCGGGCAGGATGACGACCACCGCCAGCCACAGCCCGGCGCCGGCAAGGGCGATGACCTCCTGCCGCGCACGCAAGGTGGCGACGAGAGCGGCAAGCGACGTCCAGACGCACAGGTCATTGACAGTCAATAGGAGGAGGGGGCGTCGCGCCAGAACCGGACATTGCCGCCGCGACGGTAACCGGACCTTCTTTCCAAGGCCGCTGAAGGACCGCTTCCGACCCGCTTCAGAACTCCCCGTAAGCCGTCTCCAGTATCGCAAGGCGACGCGGCAGGATGGTTTTGATCGCCTCGTGAGTCTCCGGGTGAAAGTCGGGCGGCATTTCGCCAAGCGCTTGATCGGGCGCCGTCTGGGCCGCCTCCATGATCTCGTCGATCACCATGCGCATGAGCGATGACCCCAGCCCGCCAGCCTTGCCGCTTTCGATGAAATGCCGACCTGTTACGTCGTCGATCCGATAGTGCGGCGTGGCCCCCACACTCATTGCCAGCCGATACTCCCTGTGCCGGATCTGTCTGCGATCGAACGCCGGCTGGGCGGTCAGTACGTCGTAGAAGGGCGTCAGTTCAAAACGCCCGCCCGGGCGCAGGAACAGGCTGAAGTTCTTGGCGTGACCGTCCGTGGCTCCGATCAGCCAGAACAGGATCTGGCTCCGGAAGAAGGCTGCCCTGTCGCGTGTGGGATCGTCCGCTTCCTGGAGACGCTCCAGGATCCGCAGCGTACCGGGGCCGCCTTTGTCCTGGTGCTTCTGGCTGGAAGGGAAGGACAACGCCTGGCAGAAGTCTTCCTGTGGAAGCCGCAGAAGTCGGCCGTCAGCCCTCCAGGTGCGATCGAATCGTTCGACGACCAGGACACGCCTGTCTCCGAACGTGGAGATTTCCGTCGTGGCCGTCTGCAGCCCGAAGGCGCGCATCAGGGCCAGACAGTAGTGCTCGTTGTCGACGCTGTGGCTGAGATCGATCTCGCCTGAAGCCGTTGGAATTCGGCCGAGCTGTGGTTTGATGATGTGGGTGGTCGGCGTCGTCCCGACGGGCCGCTTCCATCGCCCTTCGTGGAACAGCAGAGCTGTCTTCTCCTGCGCCCCGGCGATGGAGATCCTGAAGCCCTCGTCGGGATCGATCCCCAGAGGCGCCCGCTCAAGGTTTGCCAGCAGGTGTTCGATTTCGGTGTCGCTGATGTCCTCGGCCACGACGGCTCCAGAGACGTCAGCGTCGAGACCATCAGGCAGGAACTGCATCGCGCCGATGCAGTCTCGCCCGATCTGCTCCAGCAGGCTGTAGGCGTCAGCCCCCTTGGCTCCGGTCTTCTCCGCCACCTGGCGGCGAACCGCCGGACTGTCGGGCAGCAGATTGTCGAATACGGCTGTTACCGGTCCGCCGCGCCAGGCGGACTTCTGGAGCGGCAGGGAAAGCGACACCGGGAAGGCGTTCGACCAGTCGAGCCAGTCGCGATCGTACTGGAAGCTTACGGCGCCACCGGCATCCTTCTCCAGGCGGCCGACGAGACGACCGTTGATCAGGACATTGAGCGGGGGATATGTCCTCGCTCGTCCCATCAGAACAGGTCCGCGATGTCTTCGGGGGAGCTCTTTGTCCGGGGCTGGATCGTCATCTCGAGGTCCAGTGCGGAAAGCACTGCGTAGATTGAGGACAGGCGGGTGCCCGGCTGGCCGCCTTCGAGCTTGGAGAGCATCTCCTGGCGCAGGCCCGCGAGGCCGGCGAGCTCGGTCTGGCTCAGGCCTCGCTGCTTGCGATGCCTCTGGATCAGAACGCCCAGCTGCTTTGGCGATCGGGCAAATGCACTCATATCGCACCTCCTATGCGATATTGTGCATACTGCATCTTTATGCGCCTTTCAACATAACTCTAGTTTATGCAATTTTGGGCATAAATGCAACTTATGCGGAAAATCGCATAAATCTCCCTGGCGATCCCCGCCCCTGGGGGGCAATCCGCTGGCGCAGTTTCCAGAAATCAGGTGCGCTAAGGCCCCGCCAGACAGCTCCAGCCTTCTGCCCCACCAGCCCTTCTTCGGTTCAGGAGGTTTCGCAGATATTCGCGCTGTTTCAGCCGTTCTGCCCCACTAGCGCCCCACTAACCGGAAAATCCACTAAGCGGACGGGCGGGAGGGCGGCGAGGGCCTCGATAAACGTCTCATTTTCTTGAGGAAAGATGGTGGACGCGACAGGGATTGAACCTGTGACCCCTACGATGTCAACGTAGTGCTCTCCCGCTGAGCTACGCGTCCGCCGGGCGGTCCGGCTGTGCCGGATCGGGAGCGGGGCTATAGCCGGACGACGCGGCCCTCGCAAGAGTTCTCGCGCGCCCGCATTGCCGCCGTGACGGGGCGAGCCCCGCGGGCGCAGGCCGTCGCCGCCCGTCCTGCGCCCGACCTCGCGTCCGCAGGCAGCGATCTGCGTGCGTCGGGCGGGTGATGTACAGATCACAGAATGTATGATTTGTGACAATTGTCGTGCGGTTCGAGAACAGTTGCTCCGCCTAAAGACTGTGACGGAACATTGCTCCCATTGTCATGCCTCTATTACACAGAGCGCCTAGTCAGTCGTTCCCGGGGTTGCTGGGGTGCGTCGTCCGTCGCGCGGTGACCCAATCCTTCAAGCGATGGGGAAACATCGATGCTTCGACTGACCAAGGTTCTGATGGCCGGCTGCGCCGTCCTGGCGCTGGCCGCGTGCGGCGGCGGCGCGGAAGTCGCCTCGCCGGGCGAGGGCAACTTCGGCAACGGTGGCAACACCGGCGGCGGCACCACGCCAACTCCGCCTGCCCCGAACCCGAACACCCCGGCGGCGGCCTGCCCGACCGGCACCACCAATGTCGGCACCGTGGCCAACGGCACCCTGCGCGCCTGCCAGCTGCCGAACCTGATCACCGGCGCCCTGGCGCTGCCGAACACCTCGGGCCTGGTGTACGCCATCAACGGCGTGGTGCAGGTCGGCGTCGACCGCGGCATCACCGGCACGGGCGGCCAGGAAGGCATCCTGACGATCGATCCGGGCGTGCGCCTGTTCGCCTCGCAGGGCTCGGACGCCCTGATCGTCAACCGCGGCTCGCAGCTGTTCGCCGAGGGCACTGCGACCAACCCGATCATCTTCACCAGCCGCCAGAACATCGAAGGCCAGACCACCGAAAACTCGCAGGGCCAGTGGGGCGGCATCGTGCTGGCCGGCCGTGCGCCGCAGGCCAACTGCCAGCTGACCGCGCCGGTCACCTGCACGGGCTTCGTCGAGGGCGGCACCCAGGCCTCCTACGGCGGCAACACCCCGGCCGACAGCTCGGGCCGTCTGCGCTACGTCCAGATCAAGTACTCGGGCTTCGAAGTGTCGCCGGGCAACGAGCTGCAGGGCCTGACCACCGCCGGCGTCGGCTCGGGGACGGTCATCGAGTACATCCAGGTTTACAACAGCTCGGATGACGGCATCGAGATCTTCGGCGGCACCCACAACCTGCGCTACATCGTGATCAACGGCGCCGACGACGACGGTCTGGACACCGACACCGGCTGGCGCGGCGCCTCGCAGTTCGGCATCGTCACCCAGCGTCCGACGACCGGCACCAGCCGCTCGGCCGGCTTCGAGTTCTCGGCCGCCCCGACCTCGGTGCCGCTGGCCTCGCGCCTGAACTCGCGTCCGAAGATCTCGAACTACACCCTGGTCGGCCGTCAGTCGGCGATCAACGCGCACACGGTCGCCCACTTCGACTCGGGCTCGCAGGCCACGGTGATCAATTCGGTCTTCACCAACCCGACCGGCTCGCTGTCGGGCTGCCTCGACCTGTCCGACGCCGACACCATCTCGGTGGCGCCGGTGTTCCGCTCGGTGTTCATGTCCTGCGCCATCCCGTTCCGCACCCAGTCGGGCCAGGCGGCGAACGTGCCGGGCGTGTTCAACGCCGGCACCAACAACACCTCGAATGGCACCTCGACCCTGCAAGCGCCGACCTCGGGCACCTCGATCTCGAACCAGGGCCTGGCCTTCATCAACGGGGCCAACGAGAACGCGGTCACGGTCACCAATGCGCCGTCGATCGACCCCTACTTCGTGCCGGTGACCTACATCGGCGCGGTGCAGAGCCAGAGCGACACCTGGTGGCGCGGCTGGACCTGCGGCCTGACCGCCGGTCTGACCTGCTGAGGATGAGACCTGGGGCGGCGGGGCGACCCGCCGCCCTTCATCCTTCCGTTGTTTCTCTCGCAAGGCGCAGATCATGAAGAAAATTTCGCTTTCGTTGAGCGGACTGCTGCTGGCCACGACCGCGATGATCGCGCCTGGCCTCGCCGCCGCCCAATCCGCCCCCGCCCAGGACCCGCAGGAAGAAGCCACCACGGTCGAGGAGATCGTGGTGCTGGGCCGTTTCATCCCCGAGCCGCTGCGCGAGACCTCCGAGGTCGCCGCGTTCCTGACGGAAGAGGACATCCAGCGCACCGGCGACTCCAACGCCGCCGAGGCCCTGACGCGCGTCACCGGCCTGACCATCGTTGAGGACCGGTTCATCTATGTGCGCGGCCTCGGCGAGCGGTATTCGTCGGCCCTGCTGAACGGCTCGCCCCTGCCCAGCCCGGAGCCGCTGCAGCGGGTCGTGCCGCTGGACCTGTTCCCGTCCAACATCCTGGGCGGCGTCACGGTGCAGAAGACCTATTCGCCCAACTATCCCGGCGAGTTCGGCGGCGGCGTGATCGACCTGCAGACGGTCGAGGCGCCCAACGAGCCCTTCTTCAACTTCAGCGGCGGGATCGGCTACAATTCCGAGACGACCGGTCGCGACAACCTGACCTACTACGGCGGTCAGACCGACTGGACCGGCTTTGACTCCGGCGTGCGCGACGTGCCGGGTCCGCTGGCCATCGCTTTCGCCCGGGGCCGCCAGATCGGCCAGGGCAACTTCACCGACCGCGAACTGCAGCTGATCGGCCAGTCGCTCGAGAACGCGCCGCTGCGCCTGCTGCAGTTCGACGAATCGCCGGTCAACTGGGGTCTGGATGTCGAGGGCGGCTTCTCGCACGACACCGGCGTCGGCACGCTCGGCGTCATCGCCGTGGCTGGCTATTCCAACAGCTGGACCGCCCGCGAGGGCTTCCAGGAGGCGGCCCTGCTGGACGGCGGCGCGC
>CAZUXK010000030.1:0-4014 GCA_964624025.1 uncultured Brevundimonas sp.
GGCAGGAAGCGGTCGGTGATGTAGCGGTTGGACAGGGTGGCCGCGGCGACGATGGCGCTGTCGGTGATCCGCACCCCGTGGTGAACCTCGTACTTCTCCTTCAGGCCGCGCAGGATGGAGACCGTATCCTCCACCGTCGGTTCGGAGACGAAGACGGGCTGGAAGCGCCGCGCCAGGGCGGCGTCCTTCTCCACGTGCTTGCGGTATTCGTCGAGAGTGGTGGCGCCGACGCAGTGCAGCTCGCCCCTGGCCAGGGCCGGCTTGAGCAGGTTGGAGGCGTCCATGGCGCCATCGGTCTTCCCGGCGCCCACCAGGGTGTGCATCTCGTCGATGAACAGGACCACGGAACCCTCGGCCGCGGTGACCTCGTTCAGCACCGCCTTCAGCCGCTCCTCGAACTCGCCGCGGTACTTCGCCCCGGCGATCAGGGCGCCCATGTCGAGCGCCATCACCGCCTTGTCCTTCAGGCTCTCGGGCACGTCGCCGTTGACGATGCGCAGGGCCAGACCCTCGACGATGGCGGTCTTGCCTACGCCGGGCTCGCCGATCAGGACGGGGTTGTTCTTGGTGCGGCGGGCCAGCACCTGGATCGTCCGCCGGATCTCCTCGTCGCGGCCGATGACCGGGTCGATCTTCTGGTCGCGGGCGGCCTGGGTCAGGTCGCGGGCGTAGCGCTTCAGCGCGTCATAGGCGTCCTCGGCCGCGGCGCTGTCGGCGGTCTTGCCCTTGCGCACCTCGGCGATGGCGGCGTCCAGCTTTTCGGCGGGGGCGCCGGCGGCGGTCAGGGCCTTCGCCGCCTCGCCGCCCTCGCGGGCCACGGCGGCCAGCAGCCGCTCGGTGGTGACGAAGGCGTCGCCGCCCTTCTTCGCCGCGGCCTCGGCGGCGCCGAACACCCGGGCGGTGGCGCCGTCCAGATACAGTTGCCCCGAGCCGCCCTCGACCTGGGGCCGCTTCTTCAGCAGGGCCTCGACGGCGGCGTCGGCGGCCGCGGCGTCGCCGCCGGCCAGCTTGATCAGGTTGCGGGCGAGGCCGTCGCGTTCCTCCAGCAGCACCTTGAGCAGGTGCTCGGGCGCGAACTGCTGGTGGCGGCGGGCCAGGGCCAGGGTCTGGGCGGATTGCACCGCCTGTTTGGCGCGGTCGGAATAGAGCTCAAGGTTCATGTCATCCCCTGTCGGCGGATCGAGGCCAGCCTGACGCCCTCCCATGAGCGACGCCTTGCGATGACGCAAAGGTGGGTGTGGCCGATTTGCCGCACAAGGGGGCGGGGGCTAGGGTGGCGAAATGATGATCATCGACCCTGCCGTCCTGCTGCCCTTCCTTGCGGCGGCGGTGCTGATGGAGATAACGCCGGGGCCGAACATGGGCTGGCTGGCGCTGACGGCCCTGGCGCAGGGGCGGCGCGCCGGGCTGGCGGCGGTGGCGGGCATCACCGTGGGACTGGCGGCCTGGATGCTGGCGGCGACCGTGGGGCTGGCCGAGCTGCTGACCCGGGCCCCGGTCGTCTACGCCGCCGTGGCCTGGGGCGGGGTGGCCTTCATGCTTTATCTGGCGTGGGACGCCTGGCGCGGGCCCGGCGCGGGGCTGGAGGGGGCGGCGGAGGCCCCGGCGACCCGCCTCGCCCTGTTCCGGCGCGGCCTCATCGGCAACCTGCTCAATCCCAAGGCGGCGGCGCTCTACGCCGTCGCCCTGCCGGCTTTCGCCGGGGCGGGGGAGGGGGGCCAGGTCACGGCGGGTCAGACCCTGACGCTGGGCCTGCTGCATCTGGCGGTCAGCGTCGCCGTGCACGGCGGCATCGTGCTGGCTGCGGCCGGGCTGGGCGGGCGGTTGCTGCGTCTGGCGGAGCGGCCTTGGGCGCGGGCCGCCATGGCCGGCGGCCTCGCCCTGATCGCCCTGTGGCTGGGCTGGGAGACGGCGCGGTAGCCGCCTCCCGTCGCCTCACATGCCCGTCGGGCCGGTGGAGAAGTCGAACTGCTCCGGCTGGCGGCGCGGGCCCGAGCCGAAGGTGTAGCTCAGGCCGATGTAGAAGGCCCGCAGGCGGATGTTCTGGTCCAGCTCCTCGCGGAAGGCCGGGGTCTCGAACACGGTGTTGGTGTTGAAGGTGTTGAAGATGTCCCGCGCCGTGACGTTCAGCGACAGCTTCTCGGTCAGCTTGCGGCGGTAGCCGAGGTTGACCATGCCGCCGGCCTCGCGCGTGCCCTGGGCCAGCAGCTGCTCGCCCTGCCAGAAGGCCGAGACCTGCAGGAAGTCCTCCGGCGTCGGCTGCCAGTTCAGGCTGAAGCGGCCTGAAGCGAGCGTGCCGTCGCGGTCCGAGCTGCCCGGCAGGCCGCCGGCGTCGATCTCCTGGTGGAAGACGTTGAAGCCGGCGTTGTAGCGCAGGGTCGAGTGCAGGCGTCCGGCGGCCGTCACCTCGACGCCGGTGTCCCGCCGCCCGCCGAGGTTCTCCGGCCGGTTCAGCAGCACGCCGCCGCCCAGGTCGCTGACGACCTGGGTGAAGGCCTTGTCCGTGTCCCGCAGATAGGCGGTGACCTGGTAGAAGTTCTGGCCGCTGCGCATCTGCCACATGGCCTCGAACGAGTCCGTCTCCTGCGGCTCCAGGTCCGGGTTGCCCGAGCTGCGGTTGAGCGGGTCCACGTAGGAGACGAACGGGTTCAGCTGGCCCGGCTGGGGCCGCTGGATGCGGCGCGAATAGCTGGCGCGCAGGGTCTGGGTGTCCGACAGGGCGTACTGGATATGGCCGGTCGGATAGGCGCGGAAATAGTCCTGCGAGGCCGACAGGCCGCCGGTCAGATCGTTGATCTCGATGTCCGCCTGCTCCAGCCGCAGACCGGCCTGGGCCGACAGCTTCTCGCTCAGCGGCCGCTCCCAGGTGCCGTAGAGGGCGTGCACCGTCTGCTGCGCCTCGAAGCGGTTGCTGAGGCCCGGCACGATCGAAAGGCCGCCGGCGGTGGCGCCGCGACGCAGCTGCACCTCCTGGTCCGGGCGCTGATCGTTCAGCTCGTAGCCGAGCCGCACCCGGCCGCCGTCGGCGGTCGGGCGGACATAGGCGCTGGTCAGGCCGAGGGTGGCCTGGTCGGTCTCCTGCAGGTTCTGTTCGAACAGGTCGGCGGCGGCCGGGGTCAGGAACTGCGTCCGGGTCAGGGCCTCGGTCTCGTTGCTGTTGCGGTCGTAGCGCAGCTCGTTCGACCACTCGTGGCCGGCGTCGTCGAAGCGGTGCACGATCCGGGCGGTGGCGCCCCAGTTCTGGAAGTCGAACTCGGACTCGCCGTCGCGACGGAAGGCGTTGACCATCGCACCGCCGGCGTTGCGGCGCTCGGACAGCAGGGACGAGGTCCCGTCCCCGCCGAAGGCGACGCCGCGCAGCTCGCCGGTGATCGAGGTGCGGTCGGTCAGCCGGTACTCGGCGGTGCCGCGCACCACCGTGCCGTTCTGCTCCGAGGTGATCGGCGTGGTGTTGCGGGTGGTGGAGATCACCGCGCCCGTCGCGGGATCCAGCTGCTCGCGCACGCTGTCGAACGACAGTTCGGTGGGATCGGAGCGGAAGCTCAGGTCGCCGGACAGGGTCAGGCGGTCGCGCTGCCAGGAGCCGCTGGCCCCGGCGTTCCAGCGGCTGTCGTCGCCGACATTCACGCGCACGGAGCCGGTGGTCTGCACGCCGGGTCGCGGCGCGCGCGGCCTGGAGATCAGGTTGATCACCCCGCCCGAGCCCTCGGGGCTGTAGGCGGCCGACGGATTGGTCATGACCTCGATGCGGGCGTACTGGTCCGCCGGCAGCTGCAGCAGGGCCTGGGCGCGGCCCGGGCCGGACAGGACGCCGGACGGGCGCCCGTCGACGAGGATGGTGACGCTGGAGTCGCCGCGCAGGGAGACGTTGCCCTGGGGGTCGACGTCCACCGACGGGAGGTTGCGCAGGGCGTCGGCGAGGCTGCCGGTCGTGGCCTGCAGGTCCTCGGCGAGGCTGTAGCTGATCGAGTCGATCGAGGTGCGGATGTCGGTGTTGCGCGCCGTCACCGTCAG
>CAZUXK010000030.1:4114-16692 GCA_964624025.1 uncultured Brevundimonas sp.
TTCCCCGACCAGCCCGGCCTGTCGGTGGCGGTGGTCAGGGACGGCGCCGATGTGCTGACCCGCGGCTACGGGACGCGTCGTCTCGGCGGCCCGGCCGACGTCGACGCGCGCACCCTGTTCGCCATCGCCTCCAATACGAAGAACGTCACCGCCGCCGCCCTGGCCATCCTCGTCGACGAGGGCAAGGTGAAGTGGGACGAGCCGGTGCGGACCTACCTGCCGGACTTCACCCTGTCTGACCCCTTCATCGGCGAGCGCATCACCGTGCGCGACACCCTGAGCCACCGCGCCGGTTTCGGACTGGGGGCCGGCGACCTGCTCTTCTGGCCCAACAGCGACCGCACCCGGGCGGAGATCATGGCGGCGGTGCGCCATGTGCCGATCGAGCACGGCTTCCGCGCCGGCTACCACTACTGCAACCTGATGTTCGTGGTGGCCGGCGAGATCGTCGCCGCCGCGTCCGGGATGCCGTGGGAGACCTTCGTCCAGACCCGCATCCTCGACCGGGTCGGCATGGCGGACACCGTGCCCTTCACCAGCCAGGCCGATCCGGCGCGCTCGGCGCTGCCGCACGGCCGTATCGGGCCGCCGCTGCGCTACCAGGGCGAGATGACCCTGCTGGAGGACTCGATCGCCGGCATCTGGAACTGGGACGCCGCCGGGGCCGCCGGCAGCTTCGCCTCCAACGCCGTCGACTGGGCGAAGTGGATGAAGGTGCGCCTGGCCATGGGCGCCCTGCCGGACGGCTCGCGCCTGTTCTCCGAGGCGACGGCGCGGGAGATGTTCCGGCCCAACGTCATCGTCGGCTCCTCCGAGGGGCCGACCGCGGCTCTGCCCGGGCGGGCCATCACCTCGACCTACGCCATGGGCTGGCAGGTGCAGGACTATCGCGGCGAGCGCTACATCACCCACGGCGGGGGCTCGCCCGGCGGCATCTCGGCCACGGTGCTGATCCCCGGCCGCAACGCCGGCTTCTCGATCTTCTCCAACGCCGAGGAGAGTTTCCTGCTGCGGTCCCTGCGCAGCGGCATCGCCGACATCGTCATGGACAAGGCCGGTTTCGACTGGATCGGCGACAGCCGTCGGCTGCTCGCCGAGGGGACCGAACGCTCGCTGGCCGCGGCGCGCGAGATCGACGCAAAACAGGCCGCCGGGGCGGCGCCGTCGCTGCCGCTCTCCGCCTACGCCGGGACCTGGCGCGACCCCTGGTACGGCGACATCGTCATCTCGGAGCGAGACGGTGGGCTGTGGCTCGACTTCACCCGCTCCAACGCCCTGAAGGGGCCGCTGGAGCCCTATGACGGCGAGACGATGCGCACCCGTTTCCCCGACAAGCGGGAAGAGGACGCCTTCATCACCTTCGCGCTGGAGAACGGCCGGCCGGTCCGCGCCACCCTGAAGGGCGTCAGCCCCGACATCGACTTCAGCTACGACTACCAGAACCTGCGGCTGACCAGGGTCTGACGTCCTTCTCCCCCGAGGGTAGAAGGACGTCAGAGCTCGACGACCTCGCCGTCTTCCTTGGTGAAGCTGGCCGGGCGGCGGTCCAGCACCTCGAACACCCGTTCCGACGGCCGCGCCAGCACCACGCCGAGCGGGGTGGCCACGATCGGCCGGTTGACCAGGATCGGGTGCGCGACCATGGCCTCGAGCAGGGTCTCGTCCGACACGCCCTCGTCCAGCAGCCCCAGCTCCGCCGCCGGCGTGCCCTTCTCGCGCAGGATCTCGCGGGGACGGGCCCCGCCCATGCGGGCCAGCAGGTCCTCCAGCTGCGCCCGGGTCCAGCCGGCCTTCAGATACTCCACCACCTCGGGCTCCAGCCCCGACTCGCGCACGGCGGCGACGACGTTGCGCGAGGTGCCGCAGGCCGGATTGTGAAAGACGGTGACGGGGAAGTCGCTCATCGCGAGGGCTCCTTGAGGGCGTGGCGGCGGACGGCGGGGCCGGCCTCGTACCAGCGTCGGGTCCGGTTGACGATCCAGACCACGGACAGCATCACCGGCACCTCCACCAGCACCCCGACGACGGTGGCCAGGGCGGCGCCGGACTGGATGCCGAACAGGCTGATGGCGGCGGCCACGGCCAGCTCGAAGAAGTTGGACGCGCCGATCAGGGCCGAGGGGCCGGCGATGTTGTGGGCCTCGCCCGCCATCCGGTTGCCGAGATAGGCGAGGCCGGAGTTGAGGTAGACCTGGATCAGGATCGGCACGGCCAGCAGGGCGATGACCAGCGGCTGGGCGAGGATCTGCTCGCCCTGGAAGCCGAACAGCAGCACGAGGGTGGCCAGCAGGGCGGCGATCGACAGCGGCCCGAGCCGGCGCAGCGCCCCCTCCAGCGCCGCCTCGCCGCGGGCCAGCAGGGCGCGCCGGGCCAGCTGGGCGAGGATCACCGGGATGACGATGTAGAGGCCGACCGACAGCAGCAGGGTGTCCCACGGCACGACGATGGCGGCGACGCCCAGCAGCAGGGCGACGATCGGCGCGAAGGCCACGATCATGATGGCGTCGTTCAGCGCCACCTGGCTGAGGGTGAAGTGCGGCTCGCCGTCGGTCAGGCGGCTCCAGACGAACACCATGGCGGTGCAGGGCGCGGCGGCCAGCAGGATCAGCCCGGCAATGTAGCTCTCGATCTGGGTCTCCGGCAGCCAGGGCCGGAACAGCCAGCCGACAAACAGCCAGGCCAGAACCGCCATCGAGAAGGGCTTGATCGCCCAGTTGACCAGCAGGGTGACGCCGATGCCGCGCCAGTGGCGGCCGACCTGGCCAAGGGCGGCGAAGTCGATGCGCAGCAGCATCGGAATGATCATCAGCCAGACCAGGCCGGCGACCGGCAGGTTGACCTTGGCCACCTCGGCGGCGGCGACGGCGGCGAACAGGTCCGGAACCAGGGCGCCCAGCGCCACCCCGACGACGATGCAGAGGGCGACCCAAAGGGTCAGCCAGCGTTCGAACAGGGTCATGCGCGGCCCCCCTCGGCGGGACAGGGGCAGGCGGCCCGGGCGAGCGCCTCCGCGACCGGGGCGCAGGCCTCCGGGGCTCCATCGCAGCAGTCGGCGACCAGATAGGCGACCAGCGCCCCCATGCGTCCGGTGTCGGCGCTGTACAGGATCGAGCGGCCGTCGCGTCGGGCGTGCGCCAGTCCCGCCTGCGTCAGGGTCGCCAGCAGGGTCGAGGTGGTGTTGGCCGGCGAGCCGAGGGCGCGCGCCACCTCGCCGGCCGCGAGACCTCCGGGCCCCGCCTGGACGAGGCGACGGAAGGCGGCCAGCCGGCCGGGATGGGCGAGCGCCGACAGGGCGGCGACGGCGTCAGTTGATTCCATATTTCCAGAAATATGGAACCATTAGCCGGGAGGCAATGCCCTCACTGGCCGGTTCTCTGGCCCGCCTCGAGGATCGGCATGCCGGCCTCGGTCGGGATGTAGATGATCTGGCGGTCCTGCTGGTCGGCGGTCTCGCGCAGCATGTCGATATAGGCCCAGCGCAGGTAGTTCTCCGGCCCGCCCAGACTCTCGGCCATGATGCGGTTGGCCTCGTTGGTGCCGCGCGCCCGTTCGACCTCGGCCTGGGCGGTCAGCCGGGCCGCGTCGAGGGCGGCCTGGGCCTCCAGCACGCGGATGCGGCGGTTCTGCACCGCCTCCTCATAGGCGGCGCGCCCGTCCATCTGCTTGCGATAGACGTTGTAGGTCGGGAAGGCCCACAGGACCCCCGCCACCACCGCCAGCCCCAGCACCCCCAGAATGATCGCCGCACCCACGCCCCGCATGTCAGCCTCCCCTGAATGAGGCCGGCAGGGTCGGGGCGACGGGCCGGCCCGTCAAGGGCGCGGGTCGAGCAGTAGGCCCGAGACGGTCGCCGCCAGCAGCCGGGCCGCGCCGGACGCCCGGGCGACCCGGCCCAGCACATGGTCGCGGACCCACGGCAGGGCTCGGCCGTCGGCCTGGTAGAAGGGCGTGAAAACAAGGCTGAGCGCCTGGTACAGCCGCACATGCCAGCGTCGCGCCGCCGCATAGGCCCACAGGGCTGCGTCCCGCTCGCCGATCCGCTCGATCGCCTCCGTCAGGGCGAAGGCGTCCAGCAGGCCCATGTTCACCCCCTGGCCCAGCTGCGGGCTGGTGGCGTGGGCGGCGTCGCCGATCGCCGCGAGGCCCGGCGCGACCGGCAGGGCGAGGGTGTGGTGGCCGTAGCGGGCGAGGGTCAGGTCCTCCGGCGCCCGCAGCGCCTCGAGCACCGGCGCGCACTCGGGCCAGAAGCCCAGCACCTCCGCCTTCCAGGCGTCCATGCCGGCGGCGCGCCAGCGGTCGTGGTCCGCGGCCTTGAGGCTCCAGAAGAAGGTCGCCAGCGGCGTCGTCTCGCCCGGCCGCCGGCCGACCGGCAGGACGCCGATCATGCGGTCGGCGGCGCGATAGACCTGCTGCAGGGCCGAGGGGTCGAAGGCTGCGTCGGCCGGCCAGGGCGTGGTGGCCCACAGGGCGCCCCAGGCCAGGTCGTGGCGGCGCAGGCCGAGCCGGCGTCCGGCGATGGCCGACCTCGCCCCGCTGGCGTCGACCACCAGATCGAAGGGTCCGCTGCGCCGGCCGTCCTCCGCCGCCAGCCGGCCATCCTCGACATCGACTGCGGTGAAGCCCGTCTCGAAACCGACCCCGGCCTCGCGGGCGGCGCGATACAGCACCTCGAACAGGGCGGCGCGGTGCAGGCCCAGCGCCGGCTCGGGCCGCTTCAGGTCCGCATAGCGCACGTCCAGCACCAGCTGCCCGCCCGGATGCCGCCGCCCGGCGATGTGGGTCAGGGGCTGGCCCAGCGCCCGCACCTCGGCCTCCAGCCCCAGCGCCCGCAGCACCGCCAGCCCGGTCGGCTGCAGCATGAAGCCGGCCCCGACCGGCGCCGGGGCGGCGAAGCGCTCGTGCACCACCACCTCGCGCCCCTGCCGGGCGAAGGCGAGGGCGGCGGCCAGCCCGGCAGGCCCGGCCCCGGCGATGCCGATGGTGCAGGCGAGTCTGCTCAAGCCGCCCGCCCGCTCATCGCGCCGGGACCAGCTCGATCAGGTCAAGGTTAGACTCGGTCTGTGGCCAGGGCAGGACGAGGCGCCAGCGCTGCGGGCCGATGCGCTCGACCGCGGCGATGATGTCCCGGTCGGGGCGCTGGCCGTAGGAGTTGGCGGGCGGCTCGGAGGCCAGGGCCATGGAGCCGAGGAAGACCATGCGCTCGCCGGTCTCGGGGAACAGCAGGCCGGCGGGGCGCTGCGAGCCGGTCAGCTTGGAAAACTTGAGCCCCGCGGGGGTCTGTTCGATGCGGCAGGCGAACCAGCCGTAGACGACATAGCCGAGGCCGGCCTCGCCGCCCTGGGAGCCGAGCTTGACGGTGCGGCAGCGGTAGTCGCCGACCGGCGGGGCGACGTTGGGCTGGGCCGCGCGCGGGTCGGTCAGGTCGCCGACCTCGGCCAGATCGCCCGAGCCCGGATAGCGCCGGGCCTGCTGCAGGGCCAGCTCCCAGGCGGCGTCGAGCCGGTTCAGCCGGTCGCGGTCATAGCCGGTGACGATGCTGCGCCAGTCGCGCAGGACCGGAGCGGCCCCGTCCGGGCCGGGCGGCGGCGGCGGTGGCGGCGGCGCGGTGGCGCAGGCGGCGGCCCCCAGGACGGCGGCGAGGGCGGCCAGAAGTTGAAGGCGCATGGTCGTCTCCCCGATAGCGAGCGACGCCATATGGCCCGGCCCGGCGACGGGCGGCAAGCTGCGCCGTAGCCGCGGCGGCTTACTCCTCGACGACCGCCGCAGGGCGGCGGCGGGGCGCGCGGCGGCGCGGGGCCGGCTCGGCCTCGCCGTCAGCGGCCTCAACGGTCTCGGCGGCGGCCGGGGCCGGGGCCGGGGTGGCGCGGGTCAGGAAGCCGGGCAGAGCCAAAGCGTCGTCACGGGCCTCGACCGGAGCTTCAGCCCGGGGTTCAGGCGCGCGCGGCGGCTCGGCCCGCGGGGCGTCATCGCCCTCGCCGGTCTCATCGCCGCCTTCGCCGGGCTCGCGGCCCTCCTCGGCGAAGCGGCGGTTGCGCTCCTCGCGGCGACGCTCCCAGCGCTCGCGGCGCGTCTCGCGGCGGCCGCCCTCGCGGGGTTCGCCGTCGCCCTCGCCGCGCGGCTCGTCACCGTCCCGGGGCGCGCGTTCGGCGCGGTCCTGGCGGTCATTGCGTTCGGGGCGATCGTTCCGCTCCGGGCGATCGCCGCGCTCGGGACGGTCCTGCCGCTCCTGACGCTCCTGTTGCTGGCGCAGGCGGGCTTCCTCGGCCTGCTGGGCGGCAAGGAAGGCGGCGGCCTGGGCCCCGCTCTCGTCCTCGAAGTCGATGTCGAAGCCCTGGCTGCTCAGCTCGCGCTGGGCGATCTCGGCCACCGGCCGCTGCGGTTGCAGGGCGCGCAGGACGCGGAAATAGTGTTCGGCGTGCTGCAGGAAGTTCTCGGCCAGCACCCGGTCGCCGGACGAGGCGGCGTCGCGCGCCAGCTGCATGTAGCGCTCGTACACCGTCTGGGCGTTGCCCCGGACCTTGGTGTTCTCGGGGCCCTGCGAATCCCACGAACGGTTCGGGTTGGCCGCGTTGCCGCCGCCCCCGCCGCCCGGCTTGCGGTTCCGCCCGCGCTGCCGCTTCATGCCCTTGAAATCTCTCATGTCACGCCACCGTGCCGGGGAGCCTGGAGCCTGGGCCGCAAGGGCCTTCGGTCCTGCCTGGTTCGCTGTTCCGCTTCGCTCGGGGCCGATCCCCGGTGTCGATGTGCTCGGAAAACCTGTGTCGCCCGCGTGGTGCGCCTGCCTGAGGGACCGGACCGGCCGTCACGCGTCCCAGACGCCTTGAGGCGGACCCGAGGGCCCGATCGACTGCGTTTGGGTGGGAGACGGGCCAGACTTAGCGCGCGCCGCGGCGCATTCCAAGGGGGCGCCGCCGAAATCGCCGGTCCGCGGCTGCGGCGGAGTGAACCGGCTCAGGCGGCGCGCGGGTCCGGGCCGTTGGTGACCACGCGGTCGCGGTCGGCCAGGTCCTTCACCACCTTCGCCTCCAGCCCGGCCGCGGTGAACAGGGCGGAGACCGCCTCGCCCTGGTCCCAGCCGATCTCGACGGCATAGAGGCCGCCGGGTTTGAGGATGCGGGCGATCTCGGGGGCGAGGGCGCGGTAGGCGTCGAGGCCGTCGGCGCCGCCGTCGAGGGCCAGATGCGGATCATGGTCGCGCACCTCCGGGTCCAGCCCCGGGATGTCGCCGCTGGGGATGTAGGGCGGGTTGGACAGCACCACGTCGAAGCTGGCGTCGGCGAAACCGGCTGCCCAGTCGGTGCGGATGAAGGTCGCGCGGCCGTTCAGGTCGAGGTTCGCCGCGTTCTCGCGCGCCACGGCCAGGGCCTCGCTGGACACGTCGGTGCCGACCCCCTTGGCCGCCGGCCGCTCGGCCAGCAGGGCCAGCAGGATGGCGCCCGAGCCGGTGCCCAGATCACAGGCGGTGAAGGCCTCGCGCTCGGCCTTCGCCTTCAGCACCACGTCGAGCAGGGTTTCGGTGTCGGGGCGGGGGCTCAGCACATCGGGGGTGACGGTCAGCAGGATCTTCCAGAAGCCCTTGCGGCCGAGGATGCGCGACACCGGCTCGCGCCGCAGACGGCGCTCGACCATGGCGTCCAGCGCCTGGACCTGCTCCGGCGTCACGGCGCGGTAGGGATCGGTCAGGATGTCGACCCGGCCGGCCCCCGTCGCCGCCTCCAGCAGCAGGCGGGCGTCGATCGCCGGACTGTCGATGCGGCCGGCCTTGAGGCGGCCTTGCGCGGCCTTCCAGGCGGTGAGGAGGGTGTCGGACATGGCCGCTCCTTGCCGCGCCGGGCCTAGGTGATCAAGCGGAACGGCGCGTCGGCGCCGCCGCCTAGCCGGTCCACCCCAGCAGCGGGTCGACCGAGCCCGTCGTGACCGGATGATAAAGCGGCCGGGCCTCGCGGTAGAGGCGCGTCGCCAGCGGCCGGCCCCAGTCCTCCTCGGCCCACAGGGTCCGGAACAGGGGCAGGACGAACTTGCGGCGGCCCATGCCGGTGAGGAAGACCTCGGCCTGGGGTAAGGCGGGGTCGTAGCGGTGCTGCAGGGCGATCTGGAGCCAGGCGAAGACGATCTCGGCGTTGCCCTCGGCCGGCAGGGCCAGGGTGGCCGACAGGTCGCCCAGCTGGGCCGGGGTCAGCCAGTCGCCGGCGGGCCCGAGGCCCTCGGGCCGCCAGCCGAGGAAGCGCAGCCGCTGCTGGGTGTTCCAGTCGCCCCACGGCACGATCGAGACCGGCGCGCCGGCGACGAACACCGCCTGCGCCGCGGCGTCGACGGGGGCGAAGGCGTCCGACACCGGCGGGACCCAGTTCGACGGCATGCCGGGCTGGTAGATCCAGGCGTCCATCATCAGCTGCGCCTCCAGGGCGGCGTCGCCGCGCACGAGGTGTGTGCGGATGTCCTCGAGGAAGCGCTCGGTGGTCATCGGCCGGAAGGCGTTGCGCTCGAAATAGCCGCGCAGCCAGACGTCGAAGCGCTCGCGGCCGACCAGGCGCTCGATCGTGCGCAGGAAGGCGGCGCCCTTCTCATAGGCCACGTCGGTCATGCCGTCGTCGGGGTCGCGGCCGGCGAGGTCAAGCTTCAGCCGGGTGTCGGCCGGGGCCAGGCTGGCGAGGGTGTCCTGCAGGCTGTTCCAGCCCAGCACCTGTTCCTGCAGCGCCCGCTCGCGGCCGTAGACCGCCTCCATGATGCGGTTCTCGAAATAGACGGTGAAGCCCTCGTTGAGCCAGAAGTCGTCCCAGGTGGCGTTGGTGACGAGGTTGCCGGACCAGCTGTGCGCCAGCTCGTGCGCCACCAGGCTGACCAGCGACTGGTCGCCGGCGATGATGGTCGGGGTGGCGAAGGTCAGCCGCGGATTCTCCATGCCCCCGAACGGGAAGCTGGGCGGCAGCACCAGTAGGTCATAGCGGCCCCAGATGTAGGGGCCGTAGAGGGCCTCGGCGGCGTCGACCATGCCAGCCGTTGGGACGAGTTCACGGTGGGCTGCGGCCAGCTTCGACGGCTCTGTGAAGACGCCCGTGCGGTCATCGATGGCCTCGAAGGCGACATCCCCGGCGCCGATGGCGATCAGATAGGGCGGCACCGGGTTGTCCATGCGGAAGCGCCAGGCGCGGCGGCCGGGCCCGGCGGGCTCGCCCTCCGGCGTCAGGTGGTCGGCGCTCATCACCACCTTGAGCGCCTCGGGGGCGGTGATGCGGGCGGAGAAGGTCTGGCGGATGCCGGGGCTGTCCTGGGTCGGCACCCAGGTTCGGGTCAGGATGGCCTGGCCCTGGCTGAACAGATAGGGCAGGCGACCGCCGGCGGTCTGGGCCGGGGTCAGCCACTGCAGCGCCGCGGCGTCCGGCCGGGTGGCGTAGGCGATGACGAGGCGGCGCGTCTCCCCGGCGGCCAGCGGCCGGTCGAAGCGCACGGTCAGCGGCTGGCCGAGGGTCGGGTCGTCCGCCCCCAGCGTGTAGGCTAGGGCGCCCGCCTCGGGGGTGCGCACGGCCTGCAGCTCGAGATTGCGGACGTCGAGGACGATCTCCGCAGCCCCCGGAACGCCGGTGATCGACAGGGTGGCCGTTCCGGACAGACGGTTCGCCTCGAAGTCGGCGGCGAGGTCCAGCGCCACATCGACCACCCGCGCCACCTCGGGCCGGGCGTGGGAGTGGACGTCGCGGACATAGTCGACCGGGCGGGCGGCAAGGGCGGTCATCGGGGGCGAGGTCAGGGCGGGCGGCTCCGCAACAGGGCCGCCGGCGCAGGCGGCGAGGGACAGGGCGGCGAGGGCGCAGGCGGACAGCAGGGCGCGGGACATGGACAGCTCCGGAACTCGATCGGGGCGAACCCACGCCCTTCCGGCGCAAAGATCAAGCGTCGCTGCCGCCAGGGGGCGTCACGCGGCGCGTGGCGTGTCCCCATGGCGGGCGCTGAACAGCCGGCCGTGCTCGGCCCACAGCACGCAGATCAGCGCCACCAGCCCCATGACCACGAAGCCGGCGGTCATGGGCACGACCGTGCCGTTGAACTGCTGGCCGATGGCGAAGCCCAGCAGGGCGCCCCCGAGGGTCGAGATCACCCCCTGCACCGAGGCCGCCGTGCCGGCGATCCGGCCCATCGGCTCCATGGCCATGGCCCCGAAGTTGCCGGCGATCAGGCCGAAGCAGAACATGGTCAGGCCCTGCATGACGGCGAACACCCAGACCGTCTCGCCGCCCGCCAGGGCGATGGCGGTGTGGATCAGGGGCAGGACGATGAAGCCGATCAGGGCGGCGTGGGAGATCAGGCGGCTGCCCAGCCGCTCGACCAGCTTCGCATTGAGCAGGGACGCCACGGCGATGGCGCCGGCGATGGCGGCGAAGATCAGCGGGAACAGGTCCGGCAGGCCGAAGGCGTCGAAGAAGATCTGCTGCGACGAGTTGATGAAGCCGAACAGGGCGCCCGAGACCGCCGTCATGGCCAGGGTGTAGCCCATCGCCATGCGGTGGGTGAGCACCTGACGGAATCCCTCGGCGAGCGGACCCAGCCGGATCGGCCGCCGGTTCTCCTCGGCCAGGGTCTCGGGCAGACGCAGCAGGATCCAGGCGGCCACCGCCATCCCGGCGAGGCCGAGCACGCCGAAGATCCAGCGCCACGGGCCGATCAGCAGCACCGCCGCCCCGACGCTGGGGGCGAGGATCGGCACCCCCAGAAACACGAGGAAGCTCAGCGACATGACCCGCGCCATGGTGCGGCCGCTGTAGAGATCGCGCACCACCGACAGGGGCACGGCGCGCAGGGCCGCGGCGCCCACCCCCATGCCGACCCGCGACAGGATCAGGGTGTCGAACGAGGGGGCCAGCGCGGCGAGGCCGCTGAAGGCCACATAGATGCCGATCCCCACCAGCAGCAGCGGTCGGCGTCCAAAGCGGTCCGCCAGCGGGCCGTAGATCAGCTGGGCTCCGCCGAAACCGAGCAGATAGGCGGTGATGACCCACTGGCGGCTGTTCTCGTCCGCGACCCCCAGCGCCTCGCCGATGGCCGGCAGGGCGGGCAGCATGGCGTCGATGGCCAGGGCGTTCAGCGCCATCATCATGGCGATCAGGCAGACGAACTCGGCGAAGCCGGGGCCCCGCCGGGCGCCGTTGGTGGAGGTCGGGAAGGCGGGCGGGGTCATGGGGCGGCAGATGCGCCCCGATGCTGCGCCGCACAAGGCCCGGCGCCGGTCAAATCGTGCGACGATGCTTGACCTGTGCGCGCCCGCGCCCGAACGAGAGGGGCTCACCGGAGAATGTCATGTCCCACAGCCGCCTGCAGGTCCTGTCCGCCCTCGAAGCCCAGGGCGTCTGCCCGGTGTTCTATCACGCCGACCCGGAGACCTGCCTCGAGGTGATCCGCGCCTGCGCCCGCGGCGGGGCCCCGGTGGTCGAGTTCACCAACCGCGGCGACTTCGCCTGCGACCTGTTCGGCGAGATCGCCCGCGAGCTGGGCCGCACCGACCCGGACGTGGTCCTCGGCATCGGCTCGGTCGTCGATGCGGGCACGGCCTCGCTCTACATCAACCGCGCCGCGCGCTTCGTGGTCAGCCCCTGCCTCGTTCCCGAGGTGGCGCGGGTCTGCAATCGTCGCATGGTGGCCTACTTCCCCGGCTGCGGCTCGGTCACCGACATCGGCGAGGCCCACGAGCTGGGCTGCGAGATCGTAAAGCTGTTCCCCGGCGCCTCGGTCGGCGGGCCCGACTTCGTCAAGGCGGTGACCGGGCCCATGCCCTGGACGAAGATCATGCCGACCGGCGGGGTCGATCCCGACGAGGCGTCCCTGACCCGCTGGTTCGGCGCCGGCATCGTCGCCGCCGGGATGGGCTCCAAGCTGATCACCGACGCCGCCGTCGCCGCCCGCGACTGGGCCGGCATCGAGGCGAAGGTCCGCGACACCGTCGCCGCCGTCCGCCGCGTCCGCGGGGGATAAGCATCACGCGCCCCCCGTCATCCTCGGGCTTGACCCAAGGATCGGGCGTTAGGGCAGGGCGGGACGGTTGCAGAAGCTGCGGGACGGTCGGGCCTTGTCCGGCTGCACGGGCGAAGCCGCCCCCTCGATCCTCGGGTCAAGCCCGAGGATGTCGGAAGGGGGGCTACTCTTCGGGTCCCTCGCCGTCAGCCAGTCTGCGCAGGAACGCCGCCACACCCCCGTCGTCATCCTCGGACTTGATCCGAGGATCGGGTGCGAGGCCGAAGAGCGACGGGTAGAGATCGACCCACTCCGGATTGCGCGCCTCGATGAGCTGCATTTTCCAGGCGCGGTTCCAGCGCTTGAGGGCCTTCTCGCGGCGGATAGCCGACGTGACCCTTTCGAAGGTCTCGTACCAGACCAGCAGACCGCAGCCGTACCTGTCCGTGAAGCCCTCGACACGACCTTCGCGATGCTGTGCAGCGCGCTGATAGAGATTGGAGGTCATGCCGACATAGACCACCCCGAACGGGCGGCTCGCCATGATGTAGGTCGCGATGAGAGGCCGTCGTGCATCGCTCATCTCCGCCATGAAGCTGCGCCCCCGATCCTCGGGTCAAGCCCGAGGATGACGG
>CAZUXK010000030.1:16792-22326 GCA_964624025.1 uncultured Brevundimonas sp.
CGATCCTCGGGTCAAGCCCGAGGATGACGGAAGGGGCGCCAGATTCCCCGTCGGCGCGCGCGCGGTTGAGGCGGTGCGCGGCCCATGCATGATGGTCGGCAGTTCAAGGAGGCCCCCATGCAGCGCCCGCTCGGGACCGTGCTCGCCCTGATCCTCGTCGCGGCCATCGCCGCCTTTTTCGCCGCCCCGGCGGTGGCGTTCCTGGGGGTCAGGTCGGCGGCGGAGTCCGACGATGTCGAGGCGCTGTCCAAGCTGGTGGACTATGGCGCCCTGCGCCAGGCGCTGCGGCCGCAACTGGCCGAGGGCCCGGCCGCCGCCCCGGCGCCGGGCTTCCTTGAGGATCCCGTCGGGGCGGTGCGTCGCCGTCTGACCGAGGCGCGGCCGGCGCCCGGTCCCGGCGTCGACGCCTGGCTGACCCCTGCCGCCGTCTCCGGTCTGCTGCGGGGGGAAGGTCGCGCCGCCGCCCTGCGGTCGGCGCCCGACGCGCCGCCGCCGGCGACCGGCCCGGCGCCCTGGCCGAAGCCCATCTACTGGAGCATCAACCGCGCCCGGCTGGCGGTCGATACAGAGGATGGCGGCCGCACCGTGTTCACCTTCAGCCGCGTCGGGCCCTACGACTGGCGTCTGACCCATGTGGGTCTCCCGGACACGCCGCCCGCCCCGGTCGAGGCGGCGCCGGCGGGTTGACGGCGCTCCCGCTTCGCCCCAGCGTCGGGGCGGGAGAGAAACAACCATGACTCGCGGGACCCTCTGGCTGGTCTTGGGCGGCGCCGTTGCGGCCGCCGCCGTCTATGTCGCTGCGCCGGTGCTGGCGGCGCGGGAGCTGGTCGCGGCGGCGAAGGCCGGCGACGCCGCCGGGCTGGAACGGCGCGTCGACTTCCCGGCCTTCCGCGAGAGCCTGAAGGACGAGCTGAACGCCCGGCTGATGCGCGAGATGCGCGACAGCGACGACCGCGCCGGGCGGGCCCTGGCCATGCTGTTCGGCCCGGCCCTGGTCAGCGGCGTGGTCGACGCCTTTGTCACGCCCGAGGCCATCGCCTTGATGGTGCGCGAGGGCGAGCCGCCGGCCCCGGACCTTGAGGTCGGCCCCGCGGCTGCAGCCCCGGAGCCTGAGGCCGCGGCGGACGATCGCGTGCGCCAGAGCTACGGCTTCCGTAATCTCAACACCTTCACCGTGACCCTGACCCGCGACGACCGGCCGGAGACGCCGGTCGTGCTGCTGATGCAGCGGCGCGGTCTGATCGACTGGAAACTGGCCGGGATCGATCTGCCCGGGACCCCGGCCAGCGAGGGTCAGGCGCCGCCCGCTGCCAGCTGATCGGCGATCCAGGCGTCCATGCGCCGGTCCAGCAGGTCGAGCGGCAGGGGCCCGTCGACCAGCAGGGCGTCGTGGAAGTCGCGCACGTTGAAACGCTCGCCCAGCGCCTGTTCGGCCCGCGTGCGGATCGCCCGCAGGCGGATCTCGCCGACCTTGTAGGCCAGGGCCTGGCCCGGCCAGGCGACGTAGCGCTGCAACTCTGTCTCGATGTTGTGCGGGGCCAGCGCCGAGTTCTCGGCGAAACACACGCGGGCCTGGTCGAGGGTCCAGCCCATGGCGTGGATGCCGGTGTCCGCCACCAGGCGGCAGGCGCGCCACATCTCGTAGGAGAGACGTCCGAAGCGCTCATAGGGCGTCCGGTAGAAGCCCATCTCCTCGCCGAGATACTCGGCATAGAGCCCCCAGCCCTCGGTGAAGGCGGTCACATCGACGGTGCGGCGGAAATAGGGGCCGGCCTCGGCCTCCTGCTGCAGGGCGATCTGGAGGTGGTGGCCCGGCACGGCCTCATGCAACGTCAGGGCGGGAAGCTCGTACAGCGGCCGCTGGTCCAGCCGGCTGGTGTTGACGATATAGCCCCCGGGCACGCCGCTTTCCGGCGAGCCCTGGTGGTAGCGGCCCGTGGTCGTCACGGCCTCGATTTCCGGGGCGGTCGGGCGGACATCGTAGGGCAGGCGCGGCAGGGTGCGGAACAGGGCCGGCATGCCGCCGTCGGCGCGCTTGGCCATTTCGGAGGCCTTCTCCAGCAGCTCCTCGCGCGTCCGGGCGTAGAATTGCGGATCGGTGCGCAGGAAGGCGAGGAAGCCGGAGAAGTCGCCGGTCCAGCCCGCGGCCTGCATCTCGGTCTGCATGCGGGCGCGGATGCGCGCCACCTCCGAAAGGCCCAGCTGGTGGATCTCCGCGGGCGTCATGTCGGTGGTGGTGAAGCTGCGCGCCTGGAAGGCGTAGAAGGCCTCGCCGCCGGGCCGCTGGCCGATGCCGAGCGTCTCGGGCGCTGCCGGCAGGTACGCCGTCTCGATAAAGCGCAGCATGTCGGCCCGACGGGCGCGCACCGCGACGAGGGCGGCCTCCAGCCGGGCGCGCAGGGCCGCCTGCTCCGCCGCCGGGATCGAGGACGGCAGTTGGGCGAACGGCTTCAGCAGCGGATCGGTCAGGGGGGTAAAGGCGACGTCGTTGCGCGCGGCCACGATGGCGCTCTCCACCACCGAGCGCGGCTGCATAAAGCCGGTGGCGATGCCGCGGCGGGCGGCGATATCCATCTGGCCATACAGGGCCGGGATGGCCTCGACCCGGGTGATCCACGCCTCGGCGTCCGTCCGGCTGGTGATGCGCGTGGCGGCGCCGATGTAGCCGAACATCGACCCGGGCCCCTCGTTGTCGAAGGCGAGGCGGCCGGCGTCGAGCGCAATGCGGTCGATCGACCTCAGCAGCACCCAGTCGAGGAAGGCGTGGTTCAGCCGGTCCCCGGCGTTGAGGCTGCCTGGGTCGATGTCGGCGAGTCGCGCCCGGAACGCTTCGAGCCGCGGCTGCTGGGCGAGTTCGTACTCGCGTGACATGTCGGGCCAGCGCGCCTTCGCCGCTGGGTCTCCCTCCATCCCGGCCGAGACCGGATCGACCTCGCGCAGCCAGGCCTCATAGTCCGCCAGCAGGCTGGCCAGGGCGGCGTGCTCCGCCTGCGCCTCCGCCTCGACCGCCGCCGCGGGCCGGGCCTCGTGGGCGGCGGCCGGGCTGGCGGCAAGGATGGCGGCGAGGGTGAGGACCCCCGCGGTGGACAGGATCAGGCGCATGCAACTCCCCCGTGGTGCTTGGCCCGCATGGGGCCGGACCGGGGGGAGGGCGTCAACCCTTGAGCGCGGTCCGCACGGCCTCCAGGCCCGCCTCGGCCAGCGACCCGTCCGGGGCGCCGCCCTGGGCGAAGTCGGGCTTGCCGCCCGCGCCCTGGCCGCCCATGGCGATGACGGCGGCGCGGGCCAGGTCGGCGGCGTTGACCTTGCCGGCCATGTCCGCGGTCGCGGCCACGGTGACAGCGGCCTTGCCGTCGGTGACGCCGACCAGGGCCACCACGCCCGAGCCGACCTGCTTGCGGAAGTCCTCGGCCACGCCGCGCAGGCCCTTGCCGTCGACGCCGTCCAGCACCCGGGCGATCAGCTTGACGCCGTTGATCTCTTCCGGCGCCGCATTGCCGCCCGAACCGCCGCCGAGCGCCAGCTGCTTCTTCAGCTCGGCCATCTGCTTCTCGAGGGTGCGGACCGAGGTCTGCAGCGCCTCGACGCGGTCGGTGACATCGGCCGGCTGGACCTTGAAGTCGCGCGCCAGACGGCGGGCCACCCGGGCCTGACCCTCGACGTAGAGGCGGGCGGCCTCGCCGGTCAGGGCCTCGACGCGGCGCACGCCGGCGGCGATGCCGGTCTCCTGAACGATCTTGAACAGGGCGATATCGCCGGTGCGGGCCACATGGGTGCCGCCGCACAGCTCGACCGAATAGGGCTTGCTGTCGGTCGTCAGCGCGCGGCCGAGGGTCAGCACGCGCACCTCGTCGCCGTACTTCTCGCCGAACAGGGCGATGGCGCCGGCCTCGATCGCCGCCTGGGGCGCCATCAGCCGGGTCTCGGCCGGGACGTTCTGGCGGATCACGGCGTTGACCTCGGCCTCGATGGCCTCGATCTCGGCCTCGCTCAGCGGGGCGTTGTGGCTGAAGTCGAAGCGCGCACGCTCGGCGTCGACCATCTGGCCCTTCTGGGCCACATGCGGGCCCAGCACATTCTTCAGCGCCGTGTGCAGCAGGTGCGCCGCGGAGTGGTTGGCGCGGGTCGTGCGGCGCTTCTCCGGATCGACCGACTGGGCTACCCGCGTGCCGATCTCCAGCCGCCCGGCGGTGATCTCCGCCGACAGCACGTGCAGGTCGCCGGCCTGCTTCTTGACGTCGATGACCTCCGCCGATCCGCCGGGCCATTCGAGCGTCCCGTGGTCGCCGGCCTGGCCGCCGCTCTCGGCGTAGAAGGGGGTGGTGTCGAACAGCACCTCGACGATGGTCCCGGCCTCGGCGGAGTCCGCCGGGGCGCCGTCCTTCATCAGGGCCAGCACCTCGCCCGAGCCATCCACGGCGTCATAGCCGGTGAACACCGTCGGGCCGAGGCGGTCGCGCACGCCCAGCCATTCGGCGGCGTTGGCCTGCTGGCCCGAGCCCTTCCAGTGCTCGCGCGAGCGGGCGCGCTGTTCGGCCATGGCCGACTGGAAGCCGTCGACATTGACCGAGAAGCCGCGGCGGCGGGCCTCGTCCTGGGTCAGGTCGAGCGGGAAGCCGTAGGTGTCATACAGGGTGAAGGCGGTCTGGCCGTCCAGCATGTCGCCGGCCTTCAGGTCCCGGGCCGCGTCCTCGAACAGGCTCATGCCCTTGGCCAGGGTCGAGCGGAAGCGGATCTCTTCCTGCTTGAGGGTGTCCTCGACGAAGGCCTGGGCGCGCTTCAGCTCCGGATAGGCCTCGCCCATGGACGACACCAGGGTCGGCACCAGCCGGTGCATCAGCGGGTCCTGGGCGCCCAGCAGGTGGGCGTGGCGCATGGCGCGGCGCATGATCCGGCGCAGGACGTAGCCGCGGCCTTCGTTCGACGGGGTGACTCCGTCGGCGATCAGGAAGGACGACGAGCGCAGGTGGTCGGCAATCACCCGGTGGCTGGCGGCCATCTCGCCGTTCGGGTCGGTCGAGGTGGACTCGGCCGAGGCGCCGATCAGGGTCTGGAACAGGTCGGTGTCGAACACCGAGTTCTTGCCCTGCAGCACCGAGGAGATGCGCTCCAGCCCCATGCCGGTGTCGACCGACGGCTTCGGAAGGTTGCGAACGATCTCGTCGTTCTCCTTCTCGAACTGCATGAAGACGTTGTTCCAGATCTCCACATAGCGGTCGCCATCCTCGTCGGGCGAGCCGGGCGGGCCGCCCGGAACGTGGTCGCCGTAGTCCCAGAAGATCTCGGTGCACGGGCCGCACGGTCCGTTGTCGCCCATGGCCCAGAAGTTGTCCGAGCCGGCGATGCGGATGACCTTGTCGTCGGAGAAGCCGGTGACCTTCTTCCAGATCGCCGCGGCCTCGTCGTCATCGATGTAGACGGTGACCAGCAGCCGCTTCGGGTCGAGGCCGAAGTCCTTCGTCACCAGCTCCCACGCCCGCTCGATGGCGTGTTCCTTGAAATAGTCCCCGAAGCTGAAGTTCCCCAGCATCTCG
>CAZUXK010000031.1:0-21926 GCA_964624025.1 uncultured Brevundimonas sp.
AGGCCGATACGGTCGTCCAGATCCATGCGCAGGTTGAGGCCCTTGAGGATCGGCTTGCCCGGCTCGTAGCCGACGGCGGCCTTCTCCAGTCGGATCAGGGGCGGGGGCAGGGGCTTTTCGGGGGAGGGCAGGACGAAGGGCGCGACCCGCTCCTCGGGCGGCAGCTCGATGCGCTCCATCTTCTCCAGCCGCTTGACCCGCGACTGGGCCTGGGCGGCCTTGGAGGCCTTGGCCTTGAAGCGGTCGATGAACTTCTGCAGGTGCGCCCGCTCGGCCTCCTGCTTGGACCGGCTGGCCTCGAGCAGGCGCAGGCGCTCGGCCCGGGTGCGCTCGAAGGTGTCGTAGTCGCCGGTGTAGAGGTCGAGCTTGCGGTTCGACAGGTGCAGGATGTGGGTGCAGACCCCGTTCAGCAGCTCGCGGTCGTGGCTGATGATCAGGGCCGTGTGCGGATACTTCTTCAGCCGCGCCTCGAGCCACAGGGCGCCCTCGAGGTCGAGGTAGTTGGTCGGCTCGTCCAGCAGCAGCATGTCCGGCTCGGCGAACAGGGCCGCCGCCAGGGCCACGCGCATGCGCCAGCCGCCGGAAAAGTGCGCCATCGGCCGGTGCAGGTCCTCCTGGCTGAAGCCGAGGCCGACGAGGATTTCCGACGCCTTCGCCGGGGCCGCCTCGGCGTCGATCTCGATCAGCCGGGCCCAGATCTCGCCCATCTCCTCGGGCTCGGCGGTCTCCAGCCGGGTCATCAGGGTGTGCCGCTCGACGTCGGCCTCGAGGATGGTCTCCAGCACGCTGACCGGGGTGGCCGGGTGCTCCTGGTCGACCGAGCCGATGCGGGCGGCGCGCGGCAGGCTGATCTCGTCGC
Organism: uncultured Brevundimonas sp.; assembly: GCA_964624025.1. Taxonomy (GTDB): domain Bacteria; phylum Pseudomonadota; class Alphaproteobacteria; order Caulobacterales; family Caulobacteraceae; genus Brevundimonas. The sequence goes on from CAZUXK010000031.1 coordinate 860, forward strand.
CGCCGGCCTGCAGCTCGCCGAGGATCAGCTTGAACAGGGTCGATTTGCCGATGCCGTTGCGACCGACCAGCCCGACCTTGGCCCCCGGCGGCAGGCTGACCGAGGCGTTGTCGAGAAACGCCCGGCCCCAGGCGTTGTAGGTCAGGTTGGTGATCTGCAGCATGGGGAGGCGTTGACTTTCGAACTGGTCATCTCAAAATGACCAGTCATGACACATGACCATGTCACGGGAGAGGTCGTCATAACGGCGACCGAGTTCAAGGCCAAGTGCCTCGAACTGCTGGACCTCGTCAGGGGCGGGGCTGTGAAGGCCGTCCGTATCACCAAGCGCGGCCAGGACGTGGGTGTCCTGACTGCACCGGCCCCGGCCACTGCCGAGACCTGGGACCCCGCCAGCATCTTCGGCTGCATGAAGGACGAGACGGTCGTGCCCGAAGGGCTGGACATCGACGGCCCCGCCCTCGACCTGTCGATCCATGGTGAGATCGATCCGCTGCGCGGTCTGACCCGCGATACATGAGCTCTTTGCTGCTCGACACCAATGCGCTGATCCGGATGGTCACCGGCGCACCGCTGCGGCCGGACGCGGCAGAGGCGCTGGCGGCGGCTGCGCACGATGGCCGACTTTGGCTGTCCGCTGTGACGACATGGGAGCTTGGGCTCCTGGCCGACCGCGGCCGCACCGGTCCCGCGCTCGGGATCCGCCCGGACCCGGAGGGCTGGCTGCGGCGGGTCACCGAACGCGCCCGGCTTCGTCACCTGCCGCTGGGGACCAGCGCGGCCCTCGCCGCCGCCTTCCTGCCTGGGCCGTTCCACGCCGACCCGGCCGACCGGCTGCTCATCGCCCAGGCGCGGGAGAACGCCATGACCCTGGTCACACGGGATCGCTCGATCCTCGACTACGCCGCCCTCGGGCACGTCAGGGCGATCGCCTGCTGATCGCCCCGGGTTGGAAAGGCGAGGGGCCGCGTCTATAAGCCCGCGACCTTCAAACTCCCACCCAAGAAGTCATCCCATGACCGAACGCACCTTCTCGATCATCAAGCCGGACGCCACCCGCCGCAACCTGACCGGCAAGATCAACGCCGTGATCGAGCACGCCGGCCTGCGCATCGTCGCCCAGCGTCGCGTCAAGCTGACCACCGACCAGGCCAAGACCTTCTACGCCGTCCACGCCGAGCGCCCGTTCTACGGCGAGCTGGTCGAGCAGATGACCGCCGAGCCGGTCGTGGTCCAGGTGCTGGAAGGCGAGAACGCCGTGGCCCGCTACCGCGAAGTCATGGGCGCCACCAACCCGGAACAGGCCGCCGAGGGCACCATCCGCAAGCTCTTCGCCCTGTCGATCGGCGAGAACTCGGTGCACGGCTCGGACAGCCTCGAGAACGCGAAGATCGAGATCGCCCAGTTCTTCACCGACGACCAGATCGTCGGCTGATCCGCTTTCGCTGACAGCTGATCAGGCCCGCGGCCGGACCCCGGTCGCGGGCCTCGTCATGTCCGCAGGTCGGCGGCGACGCGCGCCAGCACGGCCGGATACAGCCGGTGCTCGGCCTGCAGCACGCGCGCGGCGAGGGTGTCGGGCGTGTCGCCGGGCAGGACCGGCACGCGGGCCTGGTCGAGGATCGGGCCCTCATCAACCCCGGCGGTAACCAGATGCACGGTGCAGCCGGCCTCGGCGTCCCCGGCGGCGAGGGCGCGGGCATGGGTGTCGAGGCCCGGGTACTTCGGCAGCAGCGAAGGATGGACGTTGAGCATACGTCCGGCCCAGCGCTCGACCAGCCAAGGCGTCAGCACGCGCATGTAGCCGGCCAGCACCACCAGCTCGACGCCGTGCGCCCGCAGCCGCGCGTCGATCTCGCGTTCGTGGGCCTCCCGGTCGCGACCGAAAGGCCGGTGATCGACCACCTCGACCGGTACGCCCGCAGCGGCGGCATGGGCCAGCCCGCCCGCGTCGGGCCGGTTCGAGACCACGACGGCGACGCGGTAGGGGCAGTCGGGCGCGCGCCCCGCCGCCAGGATCGCCGCCAGATTGGAGCCGCCGCCCGAGATCAGGACGGCGAGGGGAACCGGCTCAGCGCGCATCCGGGGCGGGGGTCTCGGGGGCGTAGAAGTCGCCCGGATCGCCGGGGAACACGACCGGGCTTTCCCAGCCGCCCTCGACGATGGCCGAGACCCCGAAGAAGAAGTCGTCGATGACCACGCCCGGCAGGGTCAGGCGGGTGGCGTTTCCGGCGTCGCGATGGTGGGTCCAGTCCGGGGCCGTGGTGGCGCGCCACCAGACGCGGTAGCCGATCGCCCCGGGAACCGGCTGCCAGCTCAGGGTCGTATCCGCCGTCACCGCGCCGGACAGGGTCACCCCCGTCGGCGGGCGCGGGGCGCTGGCCAGCGCCGCCATGACCGCCACATTCAGCCGGGTCGCCTGGGCCAGATAGGGCCAGTTCACCCCGTCGAGGGTGTCGCCATAGACCCGGCCGTTCTCGGTCCGCAGGTCCTGGTGCTGCCGGTCGTAGTTCTCCGAGCCCTCGGTGATGCGCACCGCCGGATAGCCGGCGCGCAGGAACTCGACCTGGTCGCCGCCGCGGCTGAAGCGGTCGGTGCGATAGATCACCTCGACATCGAAATTGGTCATGTAGCGGTCGGCGACCGAGTCGATGAACCGCGCCAGGTTGCGCGAGGGGCTGTCGACCTCGCCGCCGTTGTAGCGGCGGCGATTGGCCTGGGCCGGGGTCTCCACCGTGCGGGTGCCCTCGGCGAAGACGCGGATGCGGGTCGTGTCGATGTGGCCGCCCTGGCCCTCGACGTTGCCGACCATGTCGTTGTTCAGGTTGATGACATCCCAGCCCTGGGCCTTCGCATAGTCGGCGACGATGCGGGCCCCGTGCAGGCCCTGCTCCTCGCCGGTCAGGGCGGCGTAGACCAGGGTCGCCGGGAAGCGCTCGCCGGACAGGATCCGCGCCGCCTCGATCAGGGCCGCCACGCCCGAGGCGTCGTCATTGGCGCCGGGCGCGTCGTCGGTGAAGTTCATCACGTCGCTGACGCGGGAATCGAGGTGGCCCGAGATCAGGATGACCCGGTCCGGGTCGGTCGTGCCGCGCTGGATCGCCACCACATTGACCACCTCGGTCGGTTCGGGGATGCGCGGACCGGTGACCACGGCCGAGGGGGTGATGACCTCGAGGCAGCCGCCGCAGTCGCGGCTGATGCCCTCGAACTGCCGCTGCACCCAGCGGCGGGCCGCGCCGATGCCGCGCGTCTCGCTGACCGTGTCCGACAGGGTGTGGCGGGTGCCGAATCCGACCAGGGCTGTCACATCGGCGCGCAGCCTGTCGGCCGAGACCTGCGCCGTCAGCCGGTGCACCTGCGGCTGTTCCGGGGCAGCGGCGGTCTGGGCCGCAGCCGGGACGCTCGCGGCCGTCAGGGCGAAGGCCGCGGCGGCGGCGAGGGCGGAGGTCGCGAGGCGCATCAGCTCAACTCCTATACTTCCCCGTCCCGGGCGCCGGGACGGAGACCGCTCAGGCGGCGGTCAGCTGGCCGCAGACGAAAGCGGCTTCACCGGCGTTGAGCAAGGCCGCCAGCACAGGTTCGGCGTTCTCGGGCGCCACCACGAGGATGAAGCCCACGCCGCAGTTGAAGGTGCGGCGCATCTCGTGCGCCTCGACCCCGCCGGTCTCGGCCAGCCAGCGGAACACCGGCGGCAGCGGCCAGGCGTCCCAGTCGAACTCGGCCTTGAGTCCGGAGGCGATGCAGCGCGGCGGGTTCTCGATCAGGCCGCCGCCCGTGATGTGCGCCGCACCCTTGACCAGACCGGCCTTCATCAGCGGCAGCACCGGCTTCACATAGATGCGGGTCGGGGTCATCAGCGCCTGGGCCAGCGAGTGGTCGCGGGCGAAGGGCGCATCGTCGCCCCAGCCGAGGCCCGAGGCCTCGACGATCTTGCGGATCAGCGAATAGCCGTTGGCGTGCGGCCCGGACGAGGCGATGCCGATGATCAGGTCGCCCGCCGACTGGCGATCCAGGTACGGCAGGGCGTGGCCGCGCTCGACCGCGCCCATGGAGAAGCCGGCCAGGTCATAGTCGCCGCCGGCGTACATGCCCGGCATCTCGGCCGTTTCGCCGCCGACGAGGGCGCAGCCGGCCTGGCGGCAGCCCTCGGCGATGCCGGCGATGACGCGGCGGGCCGATTCGATCTCGAGGCGTCCGGTGGCGAAGTAGTCGAGGAACAGCAGGGGCTCGGCGCCCTGGGCCAGCAGGTCGTTGACGCACATGGCGACCAGATCGATGCCCACGCCGTCGTGCCGGCCGGTCTCGATAGCGATCTTCAGCTTGGTGCCGACCCCGTCGGTCGTGGTCACCACCAGCGGATCGACGAATCCGGCCGCCTTCAGGTCGAACAGGGCCCCGAAGCCGCCCAGCGAAGGCTCCGATCCCGGCCGCGCCGTCGATTTCGCCAGCGGCTTGATGGCGTCCACCAGCATCTCGCCGGCGTCGATGTCCACGCCCGCATCGGCATAGGTCAGGCCGCCGGGGCGGGGGGAGGGGGTGTCGCTCATCGGTCGCGGTCCGGAATCATGCGGCGGAAATGCGTCGGGGCTCTTGCCACGACGGCGCTCGGCGGGGCTATAGCATCCGAATGAAGACGATCACCACCGACGAGGCTCTCGTCGCGTTCTGTGCAGAGCTGGCCAAGGCGCCGTTCATCGCCGTCGATACCGAGTTCATGCGCGAGACCACCTACTGGCCGCGCCTCTGCCTGATCCAGGCGGCGTCTGCCGATCATGCCGGGATCATCGACCCCATGGCCGAGGGTCTCGACCTGGAGCCGTTCCTCGCGCTCCTGCGCGACCCGAAGATCATCAAGGTGTTCCACGCCTGCCGGCAGGACATCGAGATATTCGTCCGGCTCGGGGCCATGCCGGTGTCGGTGTTCGACACCCAGGTGGCCGCCATGGCCGCCGGCTTCGGCGAGCAGGTCGCCTATGACTCGCTGGTGCGGCAGATGATCAAGGTCGAGGTCGACAAGGGCAGCCGCTTCACTGACTGGGCCCGGCGGCCGCTGTCGGAGGCCCAGCTGGTCTACGCCCTCGGCGACGTGACCCATCTGGCCGCGCTCTATCCGAAGCTGCGCGAGCGGCTGCACAAGGAAGGCCGGCTCGACTGGGTCATGTCGGAGATGAAGGGCCTGACCGATCTGGCCCTCTACGACACCACGCCGGAGAACGCCTGGAAGCGGCTCAAGCCGAAGCGGCATACGGCGAAGTATCTGGCCGCTTTCGTCGCCACGGCCGTCTGGCGCGAGCGCACGGCCCAGGAGCGCGACCAGCCGCGCGGCCGCATCCTCAAGGACGAGGCGATCGACGAGATCGCCACCCAGGGGCCGACGGACCCGGACGCCTTCAACCGCCTGCGCTCCGTGCCCAAGGGCTTCGGGGCCTCGCGTCTGGGGCTGGAGCTGGCCGAGGCGCTGAAGGACGCGCTGGCGGACCCCGAGGCCCATGCGCCCAAGCTCGACCGGCCGCGCCACAATCAGCCGGCCCCGCCCTCGGTGGTCGAGCTGCTGAAGGTGCTGCTCAAGGCCAAGAGCGACAACGCCGGCGTCGCCTCCAAGCTGATCGCCACCGTGGCCGACCTCGAGAAGATCGCCGTCAGCGACGACGCCGACGTCGAGGCCCTGACCGGCTGGCGCCGCCAGCTGTTCGGCGAGGATGCGCTGAAGCTGAAGCGCGGCGAGATCGCCCTCGTGCTTAACGGGCCGCGCGTCGAGGTGGTCGAGATCGAGGGCTGACCGGCCCTCAGCTCTCGACCGGCTTCACCCGCCCGGCCGCCTCGACCGCCCGCGCCCGCGCCGTTTCCACGGTCTCCGCCCGGGCCGTCGCCACGCCCATGCGCCGCCGCGCGAAGCTCTCCGGCTTGCCGAACAGGCGCAGGTCCGCGCCGGGCACGGCCAGGGCCTCGGCCACGCCCTCGAAGGCGATGCCCGCCGCTTCCAGCTCGCCATAGATCACGGCGCTGGCACCGGTGTCGCGGCGCGAGACGTCGACCGGCAGGCCCAGGATGGCGCGGGCATGCAGGGCGAACTCGCTCTGGGTCTGGGTGGCCAGGGTGACGAGGCCGGTGTCGTGCGGCCGCGGCGACACCTCGGAGAACCAGACCGCGTCGCCCTTCACGAACAGCTCGACGCCGAACACGCCGAGCCCGCCCAGCGCTTCCGTGACCCGGCCGGCGATGTCCTGCGCGGTCGCCAGCGCCTTCGGCGTCATCGGCTGGGGCTGCCAGCTCTCGACATAGTCGCCCTTCACCTGGCGGTGGCCGATCGGATCGCAGAAGTCGGTCACGATCTCTCCGTCGCGCCGGCTGCGAACGGTCAGCAGGGTGATCTCGAAATCGAACGCGATGCGCCCCTCGACGATCACCCGCGCCGTGTCGACCCGGCCCGCCGACTGGGCGTAGGCCCAGGCGTCGGCGATGGCGTCGGGCGTCTCGACATAGGACTGGCCCTTGCCGGACGAGGACATGACCGGCTTGACGAAGCAGGGGTAGCCGACGGCGGCGGCCCCCGCGGCAAGTTCTTCGGCGGAGCCGGCGAAGGCGTAGGGGCTGGTCGGCAGGCCCAGCTCCTCTGCGGCCAGTCGCCGGATGCCCTCCCGGTTCATGGTCAGCTGAGTGGCCCGGGCGGTCGGGATGACGGTCGTGCCAGCCGCCTCGACCTCCGAGAGGACGTCGGTGGCGATGGCCTCGATCTCCGGCACGATCAGATGCGGGCGCTCGCTCGCAATCACCGCCCGCAGGGCCTGCGGATCGGTCATGGCGATGACGTGGGACCGGTGCGCCACCTGCATGGCGGGCGCGTCGGCGTAGCGGTCGACGGCGATCACCTCGACCCCGAGCCGCTGCAGCTCGAGAACGACTTCCTTCCCGAGCTCGCCGGCCCCCAGCAGCATGACGCGGGTGGCCGAGGGCGATAGCGGCGTGCCGAGTTTCATGGGACGGTCCGTGGATCAAGGAAGGCAGCCTTCCCCTAGGCGAGGGCGGCCCCGGCGGCCAGAGGGCGGAACGCCGCCCGGGCGTCTCAGGCCACGCCGGCGCGCGCCTTCCATTCCGCGACGAGCGGATCCGCCAGCAGGGTCGCGCAATAGGCCGCCGCCGTCCCGTCGTCGCCGTGGGCCGCCAGATCGATCTGGTAGTGGCGGAAGCGGGTGGCGACCGGGGTGAAGAAGGCGTCGGCGATCGACCAGGCCCCGAACAGATACGGGCCGCCGGCCCCGAACCGGGTGCGATGGCTCCGGAAGATCTCGACCAGCCGCTTCACATCGGCCGCCACCGCCGGGCTCGACGGGGGCGGGGCCCGGTCCGGGCCGAACATGGTGTGCAGGACGCCGTGCGCATCCATGCCCATGGAGCCCTCCGTGCGCAGGGCGGTGAACCCGGAGTGCATCTCGCAGGTCACGGCGAAGGCCTGGGCCCGGGCCGCCGGATCGGCGGGCCACAGCCCCTTGTCCGGATGCCGGTCCGCGCACCACAGGGAGATGGCCAGCGAGTCCGGGATCAGCTGACCGTCCACCTCGAGCAGCGGCACCTTGCCGGTCGGGGACAGCTCCAGAAGCCGGGCCTTCCACCCGTCGCCATAGAGCGGAACCTCGACCAGCTCGGGGTCGAGCCCGGCCTTGCGCAGCACCAGCCAGGGCCGCAGCGACCAGGTCGAGAAGATCATGTTGCCGATGATGAGCCGCATTGGGGGTCGCCTTTCCTTGACTCGCGTCGCGACCGCGCCTTTACGGGCCGCCATGATCAGCCGCTACGCCCGCCCCGAAGCCGTCGCCCTGTGGTCGCAGGACACCAAGTACCGCATCTGGTTCGAGATCGAGGCGCACGCCGCCACGAAGATGGCCGAGCTGGGCGTGATTCCCAAGGCGGCTGCCGACGCCATCTGGCGCAAGGGCGAGGGCGCGGTGTTCGACGCCGATCGCATCGACGAGATCGAGCGCACCACCAAGCATGACGTGATCGCCTTCCTGACCCATGTGGCGGAGATCGTCGGGGAGGAGGCGCGCTTCCTGCACCAGGGCATGACCTCGTCGGACGTGCTGGACACCTGTCTCGCCGTGCAGATGGCGCGCTCGACCGATCTGCTGATCGCCGGCGTCGACCGGGTGCTGAAGGCGCTGGAGACCCGGGCGTTCGAGCACAAGCTGACGGTCTGCGTCGGCCGCAGCCACGGCATCCATGCCGAGCCGGTGACCTTCGGCCTGAAGCTGGCTGGCTTCCACGCCGAGTTCCAGCGCGCCCGGCGCCGGCTGGAGGCGGCGCGTGAGGAGATCGCCACCTGCGCCATCTCCGGCGCGGTCGGCACCTTCGCCAACGTCGATCCGGCGGTCGAGGTCTATGTGGCGGAGAAGATGGGGCTGGCGGTCGAGCCGGTCTCGACCCAGGTCATCCCCCGCGACCGTCACGCCGCCTGGTTCGCGGCGCTGGCCGTGGTGGCCAGCTCGATCGAGCGGCTGGCGACGGAGATCCGCCACCTGCAGCGCACCGAGGTGCTGGAGGTGGAGGAGTTCTTCGACAAGGGCCAGAAGGGCTCGTCGGCCATGCCGCACAAGCGCAATCCGATCCTGACCGAGAACCTGACCGGCCTCGCCCGGCTGGTCCGCTCGGCCGTGGTGCCGGCGCTGGAGAATGTCGCCCTGTGGCACGAGCGCGACATCAGCCACTCGTCGGTCGAGCGCGGCATCGGGCCGGACGCCTCCATTCACCTCGATTTCGCCCTGCACCGGCTGGCGGGCGTGATCGAGCGGCTGCTCGTCTACCCGGAGAACATGCAGCGCAACCTCGATCGCCTCGGCGGTCTGGTGTTCTCGCAGCGGGTCATGCTGGCCCTGACCCAGGCCGGCGTCAGCCGCGAGGACGCCTATGCAGCGGTGCAGGAGAACGCCATGAAGGTCTGGCGCGGGGAGGGGGCCTTCCTCGACTTGCTCAAGGCCGACGCGCGCGTGACCCTGCCGCACGATCAGCTCGAGGCCCTGTTCGATCTGGGCTACCACACGAAGCACGTGGATACGGTGTTCCAGCGGGTGTTCGGACGCAGCTGACCGCGGCCGCCCCCTGCGACGCTTGCGGCGGCCTGACGCACGCGACCTCACGGATGCATCCCGAAAGCGTGATCGGGCGTTACCTGCTGCAGCCCCGCTCTTCGGGGGGCATGTCCAGGAGAGACGCCATGAAGATCACCCGCGCCCGCGCGCTCGTCGCCGTGTCCGCCGCCGCCCTTATGGGCCTCGCCGCCTGCAACAACGCCGAGCCGGCCGCTGAAGCCCCGGCCGCCGAGGAGGCCGCCGCCGACGCCGCCGCCACCCCGGCCGGCGACGTCGTCGCCGTCGCCTCGGGCAATGCCGACTTCTCCACCCTGGTGACCGCCGTCCAGGCCGCCGGTCTGGTCGAGACCCTGCAGGGCGCCGGCCCGTTCACCGTGTTCGCCCCGACCAACGCCGCGTTCGAGAAGATCCCGGCGGCCGACCTGCAGGCCCTGCTGCAGCCGGAACAGCGCACCGCCCTGACCGGCGTGCTGACCTATCACGTGGTGCCCGGCAATGTGTCGGCGGCGGCCCTCGCCGAGCAGATCACCGCCGGCGGCGGTCAGGCCACCCTGACCACGGTTGAAGGCGGCGCCCTGACCGCCCGCGCCAACGCCGACGGCAGCATTACCCTGACCGACGAGAAGGGCGGCAGCGCCACGGTCGTGCAGGCGGATGTGGCGGCCTCGAACGGCGTGATCCACGCCATCGACACCGTCGTCATGCCGAACTGAGTCACGCCTCCAGAAGGGTGTGAGAGGGCCGCGCTCCGCGAGGAGTGCGGCCCTTTTTCTTTTCAGTGCATTGAATATAAACAATATTTAATGGCCCGCAGCGCGTCGGGGCGAGGGCGTCCTGCGTAACTCCGTTCGTCTTCCAGCCCGGAAGGCTTCACATGGAGACGCCCCGATGACCCGCCGCTTCCCCGCCTTCGCCGCCGCCGCCCTGGCGGTGGTTCTCGCCGCCGCACCAGCCGTGGCCCATGAGCGCCCGAGCCGGCCCCAGGCCGCCGCCGCGACCCTCGTCGGGGTCGCCTCGGCCGCTCCGCAGTTCTCGACCCTGACCGCGGCCGTCGGGGCCGCTGGACTGGCCGAAACCCTCGCCGGCGCCGGCCCCTTCACCGTCTTTGCGCCGACCGACGACGCCTTCGCCGCCCTGCCCGCGGGCACGGTCGAGCGGCTGACGCAGCCTGGCCAGCGCCGGACGCTGGCGCGCATCCTGACCTATCATGTGGTGCCCGGCCGGATCAGCGCCCGCGACCTCGCCGCGGCGGTGCGGGTCGGCGGCGGCTCGGCCGAACTGACGACGGTGCAGGGCGGACGGATCACCGCCGAGGATGCCGGACGCGGGCGGCTGCGCCTGACCGACAGCCAGGGCGAGACCTTCTGGATCACGGCGACCGATATCGGCGCCTCGAACGGGGTGATCCACGTCATCGACGGAGTCATGACGCCGGGCCACTGAAGCCAGAGGACCGCGGGCGGGGGCGTTCAGCGCGCCCGCCCGATCCTCGCCGATGGCGGGTGGGATTACTCGCCCGTGCGAATCTGGTCGCGGGCGATCGAGCCCAGCTCGTCCATCTTGGAGCGAATCTCGCCCTCGGACACCTGCAGCCCGGCTCCGCGGAAGTCCTGGTCGATCTTGCGGAACACGTCTTCCTCGCCCGGCTGCTCGAAGTCGGCGCGAACGACCGCCTTGGCGTATTCCTCGGCGCTCTCGGGCGAGAGGCCCATCTTCTCCGCCGCCCACAGCCCCAGCAGGCGGTTGCGGCGGGCGACGGCCTTGAACTCCTGGTCCTGATCGAGGGCGTACTTGGCTTCGAAGCCCTTTTCCCGATCGTCGAAGGTGGTCATAGGCGTCGCAAGCTCCGTCAGCGATCCCGAAGGGACCGGCGCGCCTCTATAGCCCGTGCCGGGATGAACGCAACATGACGCGATCGGTCGCGCCGGTCGCGGGCGGTTTGTGCGGCCGCCACGGTTCGTCTAGACTGGCTAACAACAGAGACCCCGCCGCCCGATTCCGGACCGCGCCGCGCCGAGAGCCTCCCCTCTCAGCCCGCGCGGTTTTTGTTTCGAGCCGCGCCTCCCCGCACGGGACCGCCGAATGAACGTCAAGCGCAAGAAGCTCTACGAGGGCAAGGCCAAGATCCTCTACGAGGGGCCCGAACCCGGGACGCTGATCCAGTACTTCAAGGACGACGCCACCGCCTTCAACGCCCAGAAGAAGGCGACCCTGGAAGGCAAGGGCGTGCTGAACAACAAGATCAGCGAATTCATCATGACCCGGCTGAGCGGCATCGGGGTCACCAACCACTTCATCAAGCGGCTGAACCTGCGCGAGCAACTGATCCGCGAGGTCGAGATCATCCCGCTGGAGGTGGTCTGCCGCAACATCGTCGCCGGTTCGCTGGCCACCCGGCTGGGCCAGCCGGAGGGCACGCCCCTGCCGCGCTCGATCATCGAGTTCTACTACAAGAAGGACGAGCTCAACGATCCGATGGTGACGGAGGAGCACATCACCGCCTTCAACTGGGCCACGACCCAGGAGATCGACGACGTCCTCGCCATGACGGTCCGCGTGAACGACTATCTGTCGGGCATGTTCGGCGCCGTCGGCATCACCCTGGTCGACTTCAAGATCGAGTTTGGCCGGGTGTGGGAGAACGACTTCAGCCGCGTCATCCTCGCTGACGAGATCAGCCCGGACAGCTGCCGCCTGTGGGATGTCGCGACCGGCGAGAAGCTGGACAAGGACCGCTTCCGCCGCGACCTCGGCAATGTCATCGAGAGCTACGCCGAGGTGGCGCGCCGTCTCGGCATCATGAAGGACATGCCGACGGTGATTCAGGGCGGGCTGCACTGATGACGGACGCGCGCACCCCTGGCGTCGAGGACGATGCGCGCGCCTTTGTTCCCCTCGCCCTCGAAGGTGCGGCGCGGTTCCGGCGTTTCGGTGAACACGGCCCTCTCTATGAGGTGACAGGCGTGTCCGGCCAGCGGGTGAGGATTCGGGTCGTCCTGAGCGGTGAGGAGACGGAGTATCCGCTGGAGGCGGCGCTCGCCGATCCGCTGGGCTGATGTTCGCCATCTCGTTCGATCTTGTCGTGGCCGAGACCGAGTTGAGGCACCCGAAAGGGACCACCGCTGCCTATGACGAGATCGCCCGGACCTTGAAGCGCTATGGCTTCGAGCGCATTCAGGGCAGCGTCTACACCACGGAGGTGGAGGACCTCGCCAACCTCCTGCAGGCCATGAACGCGCTGAAGGCGCTGCCCTGGTTTCCTGACTGCGTTCGGGACGTCCGGGCCTTCCGTGTCGAGCAGTGGTCCGATTTCACCCCCTTCATGAAGAGCAACCGATGAAAGTCCGCGTCCATATCTTCCTCAAGCCCGGCGTGCTCGATGTGCAGGGCAAGGCCGTCGAGGGCGCGCTGCAGGGGCTGGGCTGGGCCGGTGTGGCCAACGCCCGGGTCGGCAAGCTGATCGAGTTCGACCTCGACGGCGTCGAGGACCCTGCCGCCGAGGCCAAGCGCATGTGCGAGACCCTGCTCGCCAACACGGTGATCGAGAACTACCGCATCGAGGTGGGGTGAACTCGCCTCCGCGGCGCGTCGTTGAGATTTGAGTCCCAGGAGCTGGCCCCATGACCTTCACCCTGACCTCTGACGATTTCCGCGAAGGCGAGACCCTGCCGGACGCGCTGGTCTACGCCCACGGCAACCGGTCGCCGCATCTGCAGTGGTCGGGCGCGCCGGAGGGGACGAAGAGCTTCGCCGTGACCTGCTACGACCCGGACGCGCCGACCGGCTCGGGTTTCTGGCACTGGACGGTGGCCAACATTCCCGCCGGGGTGTCCGAGCTGCCCGCTGGCGGACCGGTTCCGGCCGGGGCGATCGAGGGGCGCACCGACTATGGCCCGCCCGGCTTTGGCGGCGCCGCCCCGCCCGCCGGCCACGGCCCGCATCGCTACATCTTCACCGTCTTCGCCGTGGACGTGGAGCGGCTGGACGTGACGCCGGACGACTCGGGGGCGAAGTTCGGCTTCAACCTGCACTTCCACACCCTGGCGAAGGCGCAGCTGACCGGGGTCTACGAGAACCGGGGCTGATCTGGCCGCGGGGCTAGTCCTGGCCGCCGCCGAAGGCGAGGATCACCCGTAGGCCGACGACCAGCAGCGCATCCCGGTCCTCGTCGCCGCCAGGATTGCGGATCCACTGCAGGTCCGGCTGCACGGTCACCGGCCCGAAGGTGTCCGCATAGGTCAGCTCAAGGCCGCTCTCGGCTGTCGCCGAATCGATCCCGGCGTCGCTTAAGTTGGCCCGCGCCTTGTCCGACAACCTCACGCCGTGGAGCCCGAACGACAGGGTGCTGTCCGGGCGGCCGGGCGTCACGCCGTCGGCCTTCAGCCCCGCCTGCCAGCCGCCGCGGAAGTCAGTGGTGTCGCCGTCGCTGACGCCCAGACGGATGAAGGCCTGCAGGCGACGCTGCTCCGTCTCGACCAGGGTGCGTTCCGCCAGCAGCCAGCCGCCGCGGGCATCCCGGCGGCGTGGCTCACCCCCAGGGGCAAGGTCGCGGATGTCGTCCTGCGGCTCGCTGTAGGTCCAGCCGCCGACAACCAGCCGAACCGGACCTGACCAGCCGGCTTCGGCGAGATAGAGCAAGCCGTCGTCGAAGCGGGTGTCCACGCCGTCCGGGTCGCCCAGGGTGCTGGCCCGGGCGTTGACTGCCGCGGCCTGCAGCCATGCGGACTCGCGCGTCCCGATCCTGAGGCGAACGGCAAGGCCGGTGGAGGGAAAGATCGACGGGCCGTTGACCCCTGTGGCCGCCAGTTCGGTGCCGATGCCGAACGGCGGGGCCAGCAACTGGTCCGAAGCGTCGGTCACATAGAATTCGCTGTTGACGTCATACAGGCCGGCCAGCAGCGAGGCGCGCCCGTCAGCGAGGTCCTGCTCCAGCCAGGCCTCGAACAGGCGCACGCCCTGCCCCTCGACTTCAATGTTGTCGAACCCCTGCAGCGTGCCGCCGAGGGCGTTGGGTTCTGCGCCTCCGTTGGCCAGCAGGCTGGCGTGGAACCGGGCTCCGCGCCACCCGAACTGACGCTCCAGGTCGCCATCGACGATGAGATCGAAGTTATCCAGCAGCCTCACGGGCCGGGACTGGAGGCCGTCCATGAGGCCGATCGCGTCGACGGTATAGGCCGCCTCCCACCGCCAGGCCGGCGGATCCGGGTCTTGCGGCGCGATGGGGGCCGCCAGAGCGACGGCGCCGGTCAGCGTGCCCGTCAGGGCGAAGGCTACGGACATGAAGGCCATCGTCTGTCCTCATCGTTCGGGGCGAGCCGGTACGACCGAGAGCCGCCAGCACACCCGTATTTCAGACGAAGACATCCTGCCGGTCCCTTACTGGTGGCCTCCGGTATCGTACGTATAGATCCAAGGAAGTATTGGTTAATGTCTGGCGCGTGTAATCAAAGCATACGGAGGGGCCGATGCGATCGACGATTCGTGCCAATGTCAGGGCGGCGGGCTGGTTCGTCGCGCTGTTGTGTGGCGGTATCGCCAGCGCCGGCCTGGCGATGGCCGTGCTGATGGCGCTGTCGATGGAGCAGTCTTCGCGGACGGCGGCCGTGATCCAGAACCACATGCAGGGTGATATGATGCACGACGCCCTGCGGGGCGACGTCTATGCTGCGGTTCTCGCTGCGGAGCAGGGGCGCCTCGACGCCTTGCCGGCGGTCAAGGCGGACGTCACCGCACATGCCGACGAATTCCGCGCCATGATCTCGGCCAACCGCGCGCTGGAGAGGGAGGCCGAGACGCTGCGTCTGCTGGCGGCTGTCGACGACCCCCTGAGCACCTACATCGCCACGGCCGAGCGCATCGTGGGGCTGGCGGAATCCGATCCGGCCGGGGCCAATGCCGCCCTGCCGCAGTTCGATGCAAGCTGGGCGGCGCTCGCTGACAGCATGGGCAGCGTCTCGGATCACCTGGCGGAGCGCCTGCAGTCGACCAAGGCGCAGGCCGACGCCTTCGCGGTCGCCGGGGTGACGGTGATGGCGCTGCTCCTGCTGCTCGGCCTCGGGCTGAGCCTGCTCCTGATTCGTGCGGCGGGGCGGGTCATTCTCGCGCCGCTCGCTGCGCTCGGCGAGGAGCTGGAGGCCCTGGCCTCCGGGCGGACCGACATCGAGCTGCGCAGCGCCGCTCGCCGTGACGAGCTCGGGGCGATCGGCCGTTCGGTGGTCGAGCTGCAGCAACTGATTGTCACGCGGACCCGCACGGAAGCCGCCGAGCGCGACCAGCAGCGGGACGCCGCCGAGAAGGCGCGGCTGGCCGAGTCCGAGCGGCAGGCGCTGGTGGTCGGCAACCTGGCCGACGGCCTGGCGCGGCTCAGCCGGGGCGACCTGACCTGCGCCATCACCGCCGACTTCCCCGGCGAGTACGCCAAGCTCAAGACGGACTTCAACGCCGCGGTCGAGCAGCTGCGCGACGCCATGGTTGTCGTTCTCGGTAACATCAGCGGGATCCGCAATGGCACGGGCGAGATCAGCCAGGCGGCGGACGACCTGTCGCGCCGGACCGAGCAGCAGGCGGCCTCGCTGGAGGAGACCGCCGCGGCCCTGGACGAGATCACCGCCACCGTGAACCGAACCGCCTCGGGGGCCCGTCAGGCCGCCGACACCGTCAAGGCCGCCAAGGGCGAGGCCGAAACCTCCGGCGTGGTGGTGCGCGACGCGGTCACCGCCATGGGCGCAATCGAACGATCGGCCAACGAGATCAGCCAGATCATCGGGGTGATCGACGAGATCGCCTTCCAGACCAATCTTCTGGCGCTCAACGCCGGGGTCGAGGCGGCCCGGGCGGGCGAGGCCGGCCGCGGCTTCGCCGTGGTCGCCACCGAGGTGCGCGGCCTGGCCCAGCGCTCGGCCGAGGCGGCCAGGGAGATCAAGGCCCTGATCACCAGCTCGACCGCCCAGGTCGGCAGCGGGGTGGCGCTTGTCGGCCAGACCGGCGAGGCGCTGCAGCGGATCGTCGACCGGGTCGCGGAGATCTACAGCCTCGTCACCGAGATCTCGGCCTCGGCCCAGGAGCAGGCCACCGGCCTCGCCCAGGTCAACACAGCGGTCAACCAGATGGACCAGGTGACCCAGCAGAATGCGGCGATGGTCGAACAGACCACGGCCGCCAGCCACAGCCTGTCGCGCGAGGCCGAGGCGCTCGCCGAATCGATGAGCCGCTTCAATGTCGGGGCTGCGGCTTCGAGGACGCCGTCCTCTGCTGCCGCTGCAAGCCCGATGAGAGCGCCTGCGCGAGCGGTGCCGGCTCGGTCCGCGCCTGTCCTGCAGCTGCGCGCCAGCGGCCGCGGCGGTGCCGCGCCCCATGTCGAGACCGCGCTCGCGGGGGATGGCTGGGAAGAATTCTGACGCGGGGACTCTGGTCGCCATGCCTGACATCGCCGCCGATCCCTGCTAGAGCCCCGCGGCATGAGCGCCGCCGTCATCGTCTTCCCCGGGTCCAACTGTGATCGCGACTGCAAGGTCGCGGTGGAACGCTCCACCGGCGAGCAGGTCCACATGGTCTGGCACCAGGAAACCGAGCTGCCGAAGGGGCTGGACCTGATCGTCCTGCCCGGCGGCTTTTCCTACGGCGACTACCTGCGCTGCGGGGCCATCGCGGCCCAGTCTCCGGTGATGCAGGCGGTGAAGACAGCCGCCGAGGACGGCGTCGCCGTGGTCGGCATCTGCAACGGCTTCCAGATCCTGTGCGAGGCCGGGATGCTGCCCGGCGCCCTGCTGCGCAACGCCGGACTCAAGTACGTCTGCAAGCCGATCACGCTCCAGGTCGCCAACGGCCAGACCCGCTTCACCGCCGGCTACCAGGGCCAGCGCGAGGTGGTCATGACCCAGGGCAACGGCGACGGAAACTACTTCGCCGACGCCGAGACCCTGGCCCGGATCGAGGGCGAGGGGCAGGTGGTGTTCCGCTACGTCGACAACCCCAACGGTTCGGTCAACGACATCGCCGGCCTGCAGAACGCCCGCGGCAATGTGCTGGGCATGATGCCCCACCCGGACCGGGCCTTCGAGGCCGAGCTGGGCTCGGCCGACGGCGCCACCCTGTTCCGCAGCATCTTCGCCGCCGCCTGAGACGCGGCGTCGCGGGCCCACTCATGGCGGCCGATGAACCTCGCCCCTGCTGAAGCGTTGCGGTAGCCGTAGCGGCTGATGGAGGGTGCGATGACCGACGAGACGACTCCGATGACGACGGCGGCGGTGGCGGAGCCCACGCCCAATGGCCTGCGTCGCCTGCTGATCCTCGCCGCCGCCCTGTTTTCGGTGGCGATCAGCTATGGCCAGATCGCCCTCGGCTGGGGCCAGTCGCCGGCCGAGTTCGCCGCGGACGGCGACAGCACGCTCAGGGTGGCGGGCTACGCCTTCTCGATCTGGGGCCTGATCTACCTCGGCCTGCTGACCTATGCGGGGCGACAGTTGCTGCCGGGAACCCGCGAGACGGCGACCTTGCGGGCCTTCGGCTGG
This sequence comes from uncultured Brevundimonas sp., assembly GCA_964624025.1. Lineage (GTDB taxonomy): Bacteria > Pseudomonadota > Alphaproteobacteria > Caulobacterales > Caulobacteraceae > Brevundimonas. The sequence continues at coordinate 18,456 of CAZUXK010000031.1, forward strand.
CCGTCCGTGCTCGCCCTGCTCGGTATCGGCTGGTGGGTGCTGGCGGCGGCGTTTGACTGGGAAGTCATGACGATCGTGCTGATCGTCGGTTCGGCCGTCGTGCTGCTGATCCCGATGCTGCGCCATGCGGCGATGATCCGGGCGCTGCCCGCCGGCGATCGCGACCGCTGGCTGACAGTCACGCCGCTGGCCCTGCTGGCCGGCTGGCTGAGCATCGCCGCCCCGGTCAATCTGATCACGGTGGCGACCGGCAACGGCGACCTGCCGGCGGCCCTGCCGCCGACCGGCTGGGCCAGCCTGGCCATCGCCGGCGTGGTCTTGCTGGCGCTCACCATCACCGCCCGCACTCGCCTCGGCGCCTATTCGCTGCCGATCGCCTGGGGCCTGCTCGGCGCCTTCGTGGCCGAGCTGCCGCGCAACCCGACCCTCGCCTACGTCGCTCTGGCCGCCGCCGCCATCGTCTTCATCGGCGCGATCGTGTTTGGTCTTGGCCTGAGGCGGTCTCCGTCCGCGGTCTGAGCCGGACAGACGGCCCCTGCGGGTGGACCCTCGCCGAACGCCGGTGTACCGGGGCGGGGGTGCGCGTCGGGGAGGTTGTCATGAAGCGTCTGGTGGGGACGGCTCTGGGGCTGGCGCTGGTTCTGGGCCTGACGGCCTGCGCGCCGACAACGCTGAGGCATCCGACCGCCTACGGGACCGACTGCGACGCCTTCGGGGCTGACGTCACCTGCGTGCGGGTTTTCTATGGCTCCAACCGCGTCCTCGATGCCCGGGCCTCGGGCGAGGCGGAGGTGGATGTCGATCGGGTGGCGCCCGGTGACGCCGGCGAATTGAGGTTGGGCCGCGCCGATATCTGGCTGCCGCGCCTGAAGATCGACGGCACGCTACGAGAGCGCGGCGAGACCCCGGTGCTGAGCGGGACGCCGCCGGAGGACCCCGAAACGCTTGAGCGCTATGTGATGATCACACGCATCACCGCGCAGGGCCGCGACCGCTTCATCGCCGAGCTGGACGAAGCGGTCGACCAGACCCGTGGCGAGCGGTCGATCCTGCTGTTCGTGCATGGCTTCAGCGTCGGTTTCGAGTCTGCCCTGGTCCGCTCGGCCCAGCTGGCGGTGGACCTGCGCGATGACGCGCGTTTCGATCCGGGCGCCCCGGTGCTGTTCACCTGGCCGTCGCGCGGCTCGACCACGCCGTGGGCCTATTTCGCCGACCAGGCCTCGGCGGACGCGGCCGTCCCGCACCTGCTGGCCTTCCTCGACCTGCTGCTGGAGGAGGTCGCGCCGGATCGGCTGAACATCGTCGCCCACTCGATGGGCAACCGGGTGCTGACCCAGGCGCTGGAAGACTACGCCGAGCGCCGGCTGGCCTTGCCGTCACCCCGGCAGACGGAGTTCCGCATCATCCTTGCGGCCGCGGACGTTGAGCGCGATGTGTTCGGCATGGTCGCCGGCAAGCTGGACGTGCTGGAGCCGAACGTCACCCTCTACGCCTCGGACCGCGACGCCGCGCTCTGGGTCTCGCGATTGCTCAACCGCACACCGCGGCTGGGCCAGACCAACCGGGACCGGCCGTGGATCCGCGAGGCGGACAACTATCTGACGGTGGATGCGACCTCGGTGTCGAGCGCCCTCTACGGGGCCGGCCACGCCTACTATTCGGACAACCCCTTCATCCTGAATGACATCCGCTGCGCCCTGGCCGGACAGCCCATCGAGGTGCGCGCCCTGCTGGCGGCCCGGTTCGAGGGACGGCCCGAAGGCCCGGTCTACTTCCGCACCCGGGCGGACGGGGCGGCCGAGGACGCTGACTGCGCCCTGCGCCGACGGCTGGCGCCGGATGCCCCGCCCTCGCGCGGCGACATTCCGGCCGCGCCACCTCCGCCACCCCCGCCACCCCCGCCGGTGGCGCCTCCTCCTCCTCCGCCGCCGCCTCCGCCGCCAGTCGTCGTCCCGGCCGCGCTCATCTACTTCGACAGCGGGTCATCCGTGGTGAGCGCCGAGGGGCTGGCCGCCCTGGCGGTCTGGGTCGAGCGGTGGCGCGCCGCCGGCGAGCCCACCGTCCGGATCGCCGGGCACACTGATGCTTCAGGCCCGCGTGAAGCCAATCTCGCGCTGGCCCGGGCGCGGGCCGAGGCAGTCGCCGCCGTCCTGGTCGCGCTGGGCGTTCCGGCGGACAGGCTCCTGATCGAGGCGTGGGGCGAGGATCGCCCGGCGGTCGATGGGCCGGCCGACGGTCCGGAGCCGAGGAACCGGCGCGTGGAGGTCAGCGTCCGCTAGGCCGCAGCGATCCTGGCGGCGTTAGAGATCGCCGGGATCGCGCCTGAGGCTGGCGGCGCCTTCCCGCGGTCCCACCGCCGGGTCGGGTCCCGGCGTCCCGTCAGGTCCGACGCCGCCGGCGCGGAGCTGGTCTTCGGCCGGGGTGTCGCCCGGACTCCGGGAGGGCGCCGGCTGTGGAACAGGGCCCGGAACCGGCTCTGCCGACGCGCCGCCGGCCCCGACATCCCAGGCTCCGTCCTCATCGAAACCGACGCTCCCCACACCGGCTGCGGAGCCCGCAAAGCGCTGGCGCCGGCTGGCCATCGCGGCCTGCGGGGCAGCAGCCTCGAGGACGCGGGCTTCATCAGGATCGTTCGAGCGATCCATCTGCTGACGCGCGGGCGCGGCCTGGGTGAGGTTGGGCGTGCGCGGCATCAGTCCGCCTTTTCGCCGTCCGTGTCGCCGTTCCGGTCGGGTTGTGGCTCTTCCGTCAGCGCCGAGGCGCCGGCGTCATCGGCGGCGATCTGCGGAGCTCCGTCATCCCGGGGCGGATTCCCGACAGCCGGCTTTTCCTCCTCGCCACGGGGCCCGGACGGCAGATCCTCGTGCCTGTCCGGGGTATCGATCGGTTGGTCGGTCATGGGGGATGCTCCTGTGCGCCCGTCAACCGCGGGGCATCCGGGGAGTTCCCGGCGGCTGACACGCGCTGCGATCACCGCTAGAAGCCCGGGCCATGAGCACCGCCCCGAAGACCATGGCCGAACTGGCCGCCGAGTACGGCCTCGCCGCGAACGAATACCAGGTGATCCTGGACCGGCTGGGACGGGAGCCCAACCAGGTCGAGCTGGGTGTCTTTTCGGTGATGTGGTCCGAGCACTGCTCGTACAAGTCGTCGAAGATCCACCTCGGCAAGTTCCCGACCAAGGGGCCGCGCGTGATCTGCGGGCCGGGTGAGAATGCCGGCGTCATCGACATCGACGACGGCGACGCCTGCATCTTCAAGATGGAGAGCCACAACCACCCCAGCTTCATCGAGCCCTACCAGGGTGCGGCGACCGGCGTGGGCGGCATCATGCGGGACGTCTTCACCATGGGGGCGCGGCCGGTGGCCCTGCTCAACGCCATGCGCTTCGGCGACGTCGGGCACGAGAAGACGAAGCGGCTGGTGGCCGGCGTGGTGTCCGGCATCGGCGGGTATGGCAACTGCGTCGGG
>CAZUXK010000032.1:0-7355 GCA_964624025.1 uncultured Brevundimonas sp.
CCGCCGCCGCCGCCGCCACCGCCGCCGCCGCCGGTCGCCCTCAATCAGGACGTTGCCGACGCCGCCGCCGTCTATGTCGCCTTCGTACGGGATGTGGGCACCATCCAGGCGGGCGGCTTCCAGGACGCCGAGGCCATCCAGGCCGCGATCCGCAAGGGATCGGCCTATGATCCGGCCCAGCTGTCGCGCGGCATGATCGCCTACGGCGCCATCCTCGCCTTGCAGTCGGACGGTTTCGTCGCCAGCGTGCGCGAGTACGCGATCGACCCGGACCAGCGCCGCGAGATCGTCGACAGCGTCATCCGCAACCCGGCCTATGCCGCCACCCTGCCGGGGGCCGCCGAGGCCGCCGGCCTGATCTCGGCCCGCCTGGGTCAGGACGCGACCAGCCTCGGCGCCATCGCCGCAGCGGTCCAGGAAGACGCCTACACTATCCAGGAGCGCCGCGACCCGCGTCGTCGGTGGGCGGTGCAGCACCTGACCAACCGCGAGGAACGGCTGGAGGCCGCCAAGGCGCTTTCCCTTCAGCCCATGCTGCCGTCGGCCGAGGAGGCCGCCCTGCTGTTCGCTGCGGCCCACAGCGGCGAGGGCCTGACGCTGGACGGGGCCGCCCTGCCCCCGCCCTACACTCCGGCCATCGTCAATTCGCTGGCCATCGCGGCGCTGGCGGCGCTGGGCGCCGCCGGCGACGACTACCGCACCTATACCGAGGCGCTCGCGGTGGAGAGCAACAGCGAGTTCTGTCTGAACATGTCCAAGCTGATGCTGTTCCAGTGCCTCGCCGCCTCGCGGCCGAGCTACGAGGACATGTTCTGCCTCGGTCGCCACATCATCGGCGACCTGGCCGCCTGTACGGCCCAGAACGTCGGCCCTGCGCCCGGCCAGAGCACGCCCGTGCTCGCCGCGGACACCCCGGCGGTCGCGGCGGATGCCGCCGCCGCCTCGACGGACGCGGTTGCATCGGCCATAGCCGACTGAGGCGGCCACACCATTCGCCTGCGCCCGGGACCGTCCCGGGCGTGTCCCTCTTGTGCGCGCCTGTTGCGCGGTCAGGGCGAAGCGTGTAATAGCGCGCGCTCTTGATTTCCGGGGCGTGACCCCCCGCCGCGCGGCGACAGCCAGGCGCGGCGGTTTCGTTGTTGAGGCAGCCAGATGGCCGAGATCATCCTGAACGTCGACGTCCGCTCGGGCGTGGGCACCGGCGGCGCCCGCGCCGCCCGTCGCGCCGGCGCCGTGCCGGGCATCCTCTATGGTGGCGACAAGGCCCCGGTGGCGATCTCCGTCAACGAGAAGGACTTCCGCAAGTCCCTCTACACCGGCAAGCTGCTGGGCCACCTGGTGACCCTGAAGTACGGCGAAGAAACCCAGCCGGTCATCGCCAAGGACGTGCAGTTCGACCCGGTCACCGACCGTCCGCTGCACTTCGACCTGATGCGCGTCGATGAGCACGCGCCGGTCAAGATCGCCATCCCGGTCCACTTCCGGAACCTCGAGGACGCCCCGTTCAACCGTCAGGGCGGCTCGCTGGAAATCGTCCGTCACGAGGTCGAGATCCTCGTGCAGGCCGACCGCATCCCCGAAGAGCTGGTCATCGACCTGGCCAACCGCCAGCTCGGCGATACGCTGCGCATCTCGGACGTGGCCCTGCCGGAAGGCGCCCGCCCGACCATCACCGACCGCGACTTCGTGATCGCCACGATCAAGGTGTCGTCGGCGGCCCAGTCGGCCGCGGCGGACGAAGCGGCCGAGGGCGGCGCGGAGGGCTGATCGCTCCCGGTCTACGGAATTCAGCCCCGCCCCGGTCCGCCGCGGCGGGGTTTTTCCTGTCCGCCGCCGCCTGTCCTGACGGAGCCGTCGCATGATCATCATCGCCGGCCTCGGCAACCCCGGGGCCAAGTACGAGAAGCACCGGCACAACATCGGCTTCATGGCCGCCGACCGCATCGCCGACCGCTGGCGCTTCGGCCCCGAGCGCGCCAAGTTCCAGTCGGTGGTGCGCGAGGGCGAGATCCCGACAGCGGCTGGCCCCGTCCGCGTGCTGCTGATGAAGCCCCAGACCTACATGAACGAGAGCGGTCGCGCGGTCGGTGAGGCGGCGCGCTTCTACAAGACGCCGCCGGGCCAGGTCATCGTGTTCCACGACGAGATCGACCTCGCGCCCGGCCGCTTCCGCATGAAGACCGGCGGCGGCGCGGCCGGCCAGAACGGCGTCCGCTCCCTGATCAGCCAGCTGGGGCCGGACTTCCGCCGGGCGCGCATGGGGGTCGGCCACCCGGGCGAGAAGCATCTGGTGCATGGCCATGTGCTGTCGGACTTCCACAAGGCCGAGCAGCCCTGGCTGGACGCCCTGCTCAACGCCTGCGCCGACGCCCTGCCCTTCGCCCTCGCCGGCGATGACGACCGCTACCAGGCCGAGGTCCTGCGCCTCGCCCCGGCGCCCAAATTCAGCCCCCGCCAGGCCGCGCGCGGCGAGGACTGAGCGGGGTCGCCCCGCCTGCGACGGCGCCGCCATTGTGTCGGGCGGCAAACCCGCCTAGGAGCGCCCGCGTGAAGGCCGCTGTCCGTCCCCTGCCGATGTTGCGCGCGCTGGCGTACCTCGCCGCGACCTTTGCGGTCGTGTTCGGGGCGCTGCTGCCCTCGGCCGTGGCGGCGGCGGTCCAGCCGGAGCGGCCGATCCTGCTGTGCTCGCCGGAAGGGCCCCGCCTGATCCAGGTCGGCCCCAACGGCGAACGCAGCCCGGAAGACCTTGAGGCCTTCCAGTGCGCCGCCTGCGTGCTGGCGGCCCAGACGGCCCTGCCGCCGCCCCCGCCTGTCACGCCGGCGCCGCCGCCCGTCATCCGCCCGCAGACCTTCGCCCGGCCGGTGCATGCCGCCCTGCCGCTTCCGGCCCGCGCCCCGCCTCGGCCGCCGTCCACCGCCCCGCCTCACGCCTGAAGCCAGACCTCATCGCACCGCGCGCCGGGCCTTGCCTGCGCGCCTGACCGACTCTGATTTCAGGACATTTCTCTCCATGACCCTCCGTGTCTCCGCGGCGCCGCTGGCGCTGCTCGCCGCCCTGTCGGCGCCCGCCTTCGCGTACGCCCAGGACGGGGCGGCCGGCACCGACGCCCGCGTCACCACTGTCGACAGCATCATCGTCACCGGCCGTCCCGATCCCGAGGATCCGGCCGTGGTCGCCGAGGCGCGCGAGCGCCTGTCGCGCACGCCGGGCGCCGTCGCCGTGGTCTCCGCCGAAAGCCTCGAGAGCCGCTATGCGCCGAACATCGCCGATGTGCTGCGCGACGTGCCGGGCGTGTTCGCCCAGAAGAAGTGGGGCGGCGACGCGCGCATCGCCGTCCGCGGCTCGGGCCTCGGCAACGCCAACCACCTGCGCGGCCTGTTCGTGTCGCAGGACGGCATTCCATTCAACGAGGCTCACGGCTTCGGCGACGTGCAGATGGTCGACCCGCTGCTGGCCCGCTACACCGAGGTCTACAAGGGCGGCAACGCCCTGCGCTTCGGCGGGGCGCTGCTGGGCGGCGCGGTCAATCTGGTCACGCCGAACGGCCGGAGCTCCGGCGAAACCGCCAGCCTGCGCGTCGACTACGGCTCCTGGCGCACCGCCCGCGCCCATGCCGAGCTCTCCGGGGTGCGCGGCGACTGGGACGGCTTCATCGGCGTCACCGGCGTGACCTCCGACGGCTGGCGCCAGTACTCCGAGGGGCAGCAGCAGTACATCACCCTGAACCTCGGCCGCAGCCTCGGCGAGGACCGCGAGGTCCGGCTGATCGTCCAGGGCGCCTATATCCACCAAGACATCCCCGGCGCCCTTACCCTGACCCAGGCGTTGAACACGCCGGTGATGGCCACGGCGGTCAACCTGGCCAACCAGTACCAGCGGGACTACGCCTCGGTGCGCACCACCTTGTCCACGCGCTGGCGGCTGACGCCGGGCCTGCTGTTCGAAGGCGCGGTCTATGGCACCTGGAAGGACCTGCACCATCCGATCTTCCAGGTCATTGACCAGCAGAGCCGCAACTACGGCGCCTTCGGTCGTCTGGACTGGGAAGGCCGGCTGTTCGGCAAGCGAGCCGACGCCTTCGGCGGCCTGTGGTACCGGTCCGGCGATCTTGACGCCCAGCAGTTCGTCAATGTGCGCGGCTCCAGCGGCGCCCGCACCGCCAGCGCGCGCCAGAACGCCCGTGCGCTCGACGTCTTCGCCGAGGGACGCCTGTTCGTCACCGACCGGCTGGCGCTGGTCGCCGGCGGGGCCTGGGGCCGGGCCGAGCGCGACTTCGAACGGTTCGCCCTGCCGGGCGTGACCGGCAGCTTCGCCCAGACCCTGAACACCGACTTCGACTGGTTCGCACCGCGCCTCGGCCTGCTGTGGGAAGACGACGGCGGCAACCAGGTCTATGCCAACGTCACCCGCTCGGTGGAGCCGCCGAACTTCGGCGCCCTGTCGCCGACGGTCGGCGGCTTTGTGCCGGTCGAGGCCCAGGAGGCCTGGACCTGGGAAGCCGGCCTGCGCGGCCGCAACGCCGCCTTCTCGTGGGACGCCACCGTCTATCGCGCCGAGCTGGACAACGAACTGCTGACCTTCGTGGTCAATCCGGCCCTCGGCATTCCGGCGGCGACCTTCAACGCCGGCCCGACCGTGCACCAGGGCGTCGAGGCGGCCCTCGACTGGCGCTTCGCCCCCGCCTGGCGCCTGCGCCAGACCTACACGTACTCGGACTTCTTCTTCGAGGGCGACCGGGTCTATGGCGACAACGACCTGCCGCTGGTGCCGCCGCACCTGTACCGGGCCGAGCTGCGCTATACTGACCCCTCGGGCTGGTTCATCGCCCCGCAGGTGGAGTGGACCCCGTCCGACACCTGGGTCGACTACGCCAACACCCTCAAGGCCCCGGGCTATACGATCGTCAACCTCAACCTCGGCTGGCGCTTCAACAACAACACCAGTGTGTTCGTCGACGCGCGCAACATCCTGGATGAGCGCTACGTCTCGAACTTCAACGCGGTGACCAACGCCCGCGTGGCCTCGACCGCCGTGTTCTGGCCCGGCGAAGGCGCCTCGGCCTTCATCGGCGTGCGGGTGGCCTACTGATGTCGGGCGCGGCCAATACGCCCCTGTCCGGGGCTTACCGGGCCGTCTGGCGCTGGCACTTCTATGCCGGTCTGCTGGTGCTGCCGTTCCTGATGATGCTGGCCCTGACGGGCGGGCTCTATCTGTTCGCCAGCGAGATCGACGACCTCGCCGCGCGGCCGCTCAACGTCGTGACGCCGGGACCCGAAAGGGTCTCGGCGGATCGCTGGGTCGCCGCCGCCCGCGTCGCCGCCGACGGCCGGCCGGTCGCCGTCCGCGTGCCGGAGCGCCCCGACCGGGCGGTCCAGGTCGTGGTGCAGCCGGAGGACGGCCCCCGGCGCACCGTCTTCGTCAACCCGTACGACGGCCAGGTCACCGGCGTCGCCGGGGCCCCGCTATCGGACACCTTCAAGCGCATCCACAGCCTGGAGATCTTCGGCGGCGGCCTGAACGTGGTGATCGAGATCGTCGCCGGCTGGGCCATCATCCTGGTGGCCACCGGCGTGTTCCTGTGGTGGCCGCGCGGGCGCAAGGGCGGGGTCGTCTCGCTCAGCACCCGCGACCCGGCCCGCCGGCCGTTCTGGCGCGACCTGCACGCCGTGACCGGCATCTTCGCCGGCGGGGTGATCGTCTTCCTCGCCGCCACCGGCATGCTGTGGTCGGCGGTCTGGGGCGACCAGGTGATGGGAACCCTGCGCGCCGCCGGTCTCGGCCGCCCGCCCGCCCCCGCGGCCCAGAACTGGGAACATGCCCACCATGCCCCGGCCCCCGAGGGGCTGGGCTGGACGATGCAGGGCTCAGTGCTGTCCGCCCCGGAGTCGCGGCTCGACCTCGACGCCGTGCTGGCCACCGCAGCGGCGCACCAGGTCGCTGCGCCCTTCACCGTCAACCTGCCGTCGCGGCCGGACCAGGCGGTGTCGGTGGCCGTCCGCAACACCCGCGTCGAGGACAGCCGCACCCTCTACACCGACGGGACCGGACGGCTGCTCGGCGACATCCGCTACGAACAGTACGGCTGGGCGGCGCGGATGTTCGAGTGGTCCATCTTTACCCACCAGGGCACCCAGTACGGGACGATCAATCGCATCGTCATGCTGCTGGCCTGCATCGCCGTCTGGGTGATGGGGATCAGCGCCATGGTGATGTGGTGGAAGCGTCGGCCGAAAGGCCGCCTCGCCGCCCCCGTGGCCCCGCCCGGACCGCGCGCACGCGCCGCGGTGCTGGGCATCGTCCTCCCGCTGGCCATCCTCTACCCTCTCACCGGCCTGAGCCTGCTGGCGGCGGTCGCGGTGGACCGCCTGTGGCGTCTCGTCCGCCGTCCTGCCGCCGCCTGATGATGGAGATCACAATGATCCGACTGTTCCGTCCCGCCGCCATCCTCGCCCCGCTGGGCCTGGCGCTCGCCGTCACGGCCTGCGGCCAGCCCGCTGTCGAGGCCCCCGCCGTGGTCGAGGTGACCGACGCCTTCTGTCGCCCGACCCAGGCCGGGCGCGACGTCACCGGCTGCTACATGACCCTGACCGCCAGCCGGAATGACCGGCTGGTGTCGGCCGCCTTCGCCGGCGCCGAAAGGGTCGAGATCCACGAGATGACCACCACCGACGGCATGATGCGCATGGCCGAGTTGCCGGACGGCCTGCCCCTGCCGGCCGGCGAGGCTGTTCAGCTCAAGCCGGGCGGCAACCACATCATGCTGCTGGGCCTGACCCAGCCGCTGGCCGAGGGCGAACGGCTGTCCATGACCCTGACCTTCGAACAGGCCGCGCCGTACGAGGTCAATGTGGTGATCGCCCAGCCGGCGGCCTCGCCCGCCGGCCATTCCGCGCACTGAGCCTGACAAAGCGATCGCGACCGGCTAAAGGCCAGCCCTTCACCTCCAGCCCCGAAGAGTCATGGCCCTGAAAGTCGCGATCGTCGGCCTGCCGAACGTCGGCAAGTCCACCCTGTTCAACGCCCTGACCCAGACGGCGGCGGCCCAGGCGGCCAACTATCCGTTCTGCACCATCGAGCCGAACGTCGGCGACGTGGCCGTGCCCGAGCCGCGGCTGGACGCGCTGGCCGCCATCGCCGGCTCGAAGGAGATCATCCCGGCCCGCATCAACTTCGTCGACGTCGCCGGTCTGGTGCGCGGCGCCTCCAAGGGCGAGGGCCTCGGCAACCAGTTCCTCGCCAACATCCGCGACTGCGACGCGGTGGCCTTCGTCGCCCGCTGCTTCGAGGACGACGACATCACCCACGTCGAGGGTCGGATCGACCCGATCTCCGACCTCGAGATCATCGAGACCGA
>CAZUXK010000032.1:7365-21788 GCA_964624025.1 uncultured Brevundimonas sp.
GCGGGTGTCGAACGTCGAGAAGAAGGCCAGGGGCGGCGACAAGGACGCCGCCACGACCCTGCGCCTGATCAACCTCGCCCTTGAGCCGCTGCGCGCCGGTCGCCCCGCCCGCGTCGCCGAGGTGTCGAAGGAGGACGAGAAGGGCTGGCGCATGCTGCAGCTACTGACCGCCCTGCCCGCCCTCTATGTCTGCAATGTCGACGAGGGCTCGGCCGCCACCGGCAACGCCCTGTCGCAGAAGGTGGCGGAGCGCGCCCGCGCCGACAACGCCAACTCCGTGGTCATCTCGGCCCGCATCGAGTCCGAGATCGCCCTGCTGGATCCGGAGGAGCGCGCCGAGTTTCTCGAGACCCTCGACCTGACCGAGCCGGGCCTGAACCGGCTGATCCACGAGGCCTACAAGCTGCTGGGCCTGCAGACCTATTTCACCGTGGGCCCCAAGGAGGCGCGCGCCTGGACCATCCCCGTCGGCGCCACGGCGCCCCAGGCGGCGGGCGTGATCCACTCGGACTTCGAGAAGGGCTTCATCCGCGCCGAGACCTTGGCCTACGACGACTACGTCGCGTTGAAGGGCGAGGCCGGGGCCCGCGAGGCGGGCAAGCTGCGCGCCGAGGGCAAGGCCTACGTCGTCAAGGACGGCGACGTGATGCACTTCCTGTTCAATACCTGACCGGGGTCAGGCCGCCGCGATCGCCTCGATCTCCACCCGCCAGCCGGGCTCGAACAGGTCGGTGATGATCACGGTCAGGGCCGGCTGACGCTCGCCCAGCACCTCCAGCCGGACGGCGCGGTTGACCGCCGCGTCGTCGCGGTCGGCGAGGTAGGTGGTGACCTTCACCAGGTTGTCGAGGGTCATGTCCGCGGCCCGCAACTGGGCCTCGACATTGGCCCAGACCTGCCGGCACTGGCCTTCGAAGTCCGGCGCGACGGCCCCGGCAGGGTCGGCCGGAATCTGGCCCGACAGGAACAGCCAGCGGGTCGCGCCGGCGACCTCGACCGCGCCGGGATAGCTCCCCTGCACGGCCGGGCCGTCGCCGGCGCTTACCGGGCGCCAGCGCATCACTGGCGCGCGGCGGCCGAGCGGACGCGGATGGCGCCGAACTCGCTGGTCGGCTTCCAGCCGGGCCAGCGCTCGCTGTTGGCGAGGTCCACCGCGAGACGATAGATCAGCGTCAGGTTCTCGACCGCGGCCGAGAAGTCGAGGTCCTCGGACCATTCGTCGGCGGCCTTGTGGTAGCGTTCCTCCCACATGGCGCGGTAGGCGGGCTCGCCGACGGCCTTGCCGCCCTCGTCCCAGTCCGTCCCGTGCCAGGGCATCAGCGCCGGGACCCCGGCCACGGCGAACGGCAGGTGGTCGGAGCGATAGTAGAAGCCCTGCTCCGGCTGGCCGTCGTCGGTGACATAGCGGCCCTCGGCCTCGGCGAGGCGCGCCAGATCGTCCTCCAGCTCGTTCTGGCCGAAGCCGAAGATCTGCAGGTCGCGGGTCGGCGGCGACAGGGGCAGCATGTCGATGTTCAGGTCAGCCACCGTAGTCTCGACCGGATAGACCGGGTCGGCGGCATAGGCCCAGGCGCCCAGCAGGCCCATTTCCTCGGCCGCCATATGGGCGAAGACGAAGCTGCGCTGGGCCGGCCCGGCGGCCTTCAGCTCGCGCGCCATCTCGACGAGAGCCACGGTGCCCGAGGCATTGTCCCAGGCGCCGTTCCAGATGCGGTCCTCGCCCTCGGGCACGGTCTGCCGCCCATGGTTGTCGATGCCGACGTGGTCCCAGTGGGCCGAGAAGATGATGGTCTCGTCCGGCCGCTGCGTCCCGGGGATGCGGGCCAGCAGGTTGTAGGTGCGCAGGACATTGACCGCCTCCTCGGCCGAGGCCGTGAGGGTCACACCGGTCAGGGGCGTGGCGCGGAAATCACCGCCGGCCGCCGCCGCCGCCGTCAGGGCCTCGAGATCGAGCCCGGCCGCCGCGAACAGGCCCGCCGCCGCCTCGCGCTGCAGGTCGCCGGTCAGCTCAAGATCAGCGCCTCCGGGCTGGAAGGTGCGCTGGGCGTCGGCGAAGCGCGCCGGGGCCAGTCGCGGCTGCAGGGTGATCACGCCGATCGCGCCGCGGGCGGCGGCGTCCCGCGCCTTCCACCAGCCGGCGTTGTAGACGGTCGGATACTCGCCGTTGAACAGGGCGCCTTCCGGCTCGCCGGGCAGCAGCACGACGATCTTTCCGCGGACGTCGACGTCCTTGTAGTCGTCCCAACCCCGCTCCGGCGCCACGATGCCATAGCCGGCGAACACCAGTTCGGCGCCCGCGATCTCGGCGCGGCCGTCGTTGGCCGCCGAACGCAGGTTCAGCCCCTCGCCCTTGACGAGCGTCCCGCCGACTCCGCCGGGCCCGGCCCAGGTCGCGGTGAACGCGCGCACCGGGGTGTAGCGACGCAGGTCGACCGGCTGCAGCCACTGACCGTCCGGCCCGCCGGGCTCGAGGCCCAGCGCCTGATACTGCGCCTGCAGCCACTCCAGCGTGAGACGCTCGCCCGGCGTGCCCGGATAACGCCCCTCGAAGCTGTCATCCGAAATGACCCGCACCCCCTCCGAAAGGCGGGCGGCGGAGAAGTCCTGGGCAACGACCGGCGCGGCCACGGCCACGGCAAGCAGCGCCACGGCGCAGACGGAGGAAACGCGACGGAACATGCGGGACAGGCCTCGTTCGGGATGAGGCGGCGGAGCCTAGAGGGCGCCCCCCGCCCCGCACGTTAAGTTTTCGTCATCTTGGCGTCAGTCGCGCGCCGTCGCCGACATCTCGCGGGCGACGCGGAACTCGGAGGTCTCGCGCCAGGCCGGCCAGTCGCGGCTGTCAGCCAGCGCCCGTCCAGCGGCGTAATAGACGTCGAGGTCCTCGATCTGGCCCGACAGATCCCAGTCCGGCGACCACTCGTCCCCCGCCTGGTGGTAGCGATCGGCCGTGTAGCTGTCGCGTCGGGCGTTGCGCTCCTCGATCGGCGCATCGCGGAAGGCCCCGCCGCCGCGCATGTAGGCCATCGGCACGCCACGCTTGGCCAGCGGGAAGTGGTCCGACCGGAAGTAGGTCCCCGCTGCCGGGTTGCCGTCCGGCAGCAGCCGACGCCCCTGGGCCTCGACCAGCGGCCGCACCCGATCATCCAGGTCTGACTGGCCGTAGCCGGTCACGCTCATGCCGTCGACGCGGCCATAGACGTTGGCGGCGTCCATGTTGAAGCCGGCCACGGTGGTCTCCAGCGGGTACAGTGGATTGGCGGCATAGTACTCCGAGCCCAGCAGGCCGCTTTCCTCGGCCGTGAAGCCGATCAGCACCACCGAGCGCGCCGGGCGCGGCCCCGCCGAGAAGGCGTGGGCGATCTCGATCAGCGCCGCCGTGCCCGAGGCGTTATCGACCGCACCGTTGAAGATGGCGTCGCCGCTGGCGTCGGGGGCGCCGATGCCGATGTGGTCCCAGTGGGCGGTGTAGAGGATCGTCTCGTCCGGGTGCGTCGCGCCCGGCAGGCGGGCGAGGATGTTGTGGGTCCGGATGCGCGAGGTCTCGACGCCGTAGCGGGCGTTGAGCCGGGCCCCTTGCAGCGCCACCGGCTGGAAGTCGCGCGAGCGGGCGGCGACCTTCAGCGCCTCGAAGTCGAGACCGGCGCGCCGGAACAGCTCGACCGCGACATCGCGCTGGATCCACGACTCCAGCGGCACGCGCTCGCTCTCGGCATTGGCGCGGACGATGTCGAACTGCGGCCCGCTCCACGAATTGGCCACCGTCGTCCAGCCGTAGGAGGCCGGGGCGGTCTCGTGCACGATCAGCACGCCGGCCGCGCCCTGGCGCGCCGCCTCCTCGTACTTGTAGGTCCAGCGGCCGTAGTAGGTCATGGCGCGGCCGCCGAAGGTGTTCAGCTCCGGCTGCTCGAAGTCGGCGTCATTGACCAGCACCACGAGGATCTTGCCGCTCAGATCCTGGCCCTTGAAGTCGTCCCAGTTCCGCTCTGGCGCGCGCACGCCATAGCCGACGAACACCAGCTCGGCGTCCTGCAGATTGACCGTGTCGGCCGGACGACGGGTGGAGATGACGGCCTCCTGACCCTGGCGCAGCGGCAGGCTCCAGTCCCCGACAGAGAGGGTGGCCACAGGATCGACCACCGCGAAGCGGGCCAGCTCCACCGGCTGGGTCCAGCCGCCGTCGACGCCGCCGGGCTCGAAGCCGGCCGCGGCGAAGCGCTCGCTCATGAAGGCGATGACCTTGTCCTCGGCGGCGCCGCCAATGCCCCGCCCCTCGAAGGAGTCGTCTGACAGCTCGCGGATGTTGGCGTTCAGACGCCCGGCGTCGAACGGCGACTGGGCCAGGGTCGGCGTGGCCACGCCCAGCATCAGGGCGGCGATCAGGGACAGGCGGCGAACAGCGGGACGCATGCGCGGACTCCGGCGACGAAAAGGACCGCCGGACCCTAGCACCCCGACCGCCGCTGTCGATGCAGGGCCCCACACGCCTGCAGCAAGCGCTTGTTCATCGCTGACAGCCCAGTCTGCGGCCGTTCAGGAGACCCTCATGATTCGCTCGCGCACCGTCGCCCTCGCCCTCCTTCTCGGAGCCGCGCCCCTGCTGTCCGGATGCGTCGTCGGCGCGGCGGTCGGGGCCACCGGGGCTGTCATCGGGGGGACCGCCAGGGCGACCGGGGCGGTGATCGGGGCCGGGGTCGATGCCGTCACCACCTCGGACGAGGAGACCCGCGCCCGGCGCGAGCGCGAGCAGCGCGAATGGGAACGGGAACAGCGCCGCTGCGAACAGCGCCAGCGGCGCGGGCGTGACTGCTAGAGGGTCAGCACGCAGCGCTCGTGGATGGTCGGGCGCGCCACCTCGATGCGGCACAGGCCGGGCCAGTCGCCGCGCAGCCGGTTGGCGAACCACAGGCACAGGTGCTCGAGGCTGGGCAGCTCCAGCCCCGGATGGTCGTTGAGCAGGCCATGGTCCAGCGTCTCGGCCGCCGCCTTCAGGTCGCGCTCCAGCGCCCCGAGGTCCGCCACCCAGCCGTGGGCGTCGTCCAGCACCTCGGCGCGCACCGTGGCCGCCACCGTGAAGGAATGGCCGTGCAGGCGGCGATAGATGCTGCCCTCGGGCTCGTTGGGAAAATGGTGGGCGGCGTCGAACGTCGCCTGCTTGGTGATCTCGAAAACGGGCATCATCGTACGCCGATGTACTTGTGGGTCTGGACGCTGACGCGCCACTGCGGGTGGGACAGGCAATAGGTGACGGCGGCGGCGGTGGCGGCGTCCCGGTCCGGGCCGTCCATCGGCTGCAGCCAGAAGCGCTCGAAGGCCAGTCCGGCGAACCGCTCGGGCGGGGCCAGGGCCTGCGGATAGACGAGCTTCAGCTCCTGGCCCGAGGTCTGGACCAGCGGCGCATCGGCCTTGGGGCTGACGCAGATCCAGTCGATCCCGTCGGGGGCGGCGAGCGTGCCGTTGGTCTCGACCGCGATGGCGAAGCCCCGCGCCTTGAGGGCGGCGAGCAGGGGCGAATCCAGCTGCAGCAGCGGCTCGCCACCGGTGCAGACCACAAGCCGGTGCTCCGGCCCGCTCGTCCACAGCGCGGCCACATGGTCGGCGAGGGCGTCGGCATCCGCGAACCGGCCGCCGCCATCACCGTCGACGCCGACGAAATCCGTATCGCAGAAGCTGCAGACGGCGGTGGCGCGATCCGCCTCGCGGCCGCTCCACAGGTTGCAGCCGGCGAAGCGCAGGAATACGGCCGCCCGGCCGGCCTGACCGCCCTCCCCCTGCACCGTCAGGAAGGTTTCCTTGACCGCATAACTCATCGGGCAGCCCATTCGGACCAGCCGGCGGCGCGCAGCTCGCAGGCCGGACAGGTCCCGCAGCCGTAGCCCCAGGGATGCAGCACCGACCGGTCGCCGCGGTAGCAGGTGTGGCTGTCCTCGACGATCAGCCGAACCAGCGCCTCGCCCCCGAGCTCATGGGCCAGCGCCCAGGTCTCGGCCTTGGTCAGGTGCATGAGCGGCGTCAGGATCGGCGTGGGCCTGTCCAGGCCTAGCGCCAGCGCCTGCTCCATGGCGTCCAGCGTGTCGCGGCGACAGTCGGGGTAGCCGGAAAAGTCGGTCTCGCACATGCCGCCGACCAGCACGTCCAGCCCCCGCCGGTCGGCAAGGGCGGCTGCGGCCACGAGGAAGATCAGGTTCCGGCCGGGCACGAAGGTGCTGGGCAGGCCTCGCGCCCCCATCTCGATCTCGCGCTCGGCCGTCAGGGCGCTTGCGGCGAGACGACCGTAGCCGGTGAGATCGACCATGTGATCCAGGCCCAGCCGGTCGGCGACCGCCGGGAGGGCGGCGGCCATGCCCTCACGCACCTTCAGACGCGCCTCGAGCTCGACCGCATGCCGCTGGCCATAGTCGAACCCGACCGTCTCCACCCGGGCATGGCGCGACAGGGCCCAGGCCAGGCAGGTGGCGCTGTCCTGACCACCCGAGAAGAGAACCAGGGCGCCGCGGCTGTCGGGGAGGATTTCGCTCATGCTGACCCTGCGGTCGGCCGGGGGCCGCGCGCATGCGAAAGAGGACGGAAGGTGAAACGGACCGCGTTCCATACACCTGCCGGGCACGCGGCGCAAAACGCCTTGCGGTCAGAGGGAAACGGCCGGGTCTGACATTTACACTTCTGAAAATGGTTTCAGGCCATGATCCACCGGTAACACGGAGTATCGGCAGTATGCCGACGATTGAAGTGCTGACAGAACGCGCCGACCCCGTGACCCCGGACACGCCGGGCTCGGCCATCTTCGCGCGCTTCGAGCAGGCTCCGGACACCCTCGTCATTCCCGTCGTCAAGGACGGCCGCCCGGTCGGTCTCGTCGAGCGCGACTCTTTCCTGGTGAAGATCGCCGGCCGCTTCGGCCACGCCCTGTACGCCCATCGCCCGGTCACCGAGGTGATGGACCCCGAACCTGCCGTGGTCGAGGCCGGCGTCGCCATCGACCTGTTCTGCGACATCATGCTGAGAGGCGGCCCGGCCGCCATGAACCGCGGCTTCATCGTCACCCGCGAGGGCCGCTACTGGGGCGTGGGCACGGTGCTGTCGCTCCTGCGCGCGGCGCACGAGCGACAGCGCCTGCAGAACGCCGAGCTGACCGAACAGACCCGCGAACTGCAGGACACGCGCACCCAGGCCCTGGCCTCCGCCCGCGCCCGCAGCCAGTTTCTCGCGGTCATGAGCCACGAGCTGCGCACGCCCATGAACGGCGTGCTGGCGGTGGCCGAGCTGCTTCGTCGCCAGCCGCTCAACGAGATGGCCGAAGCCCATGTGCGCACCATCGTCGACTCCTCCGAGACCCTGCTGCGCATCCTTGAGGACGCCGTCGACCTGACGCGCGCGGAAGCCGGAGAGCTCGAGATCGCGCGCCATCCTGTGCGCCTGCGTGGCCTGATCGACGACATGCACGCCCTGTGGGAGCCGCGCGCCGCCCAGGACAAGGTTTCGCTGCTGACCGCCTATGAGGGCGACACCGAGCTGGCGGCCCAGATCGACGATGTCCGCCTGAAGCAGGTGTTCAACAACCTGATCGGCAACGCCCTGAAGTTCGCGCGCAACGGCATGGTCGAGGCCGGCCTGAAGGCGCGGGTCGACGGCGACGTGGTGACCCTGGAGGGTCGGGTGCGCGACGATGGCCCGGGGCTCGACCCGGCGCAGCTGGAGCGGATTTTCGAACCGTTCGGCGACACGCCGGAGGCGGGCGGGGCTGGTCTGGGGCTGTCCATCTGCCGCCAGATCATCGCGGCTTTGGGCGGCCGCATCTGGGCCGAGAACAATCCGGGTCGCGGCGCGACCTTCCATTTCAGCCTGCAGGCGCCGCGCGCCTACATCGCCGCCGAGGCGGAAACCAATATCGCCGAGTTGCCGGACCTGAACCTGAAGTCCCGGCCGCATGTGCTGATCGTGGACGACAACGCCACCAATCGCGTGGTCGCCCAGGCCCTGTGCGAAATGTTCGGCTGCACCTCGGAAACGGCCGAGGACGGGCTCGAGGCGCTGGAGGCGGTCCAGGCCCGGGCTTTCGACCTGGTGCTGATGGACATCAAGATGCCGCGCATGGACGGGGTCGCCGCCACCATCGCCATCCGCGAGCTGGACGGTCCGGCCAGCCAGACGCCGATCATCGCCCTGACCGCCAATGCCGATCCGGACGACGCCCGCCTCTATCTGTCGATCGGCATGGCCGCGGTGGTCGAGAAGCCGATCAAGCCCGAGCGTCTGCGCATGGCCATGAACGCCGCCATCGAGGGCGCGGCCCCGGCCGCCGCGCCGGCCACCCCGCTCGAAGCCGCCCGCCGCAAGCGCCGCTCGGCCGCCTGAGGCCCGGGATCAGTCGGACGCCGCCGGCTCGGCGTCCTCCTCGTCGTAGCCCACAAGGCGCAGCGCCCGTCCCGTGCGGCCGTTCAACTCACACCAGCGCAGCAGGCCCTCCTCCCGCCCGTGAGTGATCCACACCTCGCCGGCGTCGACCTCCTCCAGCGTGCGCGTCAGCTCGTCCCAGTCGGCATGGTCGGAGATGACCAGCGGCAGCTCCGCCCCCCGCTGCCGGGCCCGCGCCCTGACCCCCATCCAGCCGGAGGTGAAGGCCACGACCGGGTCGGCGAAACGCCGCGACCAGCGATCCTGGGTGGCCGAGGGCGGCGCAAGAACCACCTCGCCCGCCAGCGTCCGTCCGGCCAGATGGGTCGCCGCCGCCAGCGGGCCGAGGCTGACGCCACAGCCTTCGTACAGGGCGTTGAGGCGCTCCAGCGCGCCGTGGACATAGATGGTCCGGTCCCACCCGGCCGCCCGCAGCAGGGCGATGACCCGCTGCGCCTTGCCCAGCGCATAGGCGCCGACCAGATGGGTGCGCTCCGGGAACTGGCTGACCGACAGCAGCAGCCGTTCAATCTCGCCCGCGTCGTCCGGATGGCGGAAGACCGGGAGGCCGAAGGTGGCCTCGGTGATGAAGACGTCGCACGGCACGGGCTCGAACGGCGCGCAGGTCGGGTCGGCGCGCCGCTTGTAGTCACCGGATACGACGATGGTCTGGCCGAGCCCGCGCACCACCGCCTGGGCCGAGCCCAGCACGTGGCCGGCCGGAACCAGCGTGACCTCCACCCCGTCGCGGCGCACGGTCTCGCCATAGGCGACCGGCTCCAGCCGTCCGGCGCAGTCCGGGCCGTAGCGCGCCTCCATGATGCGCAGGGTCTCCAGGGTCGCGACGACCACGCCGTGACCGGGACGGGCGTGATCCGCATGGCCATGGGTGATCACCGCCCGCGCCACCGGCCGCACCGGGTCGATGTGGAAGTCCCCGGGCGGACAGTAGAGCCCTTCGGGAGTCGGACGCAGCAGGTCTTCCGGGCGAGCCATGGGGTGCATATGGTCCCGGCTGCGTCGTGGCGGAAGCCGGCGCACTCCGGGACCCGACATGACCACAGCCATCGATCCGCTCCTGCCCCAGCTCGCGGCCGCCTCGGCCCACACCCACGCGCTGGGCTTCACCTTTGACGGGCGCGACGGCGACCGGGTGCGCCTGCGGGTGCCGTGGCGGGAGGATCTGGTCGGCGACCCGCGTACGGGCGTGGTGTCGGGCGGGCTGATGACCACCCTGCTGGATCACGTCGGCGGGCTGGCGGTCTGGACCGCGCTCGACGCCTTCCACCCCATCGCCACCCTCGACCTGCGGGTCGACTACATGCGCGCCGCCCAGCCGGGCCGCGATCTCGTGGCCGAGGCGCGCTGCTACCGCCGCACCGCCTCGATCGCCTTCGTGCGCGCCTGGGCCTTCGAGGACAGGATCGAGGACCCGGTGGCGGCGGCGCAGGCCACCTACATCCTCACCGGCCACGGCGGCGAGCGCCTCGGCGCCAACCTGAAGGACCGCAAGGCATGAGCGACCGTCTGCTGACCTCGCCCTACGCCCGCTTTCTCGACCTGCAGGAGCACCTGGCCGGTCAGGAGCTGACCGTGACCATGCCGTTCCACGACAGGTTGATCGGCAATCCCCTGCTGCCGGCGCTGCACGGCGGCTCCACGGCGGCCCTGATGGAGATGACCGCCATCGGCCAGGTGGCCGTGCTGTACCCGCGCGAGCACCTGCCACGCCCGATCAACGTCACCGTCGCCTATCTGCGCAGCGGCCGGCCGCTCGACACCCACGCCCGGGCGGTGATCCGCAAGGCCGGCCGGCGCGTCGCCCACGTCACCTGCGAGGCCTGGCAGGACGATCCGCACAACCCGATTGCAACCCTGACCGCGCACTTCCTCGTCGCCGGACAGGATTTATAGTTGCATCCTCCCGCGCGGCATGCTTGTATGGACCTAACCTGGAAAGGGAGAGGCGAGATGACGCGTACCGCGACCTTCGTCACCACCCTGCCGCGCCGGCCGGCGCGGCGTTCGGGGAGGCCCCTGCGCGGCCGCCCCACCGCCTTGCAGGACTTGCCGGTCGAGGCGTGGCCGGTGTCCCTGCCCTCGGACGAGGCCGCCCGGCACGGTCGCCAGCGTATCGGCCAGCATCTGGCGGAACGCCTGTGGTCCGCCGAACAGGCGGTGGACGCCGCCCTCGGCGAAGCGGCCGCCCTGATGGCCTTTTTGCCGCAGGCGCGGCGCGATGCGGCCCTCGCCGCCACCGTGGCCCAGCCCGCCTTCAGCGCCGCCGCCGACAGCGTGGCGGCCCTGGCCCGGGCCCGCGGCGACCTGGTGGAGGCGCATCGCACCCTCGCGGCGCTCGCCCGCAAGCTCGGGCTCGACGCCCTCGCCGCCGGCCCGATGGACAAGCCCAAGGATGATCGTCCTGGGCCCGGTTACGGCGGCGGCTGATGCTTAATGAAACGCAAACATCGCTTCTGACGTGCATCCCCGCATGTTAAGACCTCCTTAACTTGTGAAGGAGGGCTTTGACATGGACAAAAACGAAGTCGTCGCCGGCTTGGCCGGTGATCTTTACGCGGCCGAGGCGGCCGTCGACGAGGCGATCGTCAAGGCGACGACGCTGGTGCAGGCGATGATCGCCGCGCGCACCGAGCTGTCCGTGGCCGCCACCGTCGGCGCCGGCGCCCAGGCCAAGGCGATGGAGTCGCTGGCCGCCCTCGGCCAGGCCCGCGAGGCCGTCACCGCCGCCCACACCGAAATGGCCAAGGACCACCGCCGCATGGGCTGGGGCGTCTACGCCGCCGGTCCGGTCAACAAGCCGCCGGAAGACGGCCGCCCGATCGAAGTTCGCGACCATCTTCGGGTTGCCTGAAATCTGCGTAATGTGAAGCTCGGGTCATTCCGGTAGACTTCGAACTAAGGCATTATCTCCCCCGAGATTCATTTCTCGAGGGCGTAGTCTTGTTTGACACCCTGTACTCACAGGTAGGCGCCGTTCTGATGGTAGGCGTTTGTGGCTTCGCCTTCCTGAAAGGCGAGGAGCCTGAACGCATGGGTGCGGGGTCCTACTTGCTCGCGTGGTTCGCCACGCTGCTGCTTCAGGATGACTTCGGCTTCTACGAGACAGGGTTCGTCGAACTGGGTATCGACACAGCTGTTTTGGCTGTGTTTATCGCGCTATCTTGGAAGTCCAAGAATACTTGGCCTGTTTGGGCAGCTTGCCTTCAGCTTCTGCCTGTATTGAGTCACTTCCTGACGCGCATCGACATCCGCCCCCCCGCCTGGTCGTTCTACGCCATCCAGAACCTGGCCAGCCTCGGCATCCTCGTGGCGATCACCGCCGGGACCTTCTGGGTCTGGCAGGAACGCCGCGCCGCAAACTTCGAATAGGCGGAAATTCCTGTACCCTGTGGAGCGACTCGCGGGGACGCCATGCCGCTAAGCCACAGCCAGATCTGGTCCGGCCTCGACGCCGTCGCCCGGCGCGAGGGCCTGAGCCCGTCCGGGCTGGCGCGCCGCGCCGGTCTCGACCCCACGGCCTTCAACCCGTCCAAGCGCCATGGCCCCCCGCCCGCGGCCCGGCCGCGCTGGCCCTCGACCGAGAGTCTGGCGGCCGTCCTCGGGGTGACGGGGCTCAGCCTGACCGAGTTCGCGGCGCTGGCGCGGGATGCCGGTCCGGCGCCGACGGCGCCGTTGCTGGGCATGGCCCAGGCCGGGCGCGACGGCTTCTTCGACGAGGCGGGCCTGCCGGCCGGCGACTGGGAAGCGACGCCCCTGCTCGTCCCCGGGCCGACCTGCTTTGCGCTGAGGATTTTCGGCGACTCGATGTCGCCGCTCTATCGCGAGGGCGACGTCGTCATCGTCGACCGGGCCGAGACCCGCGTGCGGCCCGGCGACCGGGTCGTCGTGCGCACCCGGGCGGGCGAGGTGATGGCCAAGGTGCTGGAGCGGCGCACGGGGCGGAGCCTGACGCTCGGGTCGATCAATCCGGCCTTTGCGCCCCGCACCCTGGCCCTTGGCGAGATCGACTGGCTGGCCCGGATTCTGTGGGCCAGCCAGTGAGATCAGACGCCGGGATCAGTAACGCGTCACGTGGCGCGCGCTGACCCAGCCGCCGCCGGCGATCTGGACCCATTCGCCCTGCGAACCGACGGCGGTGAAGCCCTGGCCGGCGCGCAGGCTGCCGACCTGGCGGTAGCCGGTGCCCGGCCCCGAGCGGATGCGCAGGTTCGAGGCGGCGCGGTACATGTCAGCCGGAGCCTGGGCCGCGGCCCGGGCGCGCTGTTGCTGGCAGCCGATGTAGGAGCCGGCCGCGGCGCCCGCGCCGGCGCCGACCACGGCCCCGAGGGCGCGCTCATTGTCCGACACCTGGCTCCCGGCCAGACCGCCGACCACGGCCCCGATCAGGGCGCCGGCGCGCTGGCGACCGCCCGGAGCGTCGCAGTTGGTCACGCCATTGGCCTGCTGGGCCAGCACGGGCGCCGGCGCGGCGAGGATCAGCGGCAGCGCCAGGGCGGCGGCGGCGATGGCGGCGGAAACGGTCTTCGACATGGCGGGTCTCCTGTCCTCTCGTGGTCGATGAAGACAGAATGCCGGGCCTCACCTGAAGGCTCCGCCAGCGGCGCCGTCAGCCGCGGTTCATGTTCGGGGACGGAACCCGGGTGCCCGTGGACGTAAGAAGTTCTTCACGGAGAGCACAAAGAAGAAAGCCACGAAGGGCACAACGGTGTGGCGGGCTGAGCGCCGCAGGCGCCTTTAACATCAGGCGGCCGGACACAGCGCTGCGCGCGCCGCTTCGCGCCCCTCTCTGTGCCCTTCGTGTCGCCTCCGTGCCCTCCGTGATGAACCAGCCCTCGCCCCGCCGCCTCAGGCCAGCTTGCCCTCCGCGCCCGCCTCGATCAGGGCGATGGTCTGGGGCAGGCCGTAGATGGCGGCGAAGGAGCCGAAGCGCGGCCCCTGCGTCTGGCCCAGCAGCACCTCGTAGAGGGCGGCGAACCAGGCCCGCAGCGGATCGAAGCCGTGGTCCTTGCCCACGGCGTAGACCTCGTTCTGGATCGTCTCGCCGTCGGACGTGTCGGCCGGCAGGGCCTTGAGCCGCGCGGCCAGGTCGAGCAGCGCCGCCTTCTCGATGTCCGTCGGGGCCCGGTAGGCCTTCGCCGGCTTCACGAAGTCCTCGTAGTAGTTGAGGGCGTAGCCCATCAGCCGGTCGAGCAGCGGCTCGCTGTCCGGCGTTGCGCCCGGCAGGTAGCGGGCGAAGTAGGCCCACAGCGCCGCCTTGTCCGAAGCGTTGGCCACCCCCACCAGGTTCAGCAGCAGGGCGAAGGACACCGGCGAGGCCTGGGCCGGCGGCGCGCCGGCGTGGATCGACCAGACCGGATTGTCGATCTGCTTCTCCGGCGGCTGGGCCGGGTACATCTCGATGTGCTGCAGATAGTCGT
Source organism: uncultured Brevundimonas sp. (assembly GCA_964624025.1). Lineage (GTDB taxonomy): Bacteria > Pseudomonadota > Alphaproteobacteria > Caulobacterales > Caulobacteraceae > Brevundimonas. Next base: position 21,198 of record CAZUXK010000032.1, read on the forward strand.
CGGTGGCGCGCGGGATGACGTCGAAGTGCAGCTTCTTGGCCGACTTCGGCGACTGGAACATGTACCAGCTCAGGCTCTCCGGCGCGCCATAGCGCAGCCACTGCTCCATGGTCAGGCCATTGCCCTTCGACTTGGAGATCTTCTGGCCGTGCTCGTCGAGGAAGAGCTCGTAGTTGAAGCCCTCCGGCGGCGTGCCGCCCAGGGCGCGGCAGACCTTCGAGGAGACCTTGACCGAGTCGATCAGGTCCTTGCCCGACATCTCGTAGTCCACGTCCAGCGCGGTCCAGCGCATGGCCCAGTCGGGCTTCCACTGCAGCTTCACATGGCCGCCGGTGACCGGGACCTCGACGCGCGACCCGTCCTCGTCCTCGAACACGATCGTGCCCTTCGCGAGGTTGCGCTCCAGCGTCGGGACCTGAAGCACCCGGCCGGTCGAGGGACTGACCGGCAGGAAGGGCGAATAGGTGGCGCGCCGGTCCTCGCCCAGCGTGGGCAGCATGATGGCCAGCACCTGCTCGAACCGCTCCAGCATCACCAGCAGGGTCTCGTCGAACCGCCCCGACCGGTAGTGTTCGGTGGACGAGGCAAACT
>CAZUXK010000033.1:0-20155 GCA_964624025.1 uncultured Brevundimonas sp.
TGCGCGGCGCGAACTCGACCTCGATGCGGTGGGACAGGTCGCCGGCGGCCAGCGCCGCCAGACCCTTGCCCAGCGCCGCCACGACCACGGCGTCCTCCTCGGCCAGCCGGCGGCGTTCGGCCTCGGCCGCGGCGCGCTCGGACTCGGCGCCCGAGCGGGCCGCCTGGGCGTCCGCCTCGATCCGGGCCCGTTCCGCGGCGGCGTCGCGGAAGGCCAGCAGCGCCCGGCTGATCTGGCCGATGTCGTCCTTGCGCGCCGCCCAGGGGGCGTCGATGTCGGTCTGGCCCTGGCGCAGCCGCTCCATCCGGTCGCACAGGCCCCGCAGCGGCGAGAACATCCGGCGCGACAGCCAAAGCACGGCCCCGACGATCAGCAGCGCCACCACCGTGGCGGCGATCCACAGCGAGATCAGAAGCTGGTTCACCGACGCCATGAAGTCAGCCTTGGGAATGCCGACATAGAGCACGCCGATGACCTCGCCGCCGGCATTCTTGATCGGGTCATAGGCGACAAAGAACGGCCGGCCGAGGATGTCGGCCTGACCGCGATAGGGCTCGCCCCGGCCGAGCACGGCGTCATAGACCGGGCCGCGGGCCAGCGGCGTGCCGACGGCGCGGTTGCCGTCGGGCTTGGTCACATTGGTGGTGACCCGCATGTCGCCCATGAAGACGGTAGCGGTGCCGCCGACCAGGCCCTTGATCCGGTCGACCGGCGCGAAATTGTTGTTCAGGACGGTGTCGCCGACCCGCAGGACGCCGTTCTCGACGCTGTAGCCGTCGCCGTAGTCGTTCAGCACGTCCCAGGCGACACGCATGTTGGCTTCCTGCCGCTCTTCGGCCTGGGCCTCGGCGTCGCGCTGCACCAGGGTGGCGGTGACCCCCAGCATCGCCAGGGCCAGCAGGCCCAGCGCGCAGACCACCATGAGGGCGGTCTTGGTGGACAGGGACATCGACGTCAACGACATGCAGGACCCCGGATTTCGGACCAATACGCACCGGGGTGGGCCTCGACGCGTTAAGGTTACTCCACCGGAGACATACGTAGTTCTACCTAGTCGTCAGCGCCTTCAGCCGATAGACCAGCTCCAGCGCCTCGCGCGGGCTCAGGTCGTCGGGCGACACCGCCGCCAGCGCCGTCTCCAGCGCTGACGGGGCCGCGACGGCCATCGGCGCCGGGGGGGCGCCGGCGGCGAACAGGGGCAGGTCGTCCAGCCGCGCCTGGGCCCGGGCCTCGCCCTCCAGCCGCGCCAGAATGTCGCGGGCCCGCTCGACCACCGCCGGCGGCACCCCAGCCAGCCGCGCCACCTGCACCCCGTAGGAGCGGTCCGCCGCGCCGGGGCGCGCCTCGTGCAGGAACACCAGCTCGCCGTTCCACTCCCGGGCCCGCAGCGACAGGTTGCCGACATGGGCCAGCCGCGTCTCCAGCCCGGCCAGCTCGTGGTAGTGGGTGGCGAACAGGGTGCGGGCGCGGGTCGTCTCGTGCAGGCTCTCGGCCACCGCCCAGGCGATCGCCAGCCCGTCCCAGGTGGCGGTGCCGCGGCCGATCTCGTCCAGCACGATGAAGCTGCGCGCCGTGGCCTGGGTGAGGATGGCGGCGGTCTCGACCATCTCCATCATGAAGGTGGAGCGGCCGCGGGCCAGGTCGTCGCCGGCCCCGACCCGGCTGAACAGCCGGTCGACCACGCCGAGCCGCAGCGAGGCCGCCGGCACGAAGGCCCCGGCCTGGGCGAGGATCACCAGCAGGGCGTTCTGGCGCAGGAAGGTCGACTTGCCGGCCATGTTCGGCCCGGTCACCACCGCCAGCCGGTCGCCCAGCGCGCCGGCCCCGTCCAGCCGGCAGGGGTTGGGCGTATAGGGCAGGCCCTCGGCCTTCACCGCCGCCTCGACCACCGGGTGACGGCCGGCCTCGACCACAAAGCCCAGGCCGTCGTCGACCTCGGGCCGCACCGCCCCGACCTCCTCGGCCCATTCCGCCAGCGCCGCATGGGCGTCCAGCGCCGCCAGCGCCGCGGCGGCCGCGCCCAGCGGCCCGGCCAGGGCCTCGACCCGGCCACGCCAGTCCTCGAACCGGTCCATCTCCAGCGCCAGCGCCCGATGTCCCGCCTGGGTGATGCGGGCGTCCAGCTCGGACAGCTCCACCGTCGTGAAGCGCACCTGGTTGGCCAGGGTCTGGCGGTGGATGAAGGGGCTGTCCGGGTCGCGCGACCCGTCCGGCCGCAGCAGCGGTTCGGCCGCCTTCGCCGTCGCCTCGAGGAAATAGCCCAGCACCGCATTGTGGCGCACCTTGAAGGGCACGCCGGAGGCCTGCACCGCCCGCGCCTCCAGCTCGGCCACCACCTTGCGGCCGTCGTCGCGCAACGCCCGGGCCTCGTCCAGCTCCGGCCGGTAGCCCGGCAGCACGAAGCCGCCGTCGCGCGCCAGATGCGGCGGGCCCTCGACGAGGCCGGCGCGCAGGTCGGCCAGCAGGGCCCCCGTCTCCGCCGTCGGCGTCAGGGCGTCCAGCGCCGCCGCGATCTCCGCCGGGGCGGCGGCCAGCGGGCCGGCCCCCTCCAGCATCCGCGCCGCCAGCGCCTCGCCGGCGGTCAGGGCGGCGCGCACGGCGGCCAGGTCGCGCGGCCCGCCCCGGCCCAGCGCCAGCCGCGTCGCCGCCCGGGCCAGATCCCCGGCCCCGCCCAGAAGCTCGCGCACATCGCGGCGCAGGTCGCGGCGCTCGACGAACCATTCCACCGCATCCAGGCGGGCCCTGATGCGCGCCGGATCGGTCAGCGGCCGGGCCAGGCGCTCGGCCAGGGCGCGGGCCCCGCCGGCGGTCACGGTCCGGTCGATGCAGGCCAGCAGCGAGCCCTCGCGCTCCCCGCGCTGGGTGCGGTCGATCTCGAGGCTGGCGCGGGTCGCCGGGTCGATGGCGAGGAAGCCCGCCTCCCCGGCCCGCCGCGGCGGCTTCAGCGGCGGCAGCCGTCCGGCCTGGGTGCTTTCCAGATAGGCCGCCAGCAGACCCAGGGCGACGACCTCGGCCGGGGCGAAGGCGCCGAACCCGTCCAGCGCCCGCACCCCGTACAGCCGCTCGGCCCGGGCCTGGGCCCCGGACGGCTCGGCCAGGGCCTGGGCCAGGGCCTGGACCGCGCCGCCGCTGGCGTCCAGCGCCGCCCGCGCCAGCGGATCGGCGAACAGCCGCTCGGGCGCCAGCACCTCGCTGGGCCGGAAGGCGGCCAGGGTCGAGGCCAGGGCCTCCGGCGCGCAGGCCACGGTCTCGACCTCACCTGCGGACAGCTCCACCACCGCCACCGCCGCGGCCCCGCGCACCATGGCCACCGCCGCCAGCCGGTTGGCCCCGCGCGCATCCAGCAGCGACTCCTCGGTCAGGGTGCCGGGCGTCACCACCCGCACCACCTCGCGCCGCACCACCGACTTCGAGCCGCGCTTCTTCGCCTCGGCCGGGTCCTCGGTCTGCTCGCAGATGGCGACCTTGAAGCCCTGCCGGATCAGCCGGGCGAGGTAGCCCTCCATGGCGTGCACCGGCACCCCGGCCATGGCGATGTCCTCGCCCAGGTGCTTGCCGCGCTTCGTCAGGGTCAGGCCCAGCGCCGCCGCCGCCACCTCGGCGTCCCTGAAGAACAGCTCGTAGAAGTCGCCCATGCGGAAGAACAGCAGGCTGTCCGCATGCGCCGCCTTGGCCTCCAGAAACTGGGCCATCATCGGCGAAACGGCCTCGGCGGCCGCGGTCGGGGCAGGGCTGGGAAGGGCGTTCATGGGAGCGCCGGAGGGTGACGGATACCGCCGCCGCGCTCAAGCGGCTTGCGCCGCTTGTCCCCGGTCGTCTTGCCCCCTCCCCCGACGCCTGCCACAAGGCGGGCAGGCGGTTAAGGGAACGCGGTCGAACACCGCGGCTGTGCCCGCAACTGTAGGCGGCGAGACCGCCGTCCGCCCCGCGGCGCCTTCGGGCGAGGCGGCGTCACTGGAAGGCCGACCGGGTTCGCCCGGCCGGACGACCGGGAAGGCGAGGACGACCGGTCGACGACCCGCAAGCCAGGAGACCTGGCCGCCGACGTCGCTCGTCGCCTGTCCGGGACCAGACAGTGACACGGGATCGATCCGTCGAAGCGACCCGACCGTTCGCGACGTCCGCCGGAGCCCCGCTCCGGAGGGCGGGTCGGCGCACGCTTCAACCTTGCCCGGACCCGCGCGAGTCCGGGCCCGTAGAAGGATCGTCCCTTTGAGACGTCTGCTGTTCGTCAGCGCCGCCCTGTCGGCGCTCGCCTCCCCCTGCCTGGCATCCGGCCAGGAGCCTGACCCCGCCGAGACCACCGAGGTGGCCGAGGTGGTGGTCACCGCCACCCGCCTGCCGGCCCTGCAGCTGCAGACCCCCGGCGCCCGGGTGGTCGACCGCCGCGAGATCGAGCGGCGCGGCGCGGTGCTGGCCACCGACCTGTTCGCCGCCATCCCCGGCCTGACCGTGACCCGCGCCGGCCCGTTCGGCGGGGTCGCCCAGGTGCGGATGCGCGGGGCCGCCCCGGGCAAGACCCTGGTCCTGATCGACGGCGCCCCGGTCAATGACCCGGCCGAGGTCAACGGCGCCTACGACTTCGGCGGGCTCGACCTGGCCGGCGTGGCCCGGGTCGAGACCCTGTCCGGGCCGCAGTCCTCCCTGTGGGGCTCGGACGCCATCGGCGGGGTCATCGCCCTGACCACCGCCGAGGTCGACGGGATCGGTCTTGAAGCCGAGGCCGGCAGCTTCGGCACGCGCCGCGGCCGCCTCGAGGCCGGGCGGCAGGGCGCGGCCGGCGGCCTGTCGGTCTACGCCTCCCGCGTCGAGACGGACGGGATCTCCGCCGCCGACGAACGCGACGGCAATGTCGAGACCGACGGCATGGTCAGCGTCACCGCAGGGCTGAAGGCGCGCCGCGATCTGGGTCCGGTGCAGCTGGACGGCAGCCTGCGCTACAGCGAGCTGGACGCAGACATCGACGGCTTCCCGGCCCCGCGCTTCGTGCTGGCCGACACCGCCGACCGCATCGCCAGCCGCACCTGGTCGGGCGCCGCCGGGCTCAGCTTCGCCGCCGCCGGGCTGCAGCACCGCCTCAGCATCTCCGGCCTCGATCTGGAGCGCGACACGGTCTCGGCCTTCCCCAGCCGCTTCGTCGCCGACCGCACGATCTGGCGCTGGCAGGCGGAAGGGCGCCTCGGCGAGCGTCTCGCCCTGGTCGGCGGGGTCGAGCACGACGCCGCCACCGGCTCTCTCTCCACCGGCGCCGAGGAGACCCTGACCACCACCTCGGCCTTCGTCACCGGCCGCTGGGCCGTGCTGACCGGGCTGAACCTGACCGCCGCCCTGCGCCACGACGCCACCGACGACTTCGGCGAGGAGACCACCGGGCGCCTCTCGGCGGCCTGGACCCTGCCCGTCGGCGTGGTCCTGACCGGGGCCTGGGGCACGGGCTTCAAGGCCCCCAGCATCAGCCAGGCCCTGTGCGACTACTGCTTCTCGTCGCAACCCTTCCCGCGCCTGCGGCCGGAAACGGCCGAGGGCGGCGAGCTGGCGCTGGGCTGGCGCGCCGCTGACGGCCGGCTGGAGGGCCGGATCACCGCCTGGCGGCTCGAGGTCGAGGACCAGATCAGCTACGTCTTCGACCCGGTCACCTTCAACAGCGTCTACGTCAACATCGCCCGTTCCGAGAGCGAGGGGGTGGAGCTGGAGGGCCGCGCCCTCCTGCCCGCCGGCTTCGACCTGACCCTCGCCTGGGCCGCGACCGACGCGGTCAACGCCGTCACCGGCGCCCGACTGGCGCGCGTGCCGGAGCAGACCGGCTCGGTCCGTCTCGGCTGGAGCGGCGCGCGCGGCGGGGTCAATCTGATCGTGCGCGGCGAGAGCGAGGCGGTCGATCCGGCCGGCCCGCGCGACGGCTTCGTGGTCGGCGACCTGACCGGCCGGCTGCGGCTGACCGACGAGGTCGAGCTGACCGCCCGGGTCATCAACCTGACCGACGAGGCCTGGCAGCAGGTGCGCGGCTACGGCGAGCCGGGCCGGTCGGCGTATCTGGGGGTGCGGCTGACGTTCTGAGGCCGCTCAGGCGGCGTCGGCGGTCGCCAGATCCGTCAGGGTCCCGGCGGCCGCCGGCTCCAGCGCGAACTCGGCCCAGTCCGGCCCGGGACCGCGGCCGCTGGCGTGCACCGCCGCCAGCATGGCGCGCAGCTCCGCCGCCGAGGCGCAGGACACCACCAGCACCGGGGCCCCGGGCAGGCTGAGCGCAAAGCCCAGCGCCGCCTGCATCGGGTCGAGGCGGGCCTCGGCCAGGCGCCGGCGCGTGCGCGACAGGCCGGGCGTCTGGCCGGCCGCGGCCTCGCCGCCGGAGAACAGGCGGCCGTGGGCGAAGACGGCGGAGACCTGCACCTCGATGCCGGCTTCGGCCAGGGCCTCCAGATCGCCGCTGCGCAGGGCGCGCTGGTCCAGCAGGTTGCAGGGCAGCCGGACCACGTCCGGCGCGAAGCGACGGCTCAGCAGCTCCGGGGCGTCCTCCGGCCCGGCGCACAGGCCGATGCGGCGGTACAGGCCCTGGGCCTTGAGCTTTTCCAGACGGTCCCACAGGGCGCGGCCCTCGGCCCCGGCCAGGTCGGCGGCGCGGCTGACCAGCAGGGTCTCGCCGCGCGGCAGGCCCATGCGCTCCAGAGAGCGGCGGGCGCGGGCCTCGACCCGGTCCAGCCCCTCGGCCAGGGGGGCGGTGCAGGCGTCGACCCGGAACGGGCTGGGGAAGGGCCAGGCCTGGCCCAGCGCCCGCTCGACATCGCCGGCGGGACGCGAGGTGACGCGCCGGACGCCGGCGGCGGCGGCGGTCTCCAGCAGCGGCCGCGCCACCTCCTCGGCGAGGGCCGCGCCGGGGCGCACGCCGGTCGACGCCAGGGCGACGCACAGGCGTTCAGCAGGATTCGGGCGCGCGGGCTTGCTCACCCCCTTACCGTGCATGGCAAAGTTTAAGCGGAGGCTTCCGAGACCCTGACGAGAAGTTACCGAACGCCGGTTGTTGCGCGGCCGTCAGGCCGCCGGATCGGCGTCCGGCTGGCGATCCGGATGGGCCGCGGCGAAGGCCGGATGATCCGCGGCGCGGGCCGCGATCGCCGCCAGCCGCGGCCAGGCCTCGACCGACACCCCGAAGCGGCCGGCGGAATAGACCTGCGGCATCAGATGGCAGTCGGCCAGGGTCGGGGCGTCGCCGAAGCACCAGTCGCCGCCGTGACGCGCCGCCAGCGCTTCCAGCGCCGTGAAGCCCGGCGTGATCCAGCCCGCCGCCCAGGCGTCGACCGCGGCCTGGTCGGCCCCGAAGGTCGTGCGCAGGGCGGTCAGGACCCGCAGGTTGTTGAGCGGGTGGATGTCGCAGGCGATCAGGGCCGCCATGGCCCGCACCTGCGCCCGGTCCAGCGCCGCCGCCGGCAGCAGCGGCGGGGTCGGGAAGGCCTCTTCCAGCCACTCCAGAATGGCCGGGCTCTGGGTCAGGACCGCCGGGCCGCCGTGCTCCGGTCCCACCTCCAGCGCCGGCACGAGGCCCTGCGGATTGAGCGCCCGGAAGGCGTCCGAGCGCTGGGCCCCGGCGCGCAGGTCCACGCCGGCCTGTTCGTAGGTCAGCCCCTTGAGATTCAGCGCGATGCGGGTGCGGTAGCTGGTCCCCGAGCGCCAGTAGCCGTGCAGGATCACGCCCGCGCCTCCGTGATCTCCAGATCCAGCGGGGCGAGGCCGGCGATGCGGCATTCGACCCGGTCGCCGGGGCGCACCGGGCCGACCCCCTCGGGCGTGCCGGTGAAGATCAGGTCGCCGGGCGCCAGCCGCCACAGCCGCCCGGCCTCGCGCACGATCTCCTCCGGGCTCCACACCATGTCCGACAGCCGCCCGGCCTGACGCCCCTCGCCATTGACCGACAGGCGGATCTCCCCGTCCGGTTCCGGCAGGGCGCCGAGGTTCAGCGGCCCGCACGGGGCCGAGTGGTCAAAGCCCTTGGCCGCGTCCCACGGCCGACCCGCCGCCTTGGCCGTGGCCTGCAGGTCGCGGCGGGTCAGGTCGCAGCCGACGGCCCACCCGGCGATGCCCCCCTCCGGGCCGATGGCGGCGACCAGCTCCACCACGTGGTGCAGGTCCGCCGTGGCCGACGCATAGGGCACGGCCCCGCCGCCGGGCACGAGGGCGTCGGCGGGCTTGGCGAAGAAGAAGGGCTCGGCCCGGGCCGCGCCCATCTCGCGCGCATGGGCGGCGTAGTTCTGGCCGACGCAGAGGATGCGACGCACCGGGAAGCGACGCGTCTCGCCGACGATCGGCAGGGCGGGGACAGGGGCGGGATCGAACAGCCAGTCGCTCATCCTTCAGGCATAGCGCTGGCCTCTCGGGCTGTCGATCAGCCGCGACGGGCGGAACAAGCGGCCCCCGACTGGCGTTCGGCTGCGGGGTCCCCTAGATCAGGGATCGCACAGCTTTCTGCAGGAGCGCACCATGCCCACGTCCAAGGCCCGGGAAGACGTCAAGACCGACCTGAACGCCCTCAAGGAGGACCTCAAGAGCGTCGGCCGCGAGGAGAGCGCCCGCCTGCGCGCCAGGGCCGCCGAGGCCGAGGCCGTCCTGCGCGAGAAGGCCGAGGTCGCCCGCGAGAAGGCCCGCGTCTACTATGACGAGGCGCGCGTGCGCGGCCGCGAATACTATGACGAGGCGGCCGAGCGTCTCGACGAGGCCCAGCGCTATCTGGTCGAGCGGGTGCAGGAGCGCCCGATGCAGTCGACCGCCATCGCGCTCGGCGTCGGCGTCGTCATCGGCCTGCTGCTCGCCGGCCGGCGTCACTGATGGTCGGCAAGCGGCTGGTGAAGCGTCTGGCGGCGGCGGTGGCCGTCGCCGGCTGCGCCTTTGTGGTCATCGTCTGCCTGGGCGCGACGGTGTTCTACGCCCTGCAGCTGCTGGTCTCGCCGCTGGCCGCGGCGGCCCTGACCGCCCTGATCTTCGCCGCCCTGGCGGGGATCATCGGCGCGGTCTTCCTCGGCAAGGCCGGGGGCTACGATGAGCCGGAAGAGGACGACGAGCCGCTGGGTCTCGGCGCCCGCGCCGTCCAGCTGTTCCGCCAGCGGCCGATCCTCGGCGTCGCCGCGGCCCTGGCCGGCGGCTTCATCTTCCTGCGCAACCCGGCGCTGGCCACCATGGTCGCCGCCGCCTTCACCGAGCAGAGCCGGCCCCGCCGTCGCCGTTAACTGACGTATCGGCGGAACCCGGGCCCGGCAGAGCCTTTGTATCGGCAAGGTCGGCAAGTCTTCGCCTCCTGGCTGATCAACAACGGAGGGCTCCCATGCTTCGCTGGGCCATTATCTTCCTTGTCGTCGCGCTCGTCGCGGCCGTCCTCGGCTTTGGCGGCATCGCCAACTTCTCGTTCGAGATCGCCAGGCTCGTGGCGGTGATCGCCCTGATCCTGTTCGTCATCTCGGTGGTGTCCGGCGGCCTGCGCGGCCGCGGCAGTCCGCGGGTCCAGACCAACGGTCGTCACGGACCGCGAAACTCCCTCGGCAGCCGCCGTCTTGTCAGACGGCGGCTGTTGTCATGCCGGCGTCCACGTCGGGCAGCGCGGGCCGGGTCTCCACATGGCGGGTGTCCTGCCGGCGCGGCAGCCGCCAACTCGCGTGATCGACAAAGCGCCCGTCGATCCAGGCCACCGCCGTCACCGTGATGGCGTGGTCGTCCCACTCCACCCGGTTGAAGCTGGGCGGCGTCCCCCGCTCCCTCCGCGAGAGGGTGCCGCAGCCGACCGCATGGGAGCAGCCGTCGCCCCTCTGGATCGGCAGGGCGAAGGGCACATGCACATGGCCGGTCATGATCAGGTCGACCCCGGCCTCGGCGAAGATGCGCGCCGCCCGGTCTCCGCGCCGCACCTCCCCGGTCATCGGCGCGCCGGCCATCTCGATCAGCGGGTGATGGCAGGCGAGGATGCGCAGGTGTCCGGTCGGGGCCGCCGCCAGGGCCGCCGCGGCGCGCCGCGTCTGGTCCAGGTCGATGGCCCCCTTGGACCAGTTGAGCCGGGCCTGCCAGCCGCGCGCCGTGGTGACGCCGCGCACCATCAGGCCGTCGCCACGGTGCTCGTGGTCATGGGCCGGGTGGCCGATGATCGTCTCGAACGCCCGCCACGGCCAGAACAGCCGCGCCAGCACATCGTAGTAGGGCACGTCGTGGTTGCCGACGGTGACGAACACCGGCCCGGGCAGGGCGGCGATCCAGCGCGCCGCCGCGGCGAACTCGGGCGGCAAGCCCTTCTGGGTCACGTCGCCGGTCACCAGCACCAGATCCGGCGCGGCGGCGTGGGCGTAGTCCAGGGCCGCGGCGCAGGCGTCGGCATGCTCGACGCCGAAATGGACGTCGGAGAACTGCAGCAGCCGCCCCATCAGACGCCGTCCGCCGCGACCGGGGGCGCCGGCGCGAGGGCGCGGAAGGCGCGGGGCTCGAACCGCACCCGGGCGCGCGGGGCCAGCAGCACCGACTCCCCGTCCAGCACCGCCGGAATGCGCGAGCGCGCCTCGACCCGGGCCCGGCGCACCTTGGCCGTGAGCACCGACGGGTCATGCCGCCAGTCGCTGGTCAGGGCGTGATAAGCCAGCCGGAAGGCCTCGGCCGCATCGGCCGGGCTCAGGGCCGCCGCCTCCAGCCCGTCCTCGGAGGCGTGCAGGGCGCGCGAGATCAGCGGGCACAGCAGGGCCAGCGCCTCGGCGCGGCGCACCGGCCCGCCGTCCAGGCGGTAGCGCACCCGCCCGCCGAAGGCGCGGCGCAGGGCCTTGCGCGCGTACGTCCAGGCCAGGTCGAGGCGGCCCTTGCGCACGGCTTCGCGGGCCGGGGCCCACAGGGCCGGCGACCCGAGGATGGCCGCGCAGTAGAAGCTATGGCCGTCGATCTCGCCGCCGCTGACGTCCTGGGGCACGCCCGCCTCCAGCGTCGCGGTCAGGGCCTCGACCCAGTCGGTCGTGCCATAGAGCGCCCTGGGCAGCATGTTCATGGTGCCCCCCGGCAGGGGGGCGATCAGCGGTCCGTCGGGGCCGGCCAGCCCGGCCGCCGTGCGCGCCGTGCCGTCCCCGGCCAGCACCGCCAGCAGATCGGGCCTGTCCGCCAGCGCCGCCGCGATCTGCGCCTCGAAATCCTCGCCGCCCAGGGCGATGACCTGCGCCTCGACCGGCCATTCGGCCAGCAGGGCGCGTCCGCGCTCGACCGCGCCGGGCCCGGTGGAGCCGGACTGGGGGTTGACCAGCAGGGTCACGGTGCGCAGCGCCGCGTGCGGCGTCAGGGGGCGGGCCGACGCCGGGTCAAGGATCGAAGCGGCGGGGTCGGCGACAGGGCTCATCCGGACGGCAACGCCTGGAGGCCCGCCGCGTTCCCCTCGGTCGTCACGGGGTGGTGGTCAACTCGTCGCGGGCCGCCTCGGCCCCGGCCGACGCCGCCGCAGCGGCCTTCTCCGCCGCGGCTTCCGCGGCGTCCGCCGTCTCGTCGGCGGCTTCGGTCGCCTCCTCGCCGGCCTGGCCGACCAGGCCGCGGCCGAAGTCGATCACCGCGGCCAGCGCCGTATCCAGCGTCGCGCCGGCCCCGGCGAAGGAGCGCTCCTTGATCGCCAGGCCGGCGGTGGCCGCGCCCAGCAGGGCCAGCGCCCCGACGATCAGGCCGACCACGGGCACGCCGCCGCCCTTGTGCCGCTTGGCGCGGGTCCAGACCGGGCCGCCGCCCGCGTCGTCCGCCATCCGGACAGGTTCGAGGAAACGCATGTCGAGGCCCTCCCGCGCTCGTGATCGCCCCCGTCCTCCCCGACGGGGTCCGGTGATGATACACCACCGTTGTGGCGCAACCCTGCCCCGGAACCGCCACGCTGGTCCAGCGTTCTCACCACGGGGGCGAAACGCAGGGATGAGGATTCTCACATGAAAAAGGCGATCATCGCCGTTGCAGGCGCCGGGCTGCTGGCTTCGGCCTGCGCGAGTGACCCGTACGGCTACGGCGGCGGCCCGAACGAGACCGTGCGCCAGGGCGCGATCGGCGCCGGCATCGGCGCGGTGGCCGGCGCCATCATCGGCAACAACGTCGGCGACGGCAACGCCGGCGCCGGCGCGGCCATCGGCGCCGTGGTCGGCGGCGCCGCGGGCGCCATCCGCGGCTCGGCCCGCGACCGCGCCAACCAGCAGCGCTACTACGACAACCAGCGCCGGGCCTACTACTACTGCTACGACGGCCGTCAGGTGGAGTGCTACTGGGAAGACGGCTCGCGCCGCTACTGAGGCGCGCCGCAGGTCGGACGATACTCAGGGGCGGCGCCGCGAGCGTCGCCCCTTTTTCGAGGGGGCTCACATGACATCGATCGATTTCCGCCGCCGCGCCCTGGCCTTGGCCGGCCTCATCGCCGCCGGCGCCGGGCTCGCCGCCTGCGCCGGCGATCCGTTCCAGCGGGCCGGGCTGGTGACGCCGCCCGCGGCCTGCCGCCCCCACGCCTTCGAGGTCTATTTCCGCGAGGGCGAGGCGCGCCTGACCGATCCGGCGCGCGAGGCCATCCGGCTGCACGCCCGGCTGGTCGCCCGGTGCCGGGTGCAGGCGGTCGAGGTGCTGGGTCTGGCCAGCGCCACCGGCTCGGCGGCCCGCAACCTGACCCTGTCCGAGCGCCGCGCCGTCACCGTGGCCGAGGCCCTCGTCGAGGCGGGTCTGCCGGCCCCACGCTTCGAGCTCCTCGCCGCCGGGGACCAGGGCGCCGTCACCGCCGCCGGGGCCGCCGAACCCCTGCGCCGCCGGGTCGAGGTGCGCATCGCGGCCGGGACCCGATAGCGCAGCGGCCGAGGCTGGCGGGCGTCCCCGCCGGGGGCTAGATCAGCGCCATGTCCCCGCGCGTCCGCCGCCTGCCGGCGTTCCTGTCCGCCCTGCTGACCGCCCTGCTGCTCCTGCTGCCGGGCGCGCTGCCGGCCGCCGCCGCGGCCCCGGCCGCCCCGGTCGCGCCCGGTCCGCGCGAGGCCCCCAACCTGACGGCCGAGCTCACAGCGATGAGCCGCTGGGCCACGCCGGGCTCGACCGCCGTGGTCGCCCTGCGCCAGCAGATCGCGCCGGGCTGGCACACCTACTGGCGCAACCCCGGCGACTCCGGCGGCCCCACCCGCCTCGCCTGGACCCTGCCGCCCGGCGTGACCGCCTCGGACATCGTCTGGCCCCTGCCCGAGCGGCAGAGCCTCGGGCCGCTGGTCAACTACGGCTATTCCGGCGAGGTCTGGCTGCCGGTGCTCGTCGAGGTCCCGGCCGACGCCGTCCCCGGCCGGGACCTGCGGCTTCAGGCCCGCGCCGACCTGTTCGTCTGCAGCGACGAGCTGTGCATCCCGGCCAGCCTCGACCTCGCGCTCGACCTGCCGGTGGCCGAGGGGGCGGCGCCCGAGGCCCGCCCGCACGGCCCGCGCATCGCCCGCGCCCTCGCCGAGGCCCCGCGGCCCGGGCCGCTGGAAGCGCGCCTGACGCGGGACGGCCAGACCCTGACCCTGAGCGTCGCCGGCCCCCCGCTGGCCGGGGCGGAGACCGTCTGGTTCTACCCCTTCGTCCAGGGCGCGCTGGACCATGCCGCGCCGCAGCCGGCGGCGGCCGGGCCGAATGGCCTCAGCCTGACCCTGACGCCCGGCCGCCGGTTCGATCCGGCCGCGCCGCTGGAGGGGGTGCTGGCCACCGACGCCGGGGCCTGGCAGATCCGCGCCGAGCCCGGCCCGGCCCTGGCCGGAACGGCCGGGGGCGCCGCCCTGCGGCCGCAGGAGACGGCGTCCGCCGCGCCCGCCACGGCCGGGCTGATCCTCAGGGCCGCCCTGTTCGCCCTGCTGGGCGGGCTGATCCTCAACCTGATGCCCTGTGTCTTCCCGGTGCTGGCGATGAAGGCCGCCGCCCTCGCCGGCGGGGCCCATGCGCCCGCGGAGGCCCGGCGCGACGGGCTGGCCTATGCCCTCGGCGTGCTGGTCAGCTTCCTGGCGCTGGCCGGGGCCCTGCTGGCCCTGCGCGCCGGCGGCGAGGCGGTCGGCTGGGGCTTCCAGCTGCAGGTCCCGGCGGTCACCGCGGCGCTGGCGCTGGTGATGCTGGCGGTCGGCCTCAACCTGTCGGGCCTGTACCGCGCCGGCGGCGGGCTGCAGGCCCTCGGCGGCCGGGTGCGCGGCGGCGGGGCCTTTCTGACGGGCGTTCTGGCGGTGATCGTCGCCGCCCCCTGCACCGCCCCCTTCATGGCCTTCGCCCTCGGCGCCGCCCTGACCCTGCCGGCGGCGGCGGCGCTGGCGGTGTTCGCCGCCCTGGGCCTCGGCTTCGCCCTGCCCTTCCTCGCCGTCAGCCTGAGCCCGGCCCTGCTGCGCCGCCTGCCGCGGCCCGGCCCGTGGATGCTGACCCTGCAGCGCGTCCTCGCCCTGCCCATGTACGCCACGGCCCTGTGGCTGGCCTGGGTGTTCAGCCGCCAGACCGCCCTGGCCGGGGTCGGGCTGCTGGCCCTCGCCGCCCTGGCCCTGACCGTCGCCCTGATCCTGTGGGGCCGGCGCCAGAGGCAGGCGCCGGATCCGGCGGGGACCGGCCGCCCCATCCCCCTCGCCGCCCCGCTGGTCGCCGCCCTGTCGGCGCTGGTCCTGACCGGGCTGGCCGCCCGCATCGCCCCGCCCGAGGTCGAGGCGGCCCAACTCGACGCCCGCGCCTGGTCCCCCGCCGCGGTCGAGGCGGCCCTGGCCGAGGGCCGGCCGGTGCTGGTCAACCTGACCGCCGACTGGTGCGTCACCTGCAAGTTCAACGAGGCCACGGCGCTGGAGACCGCGCCGGTGCAGGCGGCGCTGGACCGCACCGGCGCCGCCTATCTGGTCGGCGACTGGACCCGGCGCGACGCCGCCATCGCCGCCGAGCTGGAGCGCCACGGCCGCTCCGGCGTGCCGCTCTATCTGGTCTATACGCCCGGCCGGGCCGAGCCCGAGCTGCTGCCGCAACTGTTGACGCCGGCCATGGTCGCCCGGGCGCTGGACCGGGCCGCCTCGGAGACTGTTTCAGGGACCGCTTCTGGCCGGTGACGACCCGTCGCCCGGCCCCTATGCTGACCCCATGACCGACGCGACTCCCGCCCCCGACGCTCCCGCCCCGCTGCGGCTGTGGATGATCGACGCCTCGGCCTACATCTTCCGCGCCTACCACGCCCTGCCGCCCCTCACCCGCAAGTCCGACGGCCTGCCGGTCGGGGCGGTGCAGGGCTACTGCAACATGCTGTGGAAGCTGCTGCGCGACATGAAGGGCGAGGACGGCCCCACCCATCTGGTGGCCATCTTCGACCATTCGGAGAAGACGTTCCGCAACGCCCTTTACGACGGCTACAAGGCCCACCGGCCCCCGCCGCCCGAGGATCTGGTGCCCCAGTTCGCCCTGGTGCGGCAGGCCACCGCCGCCTTCGGCGTGCACGGCGTCGAGCTGGCCGGCTACGAGGCCGACGACCTGATCGCCACCTACGCCTGTCAGGCCCGCGACGCCGGCGGCAAGGCGGTGATCGTCAGCTCCGACAAGGACCTGATGCAGCTGATCGGCCCCTCGGTGGTCATGTACGACCCCATGAAGGACCGGGTGCTGGCCGAGGACGCGGTGATGGAGAAGTTCGGGGTCACCCCGGACAGGATGGTCGACCTCCAGGCCCTGATCGGCGACAGCGTCGACAACGTCCCCGGCGCCCCGGGCATCGGCCCGAAGACCGCCGCCCAGCTGCTGGACGAGTACGGCGACCTCGACACGCTTCTGGCCCGGGCCGGGGAGATCAAACAGCCGAAGCGGCGCGAGACCCTGATCGCCTTCGCCGACCAGATCCGCCTGTCGCGCGAGCTGGTGCGCCTGAGCTGCGACGCCCCGGCGCCCGAGCCGCTGGCCGACTTCGCCGTGCGCGATCCGGACCCGGAGGCCCTGTCGGCCTTCCTCGAGCAGATGGAGTTCCGCTCGCTGGCCCGCCGGGTCGGCGACGGCAAGGCGCCCGAGCGCAACGGCCCGGCGCTCGCCCGGCCGACCGCCCTGTCGGCGCCGGTGGCCACGCCGCGCTACGCTCCGTCCGGTCCGGTCACGCCCGGCGACGAGACCTTCGACCTCGACGCCTACGCCTGCGTCCAGACGCTGGACGACCTCGACGCCTGGATCGCCCGGGCGCGCGAGGCCGGGGTGATCGGCTTCGCCACCGCGACCGACGCCCTGTCGGCCACCCACGCCGGCCTGTGCGGCGTGTCTCTGGCGGTCGGACCCAACGCCGCCTGCTACATCCCCCTGACCCACGCGCACGCCCCGGTCGAGGGCGCCGGCGGGCTCGACTTCGGCGGCGAGGGCGACAGCCGCACGCCCCTGATCCAGATCGACGCCGACACGGCCCTGGCCCGGCTCAAGCCGCTGCTGGAGGACCCGGCGGTGCTCAAGGTCGGCCAGAACATCAAGTACGACCTGGCCGTCATGGCCCGGCGCGGCATCCGGGTGGCCCCGATCGAGGACACCCTGCTGCTGTCCTATGTGCTGGACGGCGGGCTGCACGGCCACGGCATGGACGAGCTGGCGCGCCGCCACCTCGGCCACGAGCCGATCGCCTTCAAGACCGTGGCCGGGACCGGCAAGAGCCAGATCAGCTTCCGCCACGTCGAGCTGAAGACCGCGACCCGCTACGCCGCCGAGGACGCCGACGTCACCCTGCGCCTGTGGCGGCTGCTGAAGCCGCGGCTGGTCGAGGACCGGCTGGTCACCGTCTACGAGACGCTGGAGCGCGGCATGCCGCCGGTGCTGGCGGACATGGAGCTGGCCGGCATCCGCATCGACCCGGACCGGCTGCGCCGCCTGTCGTCGGAGTTCGGCCTGCGCATGGCCGAGCTGGAGGACAAGGCCCACGGCCTCGCCGGCCGGCCCTTCAACCTCGGCAGCCCGAAGCAGATCGGCGACATCCTGTTCGGCGAGATGAACCTGCCCGGCGGCAAGAAGACCGCCACCGGCCAGTGGGGCACCGACGCCAGCGTGCTGGAAGAGCTGGCCCTGACCCACGAGCTGCCGGCCACCCTGCTGGAATGGCGCCAGCTGTCCAAGCTCAAGGGCACCTATACCGACGCCCTGGTCGCCGCCGCCGACCCGGCCACCGACCGGGTGCACACCTCCTACCAGCTGGGCGCCGCCACCACCGGCCGGCTGGCCAGCTCCGACCCCAACCTGCAGAACATCCCGATCCGCACCGAGGTCGGCCGGCAGATCCGCCAGGCCTTCATCGCCGCGCCCGGCCACGTGCTGATCTCGGCCGACTATTCGCAGATCGAGCTGCGCCTGCTGGCCCACATCGGCGACATCGCCGAGCTGAAACGGGCGTTCAGGGCCGGTCTGGACATCCACGCCGCCACCGCCAGCGAGATGTTCGGGGTGCCGGTCGAGGGCATGCCGGCCGAGACCCGGCGCCGGGCCAAGGCCATCAACTTCGGCATCGTCTACGGCATCTCGGCCTTCGGCCTGGCCAACCAGCTGGGCATCGACCAGGGCGAGGCCGCCGCCTACATCAAGACCTACTTCGAGCGCTTCCCCGGCATCCGCGCCTATATGGACCGGACGAGGGCGGAGGTGCGCGAGGCCGGCTTCGTCTCGACCCTGTTCGGCCGCCGCATCCACATTCCGGCGATCCACTCGAAGTCCAACGCCGAGCGCCAGTTCGGCGAGCGGGCGGCGATCAACGCCCCGATCCAGGGCGCCGCCGCCGACATCATCCGCCGCGCCATGATGCGGATGCCGGGCGCCCTGACCGAGGCCGGGCTGAAGACCCGCATGCTGCTGCAGGTGCACGACGAACTCGTGTTCGAGGCCCCCGAGGCCGAGGTCGACCGGGCCCTGCCGCTGATCCGCCGGGCGATGGAGACCGCCGCCGAGCCGGCCGTCGCCCTGACCGTGCCGCTGGTGGTCGAGGCCAAGGCCGCCGCCAACTGGGACGACGCCCACTGAGCCCCCCGGCCCCGGGCGCGACCCTGATCCTCCACGGGCCGGTCGGGAGCGGCAAGACCACGCGCGCGAGCGATCTGGCCCGCGCCGCCGCCCTGTCGGGCCGCCGCGTGGGCGGGGTGCTGGCGCTGAAGACCCCCGCCGGGCGGCGCTTTCACGACCTGTGGACCGGGGAGGAGATGGCCAAGGAGCCCGCCGTCGACGGCGAGCCGGTGATCGCCGTCGGACGCTTCCTCTTCCGCGCCGCCGCCTTCGCCTGGGCCGGGCAGCGGATCGCCGCCGCGGTGGCCGCCGGGGCCGATCTGGTGGTGATCGACGAGGTCGGGCCGCTGGAGCAGCGGGGCGACGGGCTGGCGGTCGCCCTCGACGCCCTGCCGCCGGGGCTCGCCCGGGTGCTGCTGGTGCGCAGCGGGCTGGAGGACGCCGTCGCCGCCCGCTTCGGGGCCGGGCCGGTGGCCTTCGACCCGCCGCGCGGTTGATCCCCGGCCTCCGCCGTGACAGGCTCCGGCCCCGGGTCCGCCGCCGGGGCGGGGTCCGGAGACGCCGATGACCGCCTCGCCCCTGCCAGAAGGTCTCCCCGAGGATCTGCCAGAGGGTCTGCCGCAGGACCGACACGCCGACCGCCCCCTGCCGGGCGGGCGCATCGACACCTGGCGCCATCCGCTGCTGGTGCGGATCACCCACTGGATCAATGTCGCCGCCGTGGTGGTGCTGATCATGAGCGGGCTGAACATCCTGGCCGCCCACCCGCACCTCTACTGGGGCCTCGACTCGCGCTTCGACTCCCCGTGGATGAGCTTCGACCACATCCCGCGCTGGGCCATGATCCCGCCGGCCCGCAATCTGGCCGAGGCCCGCGACTGGCACTTCTTCTTCGCCTGGCTGTTCGTGCTGAACGGCCTGGTCTACCTCGCCTGGGTGCTGGGAAGCGGCCGGCTGAAGCGGCGCCTCTGGCCCAGCCGCACGGACCTCGCCCACCTCGGCCCGTCGATCGTCGAGCACGCCCGCCTGCGCTTCCCGAAGGACGAGAAGGCCCGGGCCTACAATGTGCTGCAGAAGCTGGCCTATCTGGCCATGATCCTGTTCGTCCTGCCGATGATGCTGGTCACCGGCCTGTCCATGTCGCCGGGTTTCAACGCCATCGGCGGCATCCTGCTGGAGCTGATGGGCGGGCGGCAGTCGGCCCGCACCCTGCATTTCATCTCCGCCGCCCTGATCGTCGGCTTCATCGTCGTCCACGTCGGGCTGGTGATCTGGACCGGCCTGTTCAATAACCTGCGCGCCATGACCACCGGCTGGTTCATCCTCGAGCCCTCGCGCCCCGACCCGGAGGAACGGCCATGACCGACTCCGTCAGCGGGCCCAGCCGCCGCCGCTGGCTGGGCGGGGCCCTGGCCGCCGCCGGAGCCGGCCTGCTGGCCGCCTGCGACCGCGTCGCCGCCAATCCTGTGGTGCAGCAGACCCTGCGCATGGCCCACGGCCTGACCTACCGGGCGCAACGGTTGATCGTGCCGCGCGAGGCCCTGGCCCCGGAGTACACCGAGGCCGACATCTCGCCGGACTTCCGCGCCAATGGCTCGACAAATCCGATGGCGTCCGACTATGTCGCCCTGCGCCAGGGCGGCTTCGCCGACTACCGGCTGATCGTCGACGGCCTGGTCGAGCGGCCGCTCAGCCTGTCGCTGGCCGAGCTGCGCGCCCGCCCGTCGCGCACCCAGATCACCAAGCACGACTGCGTCGAGGGCTGGACCTCGATCGGCAAGTGGACCGGCACGCCCCTGTCGGCGATCCTCGAGGAGGCGGGCTTGAGGCCCGAGGCCCGCTACATCGTGTTCTACTGTTTCGACGCGCTGGATCAGCGCGAGGATGGCGAGCGCTACTACGAGAGCATCGATCTGGTGGACGCGTACCACCCCCAGACGATCCTGGCGTACGAGATGAACGACCGCATCCTGCCGGTGCCGCACGGGGCCCCGCTGCGCCTGCGGGTCGAGCGCCAGATCGGCTACAAGCACGCCAAATACATCCGCCGCATCGAGGCCGTGGACAGCTTCGCCCACATCGGCCGCGGCGAGGGCGGCTACTGGCCCGACCGCGGCTACCAGTGGTACGCGGGGATCTGAGGTCTCTGGCTGGGACCAAGGGATCACAGCGGGCACAGCGAGGGCACAGCGACCACGACGGGACCTGTGCGGCGGCGCGCGAAGCGCCT
>CAZUXK010000033.1:20165-21681 GCA_964624025.1 uncultured Brevundimonas sp.
GGTTACACACCGCCCCCCCCCATCGGCTATTCCCGCCCCCGCGGGGGGCGGGGGACGATGCTCGCCTTGGTGGTGGGGGGCGATTCGCAAGGTCGGCGCCTCTCCCCCCTCCGTCTGGCCGGCTGCGCCGGCCATCCACCTCCCCCTGTGGGGAGGAATGAGACAGCGCAGCCCCTACCCCTCGAACCCGTCCACCCGGGCGCGCCGCAGGGTGTCAGCGCCGGCAGCGGAGGGCTGTCCTCGCCCGGGCAGGTTCATCACAGAGAGCACGGAGAAAGGCACGGAGGGCACGGCGACGTGGGTGCGCTGCGCCGCAGGCGCCTTCCCTGCCGACGTCCTCGGGGAAGGCGCTTCGCGCCCTGCGACCCGGCGGCCTCGGTGTCCCTTGTGGCTGTCTCCGTGATCTCTGTGATGAACCTTGAACAGCCCCCTACCCCTCGAACCCTTCCACCCACGCGCGCAGCAGGGTGTGGGCGATGGCGAAGGGGGGCGGGGCCAGGATCGTCGGATGGGTCCCGTCCAGCGTCGCCCGCGCCTCGGCCCGGGTCAGCCAGGCCACGGCCTCCAGCTCGGTCTGGTCGGGCCGCGCCTCATGCCCCGCCACCTCGGCGATCAGGCCGATCATCAGCTGGGCCGGGAAGGGCCAGGCCTGGCTGGAATGGTAGCGCACCCGCGTCACCTCCAGCCCCGCCTCCTCGGCGATCTCGCGGGCGCAGGCCTCCTCGATGGTCTCGCCGGGCTCGAGGAAGCCGGCCAGGGCCGACATGCGCCCGGCCGGCCAGGCCGCCTGGCGGCCCAGCAGGCAGAGCGGCTCCGGGCCGCCGCGCCACACCGGCAGCATGATGGTGACCGGGTCGACGCGCGGGAAATGCTCCGCCCCGCAGGCCGGACACACCCGCTTCCAGCCGCCCGCCGCGTCCTTCGTGGCGTGGCCGCAGACGCCGCAGAAGCCGTGCCGGCGGCGCCAGTCGAACAGGCTGCGCCCGACCCCGGCCATGGCCAGGTCCTGCGGCGGCAGGACCGCGGCGGCGGCGCGCAGCTCCTCGAAGGCGCCGACCCCGGCCAGCGGCCCGGTGGCCGGATCGTCCGGCCCCTCGACCTCGACGGCGAAGACGGGGGCGTCCTTCCACAGGCCCAGAAAGGCCCGGCGGTCGGGGGCCACGTCGCGGGCGTGGCCATAGGCCAGCCAGGCCAGCCGCGGCCCGGCGGGCCCCGCCTCGACCAGCGGCCGCCCCTGCCAGAACACCGCCGCCAGGGCGTCCGGGTTCGCCTCCTGCGCCGCCAGCCAGGCGGGATCGTTGCGCCGGTCCCCGGCGCGGTCGAGCGGATTGCCGGAAAAGGCGGTCTGGGCGAGGCCGAGCATGCCCGCCCCATAGCGCTTCCCCTCAAGGGATCACAACGGACACAACGAAAGCCACAGGGGACACAACGGCGTCGCGCAAGCTGCGCCGAAGGCGCCTTCTTCCGCTCCCGTCGCAATGGAAAGCGCGTCGCGCGCCGATCCCCCTCTCCTCCC
>CAZUXK010000034.1:0-20501 GCA_964624025.1 uncultured Brevundimonas sp.
CTGGAGAGCGTCTCCCACGCCTGAACCGACCGTAGCCAATCGACTACGGCTTGCTGTTCCTCGGCCCGCCGGGGGCCGGCAAGTCCATGCTGGCGCAGCGCCTGCCCGGCCTCCTGCCGCCCCTGACGCCGGCCGAGCTGCTGGAGACCTCCATGGTCTGGTCGGTGGCCGGGCTGATCGAGCGCGGGGCCCTGACCCGCGACCGGCCCTTCCGCGCGCCCCACCACTCGGCCTCGATGGCGGCCCTGACCGGCGGCGGTCACCGGGCCCGGCCGGGCGAGGCCTCCCTCGCCCACAACGGCGTGCTGTTCCTCGATGAGCTGCCCGAGTACGCGCCCCAGGCCCTCGACTCCCTGCGCCAGCCGCTGGAGACCGGCGAGGTGATCGTGGCCCGGGCCAACGCCCACGTCCGCTATCCGGCGCGGTTCCAGCTGGTGGCGGCGATGAACCCCTGCCGCTGCGGCCTCGGCGGGGCCGGACGCGGCGCGTGCGGCAAGGCCCCGCGCTGCCAGCGCGACCACCAGAACCGCATTTCCGGCCCCCTGTTCGACCGCATCGACCTGACCGTCGAGACGCCGCCGGTGACGCCCGCCGACATGGCCCTGCCGCCCCCGGCCGAGGGCACCGCCGAGGCCGCCGCGCGGGTGGCGACGGCGCGCGCCACGCAGGTCGAGCGCGGCCGCGCCTTCGGCCTTTCGGAGCCGGACAGTCTCAACGCCCGCCTGACCGGCGAGGCGCAGGAGGCGATCACCGCCCCGGACGACGCCGGCCGGGCCCTGCTGATCCGCGCCGGCGAGGCCGGCGCCCTGACCGCGCGCGGCTGGGTCCGCACCCTCAGGTTGGCGCGCACCATCGCCGACCTCGACGGGGCCGACGGGGTGCTGCGCCGGCACATCGCCGAGGCCCTGATCTACCGCCGCGCCGGGATGATGGCGTCAGAAGCAAACGCCGCCCCCGCCCCGCCCGGCAGGGTCTCCGACCGCCTGCCGGACCGGCCCGGCGCCGTTTGAGCCGGCCTTAACCCTTTCCCGTTAAGGGTGCAGGAGAAGTCGGAGGGGCGTATGGCGCGGGGACGGACGGGAGAGGCGGCGGAACAGCCGGCGGCGGGCGCCGCAGGCGACAGACCGGAGCAGTTCCTGCGGCTCATGTCGCACGAGATGCGCACCCCCCTGAACGGCGTCATCGGCATGCTGGGCCTGCTGGCCCGGACCCGCCTCGAAGGAGCCCAGCGCGCCTATCTGGACGCCGCCCGCGGCTCGGCCGAACACCTGCTGGGTCTCGTCAACGACCTGCTGGATTACGCCCGTCTCGACGCCGGCCGGCTGGAGTTCGACCTTTGCCGGGTGGAGGTGCCCGCGCTGGTGCAGGGGGTTGCCGAGCTGCTGGCCCCGCGCGCCCACGAGAAGGGCCTTGAAATCGTCTGGACCGTGGCCCCCGACGTGCCGCCGATCGTCGCCGACGAGGGCCGTCTGCGGCAGGTGCTGTTCAATCTGGCGGGCAATGCGGTCAAGTTCACCGCCCGCGGCGGCGTGCGCCTGCACGTCGAGCGCGTCGGCGGCGCGGCCGAGCAGCCCCGGCTGGCCTTCCTCGTCGATGACACAGGCCCCGGCGTGCCGGTCGAGGCGCGCGCCCGCATCTTCGAGGAGTTCGGGCACGCCCAGGGCGGCGACGCCGTGCGCCAGGACGGGGCCGGGCTCGGCCTCGCCGTGGTCCGCCGCCTCGCCCTGGCCATGGACGGCGAGGTCGTCGTCGAGAGCCGGCCCACCCTGCGCGGCGTGCCGGCCGGCGGCGCGCGCTTCCGCTTCACCGCCCCCTTCGACGCCGCCCCCGACGCCGGCAAGCGGCCGAAGCCCCTGTCGGGCGTCACCGTGGCCGTCGAGGCCGACGACGTCCTGGTGCGCAGCGCCGCCGAAGCCATGGTGCGCGGCGAGGGCGCCCGCACCGGTCCGGAGGCGGAGGTGCGGCTGGTCGATCACGGCGTCGGTCCCTCGGGCGGTCTGCGCCCTCGCGCCGGGACCACGCCGAGCCTGATCCTGCTGCGCCCCGAGGAGCGGGACCTGATCACCCGATACCGGGCGCTGGGCTACCACGGCTATCTGATCAAGCCGCTGCGGCCCCAGTCGTTGGTCGAGCGGGTGCTGGCCGCCCGCGGCGCGACCCCCGGGACGATGCGTCCCGGCCCCCCGGCGCCGCCGCCGGCCGAGGACGACCGCGTCACCCCGGTGCGCTTCTGCGGCCTGCGCGTGCTGCTGGCCGAGGACAATCCGGTCGGGGCCCTGCTGGCCAGGACGCTGCTGCGCCGCGAGGGCTGCGTCGTCGAGACCGCCGGCACCGGCCACGAGGTGCTCTCGGCCCTGGCCCAGGCGCGCTACGACCTGGTGCTGATGGACATGCGCATGCCGGGCATGGACGGGGTGGCCGCCGCCCGGGCGCTGCGGGCGCGCGGCGACCGCACCCCGATCGTCGCCCTGACGGCCAACGCCTTCGCCGAGGATCGCAAGGCCTGCCTCGAGGCCGGCATGGACGACCATCTGGCCAAGCCGCTGGACGTCGACGCCCTGCGCGCCGCCCTCGCCCGCTGGACGAGCGGCGACATCCGCGCCAAGGTCGCCGCCGGATAGACGCCGGGGGGCGTCACGCGAGGGACGCCTGCCGATGAGTGAGACACCGGGCCGGACTGAAGGCCAAGAGGCGCCGCGCGCCCATGCCGGGTCGCTGGATGTGATCCGGGCTCTCACCCAGCCCCGGGTTCTCATCACCCTTCTGATCGGCCTCGGCTCCGGCCTGCCGTTCATGCTGGTCGGCAACACCTTCGGCATCTGGCTGCGCGAGGAAGGCGTGGAGCTGGCGGCGATCGGCTTCCTGTCCTGGGTCGGCCTGGCCTATTCCTTCAAGTTCCTGTGGGCTCCGGTGATCGACCGGGTCGACGTCCCCATCCTCGGTCGCCTCGGCCGCCGGCGCGGCTGGCTGCTGCTGTCCCAGCTGGCCGTCGGCGCCTCCCTGATCGCCATGGCGGTGATCGGGCCGCAAGGCGGGCTGACGGCGCTCGGCATCGCCGCGCTGGTCACGGCCTTCGCCGCCGCGACCCAGGACATCGTAGCCGACGCCTGGCGCATCGAGACCGCCAGCAGCGACGAGGAGCAGGGGCTGCTGACCTCGGCCTTCCAGCTCGGCTACCGCTTCGCCATCCTCGGCGGCAACGCCCTGATCCTGTTTGTCGCCGGGGCCATCGGCTGGGCCGCCTCCTACGGCGTGTGGGGCCTGGCCATGGGCATCGCCATCACCGCCACCCTGTTCGCGCGCGAGCCGGTCGACCGGCGCGATCTGGCCCAGGTCACCGGCGACCGCCCCCTGTGGTCGCCGCGCGGCCTGTTCGATGCCGTTGTGGGCCCCTTCTTCGCCTTCCTGAAGACGCACCGGACGGCGGCCCTTCTGATGCTTGCGGCGATCAGCCTGTATCGCCTGCCGGACTTCGTCATGGGGCCAATGACGGGCCCCTTCTATGTCGACCTGGGGCTGACCAAGGAGGCGATCGGCGCGATGCGGCTCTCCGCTGGCCTCGCCGGCACCCTCCTGGGCATCACAGCCGCAGGCCTGAGCGCGATCCGTCTGGGATTCGGCACCACCCTGCTGATCGGGGCCTTCGTCGGCCCGATGTCCAACCTCGGCTACACGATCCTCGCCATCATTGGCCTGTCGACGCCAGGCTTTGCGAGCGTCCTGTTCGTCGAAAACTTCTCCGAGGGTTTCGCCGGAGCGGCGCTGGTCGCCTACATGGGCAGCCTGACCACCCTCGGCTACACGGCGACCCAGTACGCCCTGCTCAGCTCCTTCTATGCCCTGCTCGGCAAGGTGCTGAAGGGCTTCTCGGGCGCGGCGGTCGAGGGGCTGCAGGTCGGGCGTGACCTGATGGACGCCTACGCGCTGTTCTTCGCCGGCACCGCGGCGGTCGGTATTCCGGCGCTGGTGCTGTGCTGGATCCTGGACCAGCGCACGCGCAGGGCCCGTCGCGAGGCCGCCGCCAGCTGACGGCGGCCCCCGCCCTGATCCCTCACGCCGTCGGCGGCACCGCCGTGGCCGGGCGCGGCGGGACCGGCGGCTCCGGGGCCGGGGCGGCGGCCGCCGACTCCGGCGCCTCGTCGTCGATCGCGCCCTCCTCATAGGCGGCGAAGGTGGCGGCGGTGATGATCTCCGACACCGAGGCCCCCAGCGAGACGATCTGCACCGACTTCTCCAGCCCGACCAGCAGCGGGCCGATCACGGTCGCGCCGCCCAGCGCCTGGACCAGCCGGGTCGAGATCGAGGCTGAATGGATGGCCGGCATGACCAGCACATTGGCTTCCTTCGAAAGGCGCATGAAGGGATAGGCCGCGTGGGCCGCCGGATCGAGGGCGATCTCGGGCGGCATCTCTCCCTCGTACTCGAAGTCGACGCCGCGGGCGTCGAGGATGCGGATGGCCTCGCGCACCTTCTCGCCCCGGTCGCCCGGCGGGTTGCCGAAGGTCGAGTAGCTGAGGAAGGCCACGCGCGGGCTGCGGCCCAGCTTGCGCACCGTGGCGGCGGCCTGGATGGCGATCTCGGCCAGCTCCTCGGCGTCGGGCAGCTCGTGGATCGAGGTGTCGGCCACGAACAGGGTCCGCCCCTTGGCCAGCAGCACGGACAGGCCGATCAGCCGCTCCTTCACGTCGAGAACGCGCCGCACCTCCTTCAGCACCATGTTGAAGTTGCGGGTCACGCCGGTGACCATCGCCTCGGCGTGGCCGTGCGCCAGCATGGCGGCGGCGAAGTAGTTGCGGTCCTGGTTGATCATCCGCTGCACGTCGCGGCGCAGATAGCCGCGCCGCTGCAGGCGCTCGTACAGGCTGTCCGTATACTGCGTATTATTCGGCGAGACCCGGGCGTTGACGATTTCGATGCCCAGCTCCTCGAAGCGTAGCCCCGCTTCCAGGGCGTTCTGGCGGATCAGATCCTCGCGCCCGACCAGCACCGGCGTGCCCAGTTCGGACTGCTTGAAGGCCCAGGCGGCGCGGATCACCGCCGGCTCCTCGCCCTCGGCGAACACCACCCGCTTGTTCGGCGCGGCGCGCACCGCCGAGGCGATCTTCTGCATCAGGGCGGCGGAGGGGTCGAGCCGCTGGCGCAGGCGGGCGCGGTAGGCGTCCATGTCCTCGATCGGCGTCCGGGCCACGCCCGTGTCCATGGCCGCCTGGGCCACGAACGGGGGCACGTACCAGATCAGGCGCGGGTCGAACGGGGTCGGAATGATGTACTCAGGCCCGAACTTCAGGCGGCGGCCGCGATAGGCCATGGCCACCTCGTCCGGCACATCCTCGCGCGCCAGGGCGGCAAGGGCGCGGGCGGCGGCGATCTTCATCTCGTGATTGACCCGCCGGGCGCGCACGTCGAGGGCCCCGCGGAAGATGTAGGGGAAGCCCAGCACATTGTTGACCTGGTTCGGATAGTCCGACCGGCCGGTGGCGACGATCGCGTCGGGGCGCACGGCGCGGACCTCTTCCGGGGTGATCTCCGGGTCCGGATTGGCCATGGCGAAGATGATCGGCCGCGAGGCCATGGAGGCGACCATCTCGGCGGTGATGGCGCCCTTGGCCGACAGGCCCAGCACCACATCGGCGCCGACCATGGCCTCCTTCAGGGTGCGCTTGTCCGTGTCGGTGGCGTGCACCGCCTTCCACTGGTCCATGTCGTTGGGCCGGCCGCGCCAGACCACCCCGGCCAGGTCGACGACGGTGGTGTTCTCGGCCTTGACCCCCATGGCCTTCATCAGGCCGATCGAGGACAGGCCGGCGGCCCCGGCGCCGACCAGCACAACCTTCACATCCTCGATGCGGCGGCCGGTGATCTCGCAGGCGTTGATCAGGGCGGCGGTCGAGATGATCGCCGTACCGTGCTGGTCGTCGTGGAACACCGGGATGTCCAGCTCGTCCTGCAACTGGCTCTCGATGATGAAGCACTCCGGGGACTTGATGTCCTCCAGATTGATGCCGCCCCAGGTATCGCCGATGTTCTTGACGACGGTGATGAACTCGTCGGCGTCCTTCGTCTTCACCTCGACGTCGAAGCTGTCGATATCGGCGAAGCGTTTGAACAGGACCGACTTGCCCTCCATCACCGGCTTGGAGGCCATGTGGCCGAGGGCGCCGAGGCCGAGGATGGCCGTGCCGTTGGAGATGACGGCGACCAGATTGCCCTTGGAGGTGTACTCATAGGCCAGGTCCGGGTCCGCGGCGATGGCCCGCACGGGCACGGCCACGCCGGGCGAATAGGCCAGCGACAGGTCGCGCTGGGTCGCCATCGGCTTGGTCGGGGCCATCGAGATCTTGCCCGGCGTGGGATGCCGGTGGAAGTCGAGGGCCTCGTCGTCGGAGAAG
Source organism: uncultured Brevundimonas sp. (assembly GCA_964624025.1). Classification (GTDB taxonomy): domain Bacteria; phylum Pseudomonadota; class Alphaproteobacteria; order Caulobacterales; family Caulobacteraceae; genus Brevundimonas. The sequence continues at coordinate 6,390 of CAZUXK010000034.1, forward strand.
GTCTGTTTGTCGGTCTGGTCGGGCATGGCCCGATCCTAGTGCGGCGTCCCTTAAGGAACCGCAAGCCGGTTCGCGTCGGCCGCGACCGCACGGGCCCGGCGCCCGTCGTGGCCGGTCAGGGTCAGGGCGACCAGCGTCCCCGGCGTCCCCGTCCAGTGGATCTCCGTATGGTCGGGCGCGCGGGCCCGGCCGCCGTGCTCGACCAGGGCGGTGACGGTGCGGCCGGTCTGGCGCTCCAGGTGGCGGCCCCGGGCGCGGTCCCCGACGGCGCGCAGGGCGGCGGCGCGGGTCTTGATGACCTCCCCGGGGACCTGCGGCATGCGCGCCGCCGGCGTGCCCGGACGCGGGCTGAAGGGAAAGGCGTGGACGGCGGCGAGGTCCAGCGCCGCGACATGGTCCAGCAGGGCGGCGAAGGCGGCCTCGCTCTCGGTCGGAAATCCGGCGATCAGGTCGCCGCCGAAGGCTGTGTCCGGCCGCACCGCCCGCACCTGCGCCACCAGCGCCTCGGCGTCGGCGCGGCGGTGGCGCCGCTTCATCCGCTTCAGGATCAGGTCGTCGCCGTGCTGCAGCGACAGGTGCAGCCAGGGCATCAGGCGCGGCTCGTCGGCGAAGGCGGCCAGCAGCTCGGCGTCGATCTCGGCCGCGTCGATGGAGGACAGGCGCAGGCGCGGCAGGTCGGGCGCGCCCTTGAGGATGCGGCGCACCAGCCGGCCCAGCGGCGGGGCGCCCGGCAGGTCCTGGCCCCAGCTGGTCAGGTCGACCCCGGTCAGCACCACCTCCTGCACCCCGGCGGCGACGAGGCCCTGCACCTGACGCACCACCTCCCCGGCCGGAACCGAGCGGCTGGCCCCGCGGCCGTAGGGAATGACGCAGAAGGTGCAGCGGTGGTCGCAGCCGGTCTGCACCGCCAGATGGGCGCGCACCCGGTCGCTCAGGGGCCGGGCGGCGACCGGGGCCGGGATCGCCCCGAAGATGTCGGGCACGGGCCGCGCCGGGCCGGCGTAGGCGGCCGACTGTCCCTTCTCGCCATTGCCGACGACGCGCACCACGCCGGGCAGGTCGCGGAAGGCGTCCGGGTCGATCTGGGCGGCGCAGCCGGAGACCACGATCGGCCGGCCGGGGCGGTCGCGCGCCGCGCGGCGGATGGCCTGACGGGCCTGACGCACCGCCTCGCCGGTGACGGCGCAGGTGTTGACCAGCACGGCGTCCTCAAGCCCCGCCGCGCCGGCCGCGTCGCGCATGGCCTCGCTCTCCAGCGCATTGAGCCGACAGCCGAAGGTGACGACCTTCAGGCTCACCCCGGCAACACCCCGGTCCCCTCCACCGCCACGGCGCCGGTCATGTGCACATGGTCCGTGGCGGCGTCCCAGACGATCTGCAGCTCGCCGCCGTCCAGTTCGAGCGTCGCCGCGCGCCCGGTCAGGCCGCGGCGATGGGCGGCGACGAGGGCGGCGCAGGCGCCGGTGCCGCAGGCCTTCGTCAATCCTGCGCCCCGCTCCCACACCCGCAGACGAATGCGGTCGGGCGCCAGCACATTGGCGAAGCCGACATTAACCCCCTCGGGGAACAGCGGATGATGCTCGATCAGCGAGCCCGTGCCGCGCACGAAGGCGTCGTCCTGCCGGTCGGTGAAGAAGACCACGTGCGGATTGCCCATGGAGACGGCGCCGGGGGTGTGCACCAGCGGCGCGTCGATCGGCCCGACCTGCAGCTCGATGCCGCGCGTGTCCATCTCCTCGGCCAGGGGGATCTCGTCCCAGCGCAGGCGCGGCGGGCCCATGTCGACGGTGACGCGGTGATCCCCGGCGCGAACGGCGGCGAGCGGCCCCGCCCGGGTCTGGAAGCGCGCCGCCTCGACGCCCGCCGCCTCCATCATCAGCCAGGCCACGGCGCGCGAGCCGTTGCCGCAGGCCGAGACCTCGCCGCCGTCCTGGTTCCAGAACCGCACCCACGGCCCCCCGGCGCTTTCGGACAGGACCACCAGCTGGTCGAAGCCGACGCCCGCCTGCCGGTCGCCCCAGGCCCGCACCTGCTCCGGGGTCGGGCTCCAGTCCAGCGGCGCGCGCACCACGGCGAAGTCATTGCCGAGGCCGTTCATCTTCACAAAGGCGAGGCCGGCGGCCGGGGAGGAGGCGGTCATGGCCCCGTCTATACCGCTTCCGCTTGGCCCGCGGCAGGGTGTGCCCTATGGCTGGCGCATGGCTGACGGTCCGACGTCCCCCGCCTCGCCCGCACGGGCCGATCTGCTGACCCGCTGGCGGCTGCGCGCCCGGCTCAGGGCCCTGTACCACGGGGCCTCGCCCATGGCGGTGCGGTTCCGCTTCACCGTGCTGGCGGTGGATCTGGTGATCATCGCCTTCTTCATCGCCGCCCCGTTCCTGAAGAGCGGCGGCTGGGTCTACTACCTGGTCGACTACGCCATCGCCGCGGTGCTGGCCGCCGACATGGCGGCCCGGGCCCTGGCCCACACCAACCTGCGCGACTGGCTGAAGAAGCCGATCGTCTGGGTCGACCTGTTCATCCTCGCCACCCTGCTGTTCCCGGCCTGGCTCTACAACTTCGGCTTCCTGCGGGTGCTGCGGCTGTGGACCCTGGTCAACAGCGAGTTCTTCTGGAAGACGGTCGGCCACCGCTTCGACGACACCCGGGTCGAGGAGGTGACACGCTCGGCCGTCGCCCTCGTGGTGTTCGTCTTCATCGCCACCGGCTTTGTCTATTCCAGCTTCATCGGCCGGCACGACGGCATCCAGGGCTATGTCGACGCCCTCTATTTCACCATCACCAGCCTGACGACGACGGGCTTCGGCGACATCACCCTGCCCGGCCTGTGGGGCCGCACCCTGTCGATCCTGATCATGCTGGGCGGGGTCGGGCTGTTCTTCAACCTGATCCAGAGCCTGAGCCGGCCGCACAAGGTATTCCACCCCTGCCCCACCTGCGGCCTGCGCCGGCATGACCTCGACGCGGTGCACTGCAAAGCCTGCGGCGAGGTGCTGTGCATCCCCGACGACGGGCTCTGACGCCGGCGCTCAGTCGAGCCGCAGGGCCCCGGCCAGCAGCCGCGCCTCCTCGGCCCGGCTGGACCCCGCCCGCCAGGTCACCACGATCTCGCGCCGCGGGCCGGGCTGGCCCTCCCCGGCGAGACGGCGCACCACCACGCCGGGCCGGTCCGCCAGCCCCGCCTTGACGGCCATGGCCGGCAGGAAGGAGACGCCCAGCCCCGCGCCGATCATCTGCACCAGGGTCGGCAGGCTGGTGGCGGCGAACACGTCCTCGCCGCGTGGGGCCTCCAGCTCCAGCGCGGCCAGGGCCTGGTCGCGCAGGCAGTGCCCGTCCTCCAGCAGGATCAGGTCATCGGCCGCCAGCGCGGCCAGCGCCAGCGCCCCGGGGGCCGCCAGGGGGTGGCCCTCGGGGGCCACGGCGAGGATCTCGTCATCGCCGATCCCCGCATGCTCCAGCCCCGACGTGGCGTAGGGCAGGGCGATGACGACGGCGTCGAGACGACCGACCTTGAGCTCGGCGACGAGGCGCGAGGTCAGGTCCTCGCGGATGAACAGGCGCAGCGCCGGATGCGCCGCCTGCAGCGCCGGCAGCCGGGCGGGCAGCAGGAAGGGGGCGACCGTGGGGATCACGCCCAGCCGGAAGCGGCCGCTGAGCGGCCGGCCGGCGTTGCGCGCGGCCTCGACCAGGTCCTCGGCCCGGGCCAGCACATCCTCGGCGCGGCGCACCGCCTCCTGGCCGATCGGCGTCAGCTGCACCTGACCACGCGTGCGCTCGACCACCGGACCGCCGAGGATCTTCTCCAGCTCCTGCACCCCTGAAGACAGGGCTGGCTGGCTGACATGCGCCGCCTCGGCCGCCCGGCTGAAGGAGCCGTGCTCGGCGAGCAGTTTCAGATACTGCAGCTGGCGCAGGGTGGGGAGCATATGCGACACCCTAAGGACATAACCTACAGAAATCGCAATCGCATCGTCGGAATCCATCCTGTCGGCGGCCTCGGACTTGGCGATCCCTTGCCCGACCCGGTAAGGTCGTCGGCGGGGGGACAGGCGGATTGGACAGGGCGGCGAACGGGCACGAGGGGAACTCGCCGCGGATTGTCCGACGCCGTGTCCTGTTCGCCCACGGCTTCGATCCGCGCGGGCCGGGCCCCTATCACGCCCTGATGGCCGAGGAGGCTCGGCCGGGCGTGTTCGAGGTCGGGCCCCGCCGCGGGGCCGTCTGGGACCTCGCGGTCGACTGGCCGGATGGCCGTGCGGAGAGCCGCTTTGAGGTCCTGCGCTGGGATGACCTGGTTCGCGCCTTCTGGGTGCGCGGCCCCGCCGAAAGCCGGCTACCCCTGCGCGCGCTCCGCGTCTGGGGCCGGGCCGGGGTGCTGGCCGAAGCCGCGCGTGACAACCGGCCCTTCTGTCTGGCCCTGCTTCTGCCGGCCGCGGCCCAGGGGCTCCGGCTCACGGCCGTGCTGGTAGCGACCGCGGCGAGCGTGGTGACTCTGGCGCTGCTTGCCCGGATCCTGGGCGCCAGCCCGGCTTGGGGCCTGGCCGGGCTGGCGGCCCTGGCCGCGGGCCCCTGGCTGCGCCGCGCTGTGCAACGCCAGCTCGACCTCGGCTGGCTCAGTCAGTGTTTCGATGCCCTTGCCCGGTTCCGCGGCCTGCCTGCCGACCGCGAAGTGAAGCTCGACGCCATGGCGGACCGGATCGTCGCCGTCGCCGAAGAGGCAGGAGACGAGGAGGTCGTGGTTGTGGGACACAGCATCGGCTCCCTGATGGCCGCCGCCGCCGTCTCACGCGCGCTGAAGCTGCGGCCCGACCTTGGCGACCGGGTGCAGCTTGTGACGCTCGGCCAATGCCTCTCGATCTATGGCCGGCTGGGCGGCGATCCTGGCTGGACTCGCGATCTCGCCCGCCTGGTGGCCAGCCAGGTACGGTGGACCGATATCACCTCCCCGGCGGACGGAGCTTCGTCGGGGCGCTGGCCGCCCCTCCGGTTCAGCGCCCATGCAGTGCGCACGGACCGGGTACGGGCCCGGTCCCCACGCTTCCATGAAGCGCTTCACGCGGAGCGGCTGCGACAGCTGCGGCGGGATCCCAGAGCGCTGCACTTCCAGTATCTGCGCCTGTCCGACCGACCCGAGGTGTACGATGTGCGCCGGGTTCTCGCCGGCCCGCCCGGAGCATTCCAATGAGCCTGTTTGTCCCACCAAAGCCGCCGCCGCTCCCGGCGCGACCCACCCTGCTGCGACGCGCCCGGCTGGTCGCCCGATCGAGCCTCGCCCTGCTCCAGGGCGGGAGCTACCAGGGACGCGGGGTCGGACGCGTCAGCATCCCGGGTCTGCCGGGTCTGCGCCGGCGCTGGGCCTTCCAGGTGCGCGACCCCGCGTGCGCACGGGACATCCTCGTGCAGCGCCCGAAGGACTTCCCCAAGGGGGAACTCATGGGCTGGATGCTGCGGCCGCTGACAGGCGACAGCATCTTCACCACCAACGGCGCGACCTGGAGGCGGCAGCGACGGCTGGTCGATCCGGCGCTGGAGCAGGCGCGGGTGCGCGACAGCTTTGCCAGTATGCGTGACGCCGCCCATGCGGCGCTGGACGGTCTCGAGGCTTCCGCCGGCAAAGGGGGTCACGTGGTGGTCGATTCGGCCATGACGATCTTCGCCGCCGATGTGATTTTTCGTACAATCTTCTCTGAACCGATCCCCCCGGATGAGGCCGATGAAGCCATCGCCGCGTTCGAGGCCTTCCAGACCCTTGCCTACGCCCACGGCATGATCGGCCTGTCCGGCCTGCCAGGTTGGGCGATGCCCGGGACCCGGGCCCGGATCCGGGCAGGCAAGCGTCTTCGCCGGGTCCTGCAACGGCCGCTGGACAGGCGGCTGGCCAGACTTCGCGCCGGGGCCGGCGACCTGCCGAACGACATTCTCGCAACCCTGATGAACACGCCCGATCCCGAGGGCGGACCGGGCTTCAGCCCCGATGAACTCCTCGACCAGGTCGCCATGCTGTTCCTCGCAGGGCATGAAACCTCGGCCAGCGGCCTCGCCTGGGCCCTCTACCTCCTGTCGGAGGCGCCGGACATCCAGGCCCGCGCCCGGGCCGAGGTGGCCGAGGTGGTGGGCGACGGGCCGATCGCCTTCGAACACATGAAGCGGCTGGCCCTTGTCCGCGACGTCTTCCGCGAGACCCTCAGACTCTATCCGCCGGTGACGACGGTCGTACGCGAGTGCGCCCGCCCCGAGCCGATGGGGCGCCACGAGGCCCGGCCCGGCGACTCCCTGTTCGTCGCGCCGTGGCTGCTGCACCGGCTATCCAGCGTCTGGGACAATCCCGACGCCTTCGACCCGGATCGCTTCGACCGGCCGGAGTCGCGCGAGGCGATCCGCACCGCCTATCTGCCGTTCAGTGCCGGGCCCCGGGTCTGCCCGGGGGCCGCCTTCGCCCTGCAGGAGGCGACCCTGATGCTGGCGATGATCCTGCAGCGGTTCGAGCTCGGCCGGGCCGAGGGCGTGCCGGCCCCTGAACCGGTGGCCAAGCTGACCCTGCGCTCGGCCACAGGGGTGACGATCCGGCTAACACCACTCTGATCAGGCCGCCGTGAAGGTCAGGGGCGCGCCCCAGAAGCGGGCGATCAGGGCCGACTGGGGTCCGGGCTGGCCCGTCGTCAGGAAGTCGCGCCGGCCGGACTGGCCGAGGTCGAACTCCGGGTGGCGCGCGAAATAGCGCTCCAGCGCATCGGCCACCGCCTGCGGCTGATGGATCACCGGCGTGCCGGGCGGCAGGGCCTCGGCGAACAGGTCAGCGATGATCTCGTAGTGGGTGCAGCCCAGCACGGCGCGGTCCGGGTGCCGGCCGATGCGGCGACGCAGGGCGTCGACGTGATCGCGCACCACCACGCGCAGCTCCTCCTCCGGCGCCCCCAGCTCGATCAGGCCGGCCAGCCCGGGGCAGGCCTCGGAGAAGACCGCCAGGTCCTCGCTGCGCTTGTCGATCTCGATCTCGTAGACCCGGCTCATGGCCGTGGCGGCGGTGCAGAACACCCCCAGCACGTCGATGGCCGACTTGCGCTCGGCCAGCGGGTCGATCTGGTGGCTCCACGGCTGGCCGGTGGCGGCCTCGATGGTCGGGACGATGATGCCCAGCACATTGACCGGCCGGCCGCGACGGGCGGACTCCTCCGGCAGCCAGGTCTGCTGCAGGCGGCGCAGGGCGATGGCGCTGGCGGTGTTGCAGGCCAGCACGACCACCGAGGCCCCGGCGTCGAACAGCCGGGCGCAGCCGTTCCGCGTCAGCTGGACGATGTCCTCGCCGCCGCGGCCGCCGTACGGGGCGTGGGCCTGGTCGGCCAGATAGACGAGGTCACACGCGGCGAAGCGCGTGGTCAGTTCACGGTGAACGGTCAGGCCGCCCACCCCGGAATCGAAGACGCCGATGGCCATGGCCCCCGCTCTAGCTGCGACCGGGCGTCGCGTCCAACCCCGTGTCTTCCGGCCCGTGACACCCGGCTGTCACAGGCCTAGGGTGCGGCCCAACCGAAAAAGTGACGTTCAGGGAGTCCCCATGCACAGACGACACCTTCTCATCGGCGGCGCCAGCCTGTTCGCCGTCGCCGGCTGCGCCTCTGGCCCGGCCGCCGCGGCGCTGACGCCGGCCGCCGCCGCCAGCCTCGAGGCCGACGCCCGCATCGCCCGCGCGGTGCTGCCGACCACCGCGCCGGGCGCCGAGCTGCTGCAGCCCTGGACCGGCCCGTTCGAGGGCGTGCCGCCGTGGGACCGCGTCACCGCCGACAAACTGCGCGAGGCCATCATTGAGGGCATCGCCCTGCGCCGCGCCGAGATCGAGGCCATCGCCAGCAATCCCGAGCCGGCGAGCTTCGCCAACACCTCGGTGGCGCTGCAGATGGCGGGCGAGCCGCTGGGCCGGGCCCTGTCCCTGTTCGGCGTGATGACCGGCAACATCGGCTCGGCCGACTACCAGGCGGTGCAGCGCGAGGTGTCGCCGCTGCTGTCGGCCGCCGGCGACGAGATCACCTTCAACACCCGCCTGTTCGAGCGCATCCGCACCGTGGCCGACACCGCCGCGGCGCGCGGCCTGACCGCTGAGCAGACCCGTCTGGTCCAGCGCAGCCGCGACTCCTTCATCCGCAACGGCGCGGCGCTGAACGCGGCCCAGAAGGCGGAGCTGGGACGCATCAACACCGCCCTGTCGCGCGCCTTCACCAGCTTCGGCCAGAAGGTGGTCGAGGACGAGAAGACCTGGACCCACATCCCGACCGAGGCCGGGGTCGCCGGCCTGCCGGACTCGAACAAGGCCGCGGCGGCGGCGGCCGCCAGCGCCCGCGGCCTGACCGGCTGGGCCATCGTCAACACCCGCTCCAGCGTCGATCCGTTCCTGACCTTCGGCGACGACCGGGCCATGCGCGAGGCGGTGTGGCGCAAGTTCGTCAACCGCGGCGACAATGGCGACGCCAATGACACCAATGCGGTGATCGCCGAGATCGTGCGACTGCGGCACGAGCGGGCGCAGCTGCTCGGCTTCGCCAACCACGCCGAATGGCGCATGCAGGACACCATGGCCGGCAGCCCGGCCGCGGCGATGCAGCTGATGGAGCGGGTCTGGGCCCCGGCCAAGGCCCGGGTGGTCGAGGAGGTCGCCGACATGCGCGCCCTCGCAGGCCACGACATCGAGCCGTGGGACTATCTCTACTACGCCGAGAAGGTGCGGAAGGCGAAGTACGACCTCGACCAGAACGAGATGAAGGCCTACTTCGACCTCAACGCGGTCAAGCGCGGCGCCTTCTACATGGCCGAGCGCCTGTACGGGCTGGAGTTCACCCCGCTGGCCGCCGGCACGGTCCCGGTGTTCCACCCGGACGTCGAGGTGTTCGAGGTCAAGGACAAGGCCAGCGGCCGCCATGTCGGGGTGTTCTACTCGGACGACTTCGCCCGCACCGGCAAGCGCTCGGGCGCCTGGGCCACGACCTACCGCAGCTACTCGACCTACGACGGGGTCAAGAACGTCCTGTCGTCGAACAACAACAACTTCATCAAGGCTCCCGAGGGCCAGCGGCTGCTGATCTCGCTGGACGACGCCGAGACCCTGTTCCACGAGTTCGGCCACGCCCTGCACTCGCTGCTGGCCAGCTACACCTATCCGGCGCTGGGCGGCACGCCGCGCGACTACGTCGAGTATCCGTCGCAGGTGCACGAGCACTGGGTGCTGAGCCGGCCGATCATCGACGGCTTCATGCGCCACCATGAAACCGGCGAGCCCATGCCCCAGGCGCTGGTCGACAAGATCGAGGCGGCGGCCACCTTCAACCAGGGCTACGCCACGGTCAGCTACCTGTCCTCGGCGCTGGTCGACATGGACCTGCACACCCGGGCGACGCCCCCGACCGACATCGACGCCTTCGAGCGCGAGAGCCTGGCGCGCTACGGCATGCCGCGGGAGATCGTGATGCGGCACCGCCTGCCGCAGTTCAATCACCTGTTCACCTCGGACGCCTACTCGGCCGGCTACTACAGCTACCTGTGGTCCGAGGTGATGGACGCGGACACCTGGGCCTAATTCGAGGAGTCCGGGGACGTGTTCAATCCGGACATCTGGGACCGCTACAAGGCCATCATCCTGGCCGAGGGCAATTCGTCCGACCGGGCCGAGGCCTACCGCCGCTTCCGCGGCCGCGACGCAGATGTGGCGGCGCTGCTGCGCGTGCGCGGCTTCCCGACCAGCTGAGGCTGGCGTCCGGCATGAAGAGGGGCCGGCGCGTCGTCATACGCCGGCCCCTTTCTGCAGCATACGGATGATATGCGGCTGCCTCAGCCCTGGTTGGGCTGCTGCGCCTGACCCTGCGCGTAGGCACGACGCGCCGGTTCCGGCAGACGTTCGCGATAGGCGGCCCGGGCCTCCTTCATGCAGTCCTCGCTGACCAGACGGGTGCCGGTCGGGCGGTTGTTGCGGCACAGGGCCCGCGCCGCGTTTTCGATGCGGGCGTCGAGTTCGGCGGCCCCGGCAGCGGTGGCAAGGTCCAGATCGGCAAAGGTCAGCCGCGTCGACTCCTGGGCGGCGGCGGGAACCGCGACGAGAGCTGCGGCCGCAGCCACGGCAGCAATGAGCGTCTTCATGGTCGTCTCCTGACTGCTTGATATCGCCAATATCGGCGACGCCCATCTAATTAAACTGGACGCGATGCAGCTATACGAAGACGAATCGACAACAAGATGGCGGCACATTAAATTACAATCATGAACCTTGGTTCATGAATACATTTTAATGTGACTTCTATACTTGACGCCCGGGGCGCAGACGGCAGGGAGCGGTGGCCCCGCCCCCTGCCGCAAGCGGATCAGACCATGCCGGCGACGTCAGCGGCCCGGGCCATGATCACCGGGCGTTCGCCGCGGGCCTCGGCATAGGCCTGGCGGGCCGGCGCGGGCAGGCGCGCGACGGCCTCGGCGCGGAAGCGGCCGCGGCAGACGCTCCGCTCCAGCGGGGCGCCGCCGGCGCAGGCGCGGCGGCTCTCACGACGAACGCGGGCGTCGAACGCCGCGGCGTCGGCCGGGTTGGAGAGGGACAGATCGCCATAGGCGATCCGGTGATCCTGGGCCTGGGCGCCGGCGGCGACCAGGAGGGCGGCGGTGAGCGCGGTCACGAAAGCTCGCATGGGGGTCGATCCTTTTGGCGACGTCGCGGGGAGGCGACGGGGCACCTTCTGCCCTGCATTGCCGACAGGGCGACCGAACTTTTGCGACTCGACCGCGAAATCTGCATGACCAGACCTCGCCGCTTCCATGTCGGGATCGTGGCGCCCGCCAGGGCGCGGTTCAGCCACTGTTCCGCAGACCGGCGGCGATGCCGTTGATGGCCAGCAGGATGCCGGCGCGGACGCGGGGATCGTCATCCCCGGCGCGGCGGCGGCGGATCAGCTCGATCTGCACATGGTTGAGCGGCTCGACATAGGGCATGCGCAGCCGGATCAGCCGGTCCAGCCCCGGCTGGCGCGCCAGCAGCGCGTCCTGGCCGGTGATGTCGAGCAGGGTCTGGCGGGTCAGGTCGTACTCCGCCTGCAGCGCCCCATGGATGCGGGCGGCCAGCGCCTGGTCCGGAACCAGGGCGGCGTAGCGGCGGGCGATGGTCATGTCGGCCTTGGCCATGACCATCTCCATGTTCTGCAGCAGGGTGGTGAAGAAGGGCCAGTCCCGCGCCATGGCGCGCAGCTCGTCGAGGTCGGCCCCCGCGTCACGCACGGCCGAGCCGAAGCCGAACCAGCCCGGCAGCATCACCCGGCTCTGGGACCAGCTGAACACCCAGGGAATGGCGCGCAGGTCCTCGATGCGCGAGGAGGCGGTGCGCGAGGCCGGGCGCGAGCCGATCTTCAGGTCGGCGATCTCGGCGATCGGCGTGGCCGCGCGGAAGTAATCCACGAAGCCCTCGGTCTCGTAAACCAGGGCGCGGTAGGCCTGCATCGAGGCGTCCGAGAGCCGGCCCATGGTCGCGCCGTGACGGGCGCCGAAGGTGTCGTCGCCGGCCGGCCGCAGCGAACTGAGCAGGACGCCGCAGGTCAGGGCGTCGAGGTTGCGGCGGGCGATATCCGGATCGCCGTACTTGTTGGCGATGACCTCGCCCTGTTCGGTGACGCGGATGCGGCCCTGCACAGTGCCGCGCGGCTGGGCCACCACCCCGGCGAAGCTGGAGCCGCCGCCGCGCCCGACCGCGCCGCCGCGGCCGTGGAACAGCTGCAGCCGCACGCCGAAGCCGGCCGCCACCTCCAGCAGGCTGCGGGAGGCCTCGTTCAGCTCCCAGCCCGAGGTCAGGTAGGAGCCGTCCTTGTTGGAGTCGGAGTAGCCGATCATCACCTCCTGCACGCCCCGGGCGCGGGCCACGGCGGCGGCGGCGGGGCTGGCGAGCAGCCGCTCCAGGGTGGCGCGGGCGGCGCGCAGGTCGTCGATGGTCTCGAACAGGGGCGCGGCCTGGATCGGACAGGCGCCCGGATCCTCCGGCCGGAACAGCCCGACCTCCTTGAGCAGCAGATAGACTTCCAGAAGATCGGACGCGGCGTCGGTCTTGGAGACGATGTGGGTGCGGATGGCGTGCGGGCCGAAGCGGGCCGCCGCCTCCGCCGCCGCCTGCAGGATGGCGCGCTCCTTCAGCGTCTCGGCGCCGTAGGTCGCATAGGGGCTGAACAGGGGGCGCGGCGAGGCCAGCTCCGCCTCCAGCACCGCCAGCCGCCCGGCTTCGTCCAGCGCGGCATAATCGGAGCAGACCCCGGCGACGCGCAGCAGCTCGGCCACCACCCGCTCGTGCACGTCCGAGTTCTGGCGCAGGTCGAGGGTGGCGAGGTGGAAGCCGAACACCTCGACCGCCGCGATCAGGGTCGGCAGCGGCCCCTCGGCGAAGACGGGGCCGTGGTGGGTGACAAGGCTGTCCTGCAGCACGGTCAGATCGGCGTGGAAGGCCTCGGGCCCGCCATAGGCCGGGGCGTCGAAGCCGGGCGCACGCGGGGCCGGCTCGCCGCCCAGCGCCAGATGGGTCGCCGCCAGCCGGGCGTAGATGTGGGTCAGGGCCTTGCGGTAGGGCTCCAGCGCCCGGTGCGGCGAGGGATCGCCGGAGGACTCCGCCAGCGCCGCCAGCTGCGGCGAGACGCCGGCGAGGCTGGACGACAGGCTGAGTTCGGCCCCGAGGCCGTGCACGCCCTCCAGATAAAAGCGCAGGGCGGCCCGGGCCTGGGTGGCGAAGGCCGCCCTCAGGGTGCCGGCGTCGACATTGGGGTTGCCGTCACGGTCGCCGCCGACCCAGCTGCCGATGCGCAGGAAGGCCGGAAGGTCCGGCGCCTCCAGCCGCCGCCGCCAGTCCAGCAGCCGGTCCGGCGCGGCGCGCATGAACACCCGTTCGAGGAAGGAGGTGACGGTGTCGATCTCGTCCTGCACCACCAGCCCCGAGGCGCGCACCAGCCGGGTGCCCCACAGGATGATGATCTGGCGGCGCAGTTCCGGCGTGACCACCAGCGTCTCGCCTGAGCGGTCCAGCAGGTCGGAGATGGCCGCCAGCCGGTCGATCACGCTCTTGCGCCGCACCTCGGACGGGTGGGCCGTCAGCACCGGCGAGATCAGGCCGCCGCCCAGCAGCTCGCGCGCCTCGGCCGCCCCGCGACCCTCATCGGCCAGCCGGCGCAGGGCCCCCCCGGGCGTGTCCGGCCGCTCGCCGGCGGCGCCCCGGTCGCGGGCGTGGCGCTTTCCGGCCCGGTCCTCGGCGATGTTGGCCAGCAGGGAGAAGGCGGCGAAGCCGTGCGCCAGCCCGACCGCCTGGTCCAGCGGCAGGTCGCTGAGCAGGGCTTCCAGCCGCGCCGCGCCGTTGGCGCCCGCGTGGCGGTGGTAGGCCACCGACGCCTGGCGCACCGCCTCGATGCGGTCGTACAGCGCCTCGCCGCTCTCGGCGCGAATGACCTCGCCGAGCAGGGCGCCGAGGGCGCGCACCTCCTCGCGCAGGTGGTCGTCAGACAGGGGCTCGGCGGCCTGGATCATCGTCGGGTCTCGCTGCGGGGAGGCAGATGGAGGAAGCCTAGAGGCCCGTCGCGGACGTGACCACCGCTCCGGCGAACAGCGAAACGCAATGTGCGCGGGTTGGGAGCCGCGCCCTTCCTTCTCCCCTTGTGGGAGAAGGTGTCATGCGGAGCGTGACGGATGAGGGGTGTCAGCGAGGACGCCGGGCGACTGAGCAGGTCAGGGGATCACAACGGTCACAGCGAGGTCATGGCGAGCACGACGGGGCCTGTGCGGCGGCGCGCGAAGCGCTTTTCTTCCACACGTCGACAGACAAGGCGCCTACGGCGCAGCGCCGCGACGCTGCTGTGTCCCCTGTGCCTTTCGCTGTGGTCGTTGTGATCCCTTGAGCCCGGTCGAGGGTCAAGCCCGAGGATGACGGCGGTGGAAGCACGAACGTCATCGACTCTGGATCAAGAAGATGCCGGCCGGGCCAGGCGCCTCTCCTCCCCCGCCTGCGGGGGAGGGGGACCGCCGAAGGCGGTGGAGGGGGCGACCGCAGGCGCAGCGCCTTGTCCCGCGCCCCTCCACCACGGAGTGGGGCCCCCCCCCCCGGCGTGGGGGGGGAAGGCGGGC
>CAZUXK010000034.1:20511-21530 GCA_964624025.1 uncultured Brevundimonas sp.
CAAGTTGGGGCCCCCCCTCCCCCCGGGGGGGGTTGTATGGGGGGACCCCCCCCAACCCACTGGGGTGGTGGCCGGGCGCCACGGGGCGAGACGGAGAGGCCTCGCCAACCCCCTCGCCTTGCCTGCGCGCGGGTTATCGGCCATAAGCCGCGGCTTCCGGCGCAAGCGAACCTCGCGCCTCCACCCGCACGACCCCCGCCAGGGCGCTCAAGCAGCAAGGCTCCGCGAGCCGAGCGATAGCGCAAACAAGGATGGGACGAGGCGGGCGAGGACCCCAGTCGACGTCATACGTCCACTGGGGCTGAGGTCGTTTTGCGTCCTGATCGAGGTGACGATGTTCGAGGCTCTGAACGAGCGGCTGACAGGGGTTTTCGACCGGATCACCGGTCGCGGCGCCCTGTCCGAAAAGGACGTGCAGGAGGCGATGCGCGAGGTGCGCGTGGCCCTGCTCGAGGCCGACGTCGCCCTGCCGGTGGTCAAGGACTTCATCGCCTTCGCCACCGAGCGCGCCACCGGCGAGGAGGTGATCCGCTCGGTCAAGCCCGCCGACCAGGTGATCAAGATCGTCTATGACGGCCTGGTCGAGATGCTGGGCGGCGAGGAGCCGGTCCCGCTCAACCTGAACGCCACGCCGCCGGCGGTCTTCCTGATGGCCGGCCTGCAGGGCTCGGGCAAGACGACCACCTCGGCCAAGCTGGCGCTGCGCCTGACGAAGTTCGAGCGCAAGAAGGTCATGATGGCCTCGCTCGACACCCGGCGCCCGGCGGCGATGGAGCAGCTGGCCACCCTCGGCAAGCAGATCGAGGTCGCGACCCTGCCGATCGTGGCGGGCGAGAGCGCGGTCCAGATCACGAAGCGCGCCCTCCAGTCGGCGAAGCTCCAGGGCTTCGACGTCCTGATCCTCGACACCGCCGGCCGCATCACCCTCGACGAGGCGCTGATGGCCGAGGTGGCCGAGGTCGCCGCCATCGCGAAGCCGGTCGAGACCCTGCTGGTGGCCGACAGCCTGACCGGCCAGG
>CAZUXK010000035.1:0-21419 GCA_964624025.1 uncultured Brevundimonas sp.
GCCGCCACGCGGAACGGCAGCTTAGGACAACGCTGGCTGCGGGCTCCCGCACCCAAGATCACCCCACAGTCCCTGGCTGTGGGGTTTTTCGCGCCCGGGCCCCGGCCCCGCGCTGTTGCGCTCCCGTGCTGTTACGGTATCGCAAGCCCATTCCCCCCGGCGCGGGCGTCGCTATAGTCCGCGGCCTTGTACCAGTTCCCCGGGGGAAGCGATGACGAGTTCAGTGGCGTGGATGCGGACGGCGGCGGCGGCGATGGCCCTTGTCCTCGCGGTGGGGCCGGCGATGGCCCAGAGCGCCGGGGACGCTCCGACCTACCGCCAGCCGCCCGAGCCGATCGCCTCGATCCTCGACACGCCGCCCACGCCCCTGTCCAGCCTCGGTCCGGACCGCAGCCGGCTGGCCCTGTTCAGCCGTTCGGCGTTGCCGCCGGTGGCCGAGCTGGCCGAGCCGACCCTGCGGCTGGCAGGCTATCGCCTCAACCCGCGCAACAACGGGCCGGCCAACGGCCGCCTGACCTGGCTGACCGGCATCACCTTCAAGGCCATTGCGGACGGCCGCGAGGTCGCCGCCGCCCTGCCGCCGGGCACGCGCTTCATCGCTCCGACCTGGTCGCCCGACGGGGCGCGGGTCGCCCTGCTGAAGGACGCGCCGACGGGGCTTGAGCTGTGGGTCGTCGACGCCGCCACCGGGGCCGCGCGCGCCCTGACCGGGCCGATCGTCAACGCCGCCGCCGGCGCGGATCTGGCCTGGTCGCCGGACAGCCGCGCGGTTCTGTTCCGCGCCATTCCCGAGGGCCGCGGTCCGGCCCCGACCCCGGAGGCCGCCCCGACAGGTCCGGTGATCGAGCAGACGGGGGCGCGCGCGGCCCCGGTGCGCACCTATCAGGATCTGCTGGGCAATCCGGGTGACGAGCGCCTGTTCGATCACTACTTCACCGCCCAGCTGGCCATCGCCGGCATTGACGGCCGCCTCACGCGCATCGGGGCTCCGGGCGTGGTCCTTGACGCCGGATTCTCGCCGAACGGCGACTACATCCTCGAGACCCGGGTCAAGCGGCCCTACAGCTACGCCGTTCCGGCCCGGCTGTTCCCGGCGGAGACGCGGGTGCTGGACCGCACCGGTCGCCTGGTGCACCAGGTCGCCGACCTGCCGCTGCGCGACAACATTCCGCCGCCGTTCGATGCGGTGGCGCCGGGCCCGCGGTCGGTGCAGTGGCGCGCCGATGCGCCGGCGACCCTGGTCTGGGCCGAGGCCCAGGACGGCGGCGACCCGCGCACCCCGGCCGAGATCCGCGACCGCGTCTTCATGCTGGCGGCGCCCTTCACCGGCGCGCCTGTGACCCTTGTGGACCTGCCACAGCGCTACGCCGGCGTGACCTGGGGCCGCGACGACGCGGCGATCGTCAACAGCCGCTGGTTCAACACCCGGCGCGAGACCCGCATTCTGGTCGATCCGTCGAACCCGGGGCAGGGGCGGGTGATCGTCGAGCGCAACTACCAGGACCGCTACAATGACCCGGGCTCGGCCCTGACCGAACCGAACGCCGCCGGGCGCCAGGTCATGGTGTTCGCCGCCGACGGCGAGTCCATCCTGCTGGAGGGCGACGGGGCCACGCGCGAGGGCGAGTTTCCCTTCCTCGCCCGGCTGAACCTGCGCACCGGCGAGCGCACCGAGTTGTGGCGGTCGTCGCGCGACGCCTATGAGACCATCGTCGGCCTGCTGGCCGAGGACGGCAGCCGCATGGTGACGCGCCGCGAGACCCGCGACACGCCGGCCAACCTGATGATCCGCAGCCTTGACGGCGCGGCGTCCACCCCGCTGACCAGCTTCCCTGACCCGGCGCCGCAGCTGGCCGGGGTGACGCGCCAGCTGATCACCTATACCCGCGCCGACGGGGTGCAGCTGTCCGGCACCCTCTATCTGCCGGCCGGCTATGACGCCGCGCGCGACGGGCCGCTGCCGCTGGTGATGTGGGCCTATCCGGCCGAGTTCACCGACCCGTCCGTGGCCGGGCAGGTGGTCGACACCGGCAACCGCTTCGTTCGCCCGGGCGGCTCCAGCCACCTGTTCCTGCTGACCCAGGGCTATGCGGTGCTCGACGATCCGTCGATGCCGATCGTCGGCGTCAACGGGGCGGAGCCCAACGACACCTACGTCGAACAGCTCAGCGCCAGCGCCCAGGCCGCGGTGGACGCTGTGGTCGCCATGGGTGTCGCCGACCGCGACCGGATCGCCGTCGGCGGGCACAGCTACGGCGCCTTCATGACCGCCAACCTGCTGGCCCACACGGACCTGTTCCGGGCCGGCATCGCCCGCTCCGGCGCCTACAACCGCACCCTGACGCCCTTCGGCTTCCAGGCGGAACAGCGCACCTACTGGGAGGCGACCGACACCTACACGCGGATGTCGCCCTTCACCTACGCCAACCAGGTCAACGAGCCGATCCTGCTGATCCACGGCGAGATCGATGACAACTCCGGCACCTTCCCGGTGCAGAGCGAGCGCTTCTTCGCGGCGCTCAAGGGCACGGGGGCCACCGCCCGCTATGTCGTGCTTCCGTACGAGGCGCACGGCTATCGGGCTCGCGAGTCGGTCGGCCACACCCTGTGGGAAATGGTCGAGTGGCTGGACGCGCACGTGAAGACCGCGCCGCCGCGGAACTGACGCGGTCCGGGCGGCGGTCGGGCTTCAGGTCGCCGCCCAGCGCCGCAGCAGGGCGCCGATCGCCTTGTCGAGCGCCAGCCGTCCGCGGGGGTCGCCCTCCGCGGGCCAGGCGGCGCGGGCCCGCTCAAGGTCCCACAGCACCTCGCGGGCGGCGGCGTCGGCCACAAGGCTCTCGATCCAGCCGACGCAGGCGAGACGGACGCCGCGGGTGACTGTCTCGACCCGATGCACGGCCCCGGACGGATAGAGGACGAGATCGCCGGCCGGCAGCCGCAGCCGGCGGTCCTCCAGCGGATCCTCGATGGCCAGGGCCCCGCCCTCGTAGGCGTCGGGCGCGCTGAGGAAGAGGGTGAAGCTCAGATCCGTGCGCAGGCGATCGTCCGCGGCGCCCATCAGGGCGTTGTCGACGTGATCGCCATAGCCGCCGTCCATGCCGGTGCGGCTGATCAGCAGGCGGGTCACGCGCCGCGGCCGGGCCGCGGTCGCCACCACCGGATGGGCGAGGATGCGGCTGCGCAGGAACTGCTCCAGCGCCTGACCGGCGGCCCCGGACAGATCGGCCTGCTCGTTACGCTTGACGCCCCGCGCCGCCGGACCGGCGGTGGCGGCCCCGTCCCGCCACTCCAGGCCCGCGATCTGCGCCTGGACCCAGGCGAGGGCCGCCGGATCGAGAACCTCGCCCGCGATCAGCAGCATGGCCGGCTCCAGATGAGAACGAATTGCAAGTTCATGGGCTTCCGTATAAGCGGTCGGGACGAACGACACAAAGGACAGGCGGCATGTCGAACTTCAAGCGCTGGACCGCAGTGGGTCTCGGAGCCGCGCTGATCGCGGGCTGCTCGGGCGAGGCCGAGCGTCCGGCCGAGGCGCCGGCCGCCGCGCCGGCGGCCACGGCGGGCGAGGGCGCCGGCGAGGGCGGCGAGTCCGGGGAGGGCGGCGTCAACGTCGCCGCCGCGGCGACCGACCCGGTCGTCTATCTGTCGGCTCTCGCCCTGGTCGAGGCCCATGTGCGCGCCGCGGCCGAGGCGGCCGGCGCCGGCGAGCGCCAGGCCGCGGCCGAGATGTTCGCCCACCCCGTCGGCGAGGTTCTGGTCGACATGGAGCCGACCTTTCGGCAACTCGGCGTGGCCCCCTTTGTGGATCCTTTCATCGCCGCTTCGACCGCGACGGCGCAGGGGGCCGGGCCGGCCGAGGTCCAGCGTCTGGCCGACGGCCTGCTCGCCACGCTGGAGAGCGCCGAGGCGCGCGCCCCGGCCGGCGGTCTTCGCAATCCGGACGTCGCGGCGGCGGTGATCGCTGATCTCGTCGATCGCGGGGCCCTGCAGTACGCTACGGCCAAAGGGTCTGACGCCTATGAACCCTATCTGGACGGCTATGGCTTCCTGCTGACCGCCCGCGCCTGGCGCGACCGCCACGGGGCGGAGATCGTCCGCGCGACGCCGGAGACGGCTCGCCGGATCGATGCGGCCATCACCGCCCTGGCCGCCGCCTATCCGACGGCGACCCGGCCGGCGGCGCTGAACGCCGATGAAGGCGCGCTGCTGGCCGCAGCCTCGCAGCTGAAGCTGGCGACGTCTCGCTGAGCCTCGAGGCGCGCTCTCAGTCGAGGGCGCGAATCTCGGGAAGGCCGCGCAGGGCGCCGGCGGAGTCGAGTCCGTAGCCGACCAGATAGCGCGCGGGCGCCTCCCAGCCGACGAAGTCCGGGGCGATGGCGCGGGGCTCGGGCCAGGGTTTGCGGGCGAAGACGCAAGTCAGCACCTCGGCCGCGCCGGCCTCGCGGGCCAGCCGCGCCGCCTCGGCCAGGGACAGGCCGGTGTCGAACACATCATCGAGGATCAGGGCGCGCCGACCGGCGAGCTCCCGCTGGAACGGCGCGCGCACGCTGATGCGGCCGCGGCTGGTGCGATCGTCGCCGTAGGACGACAGCCACAAGGCGTCGAAGCGCACCCGGCGACCTTCCTTCGCCAGCGCCCGGGTCAGGTCGGCGGCGAACCAGATGCCGCCGGTGAGCAGCACGGCGGCCACGGTCTCGTCGTCGATGCGCGGGGCGATGGCGCGGGCCAGCGCCGCGACGCGGTCGGCGATACCGGCCTCGTCGAGCAGCACCTCGCCGGGGGGCAGGGCGGCCTCAGCCATGGGGATCCGCCGCGGCCGGGCGCAGGCTGACCGCCGGGCGCAGGCCGTGCGCCGGGGTCTCCGCCGCATGGGCGTCATGCGCGGCGGCGGGCGCCGGACCGGCCTCAGGGTGCGTGCCCGCCGCAGCCCCGCGCGCGGTCTCGGGGGCCGGGCCGTGGGCCGCCTCAGGCGCGTCATGGTGGGCGTCAGGCGTGTCATGGGCCGGCGCCGACGGCGCGGCATGGTCGGGGGCGTGGGTCGCACCGTGGCCCGCGGCGGCCGGCGCGGGCAGGTCGCCGCGCACGAAGTCGACGCCGACGTTGGCGGCCTTGGCGGCCGGGTCGGCGATCAGGACGGCGAAGCCCTGCACCCCGCCCGGCAGAACGGGGGCGGCGTCGATGCGGACGATGGCGTGACCGATCTCCGCGCCATGGGAGTCGAGCAGGGCCACGCGCACCGGCGGGGCCGTCACCTCGCGGTCGCGGACGTTGCGCAGCGCGCCCGAGACCAGCACCTTGGACGGATCGCGCAGCGAGGGCCGGGCGCTGAGGGCTTCGAAATCCAGCCCGACGGGATTCACCGGGGCGCCGACCGCGGCATAGGCGGCGGCGGCGCGTGGGAACACCTCCACGACGTCGACCCGGAAAAGCCAAGCCGCGCCGAGGATGGCGACGAACACGCTGGCGAGGCCGGCCCACATGGCCCCGTGGGTGGCGGCGCGGCGAATGCGGCGCTGCTGCTCGGCGCGCGCGCGGAAGGCCTTGGGCAGTTCGGGGGCCGGGGTCGCGGCCAGCGATTCGGGAACGGGGGCGGGCTCGGGGTCAGCCGCGGGGTCAGCCGACAGCACGAGGGGTTCGTCCGGCTTCGCCATCCACTGGTGGCCGCAGGACTGGCAGCGTACGCGACGGCCCTTGGCGCCCAGCGCCTCGTCCGGCACTGAATAGCTGGTGGCGCACTCCGGACAGGTCAGTATCATGGCCGAAGCTTCCGAGGCGCGCCGCCTCCCTCCCCTGGGCGCGCACCGGCCGCCCTATCCGCGAAATCCATGACCGAGCCGACCCGTCGCGCCGCCGAAACCGCCAGTGCGCCTCCGACCGTCCGTCTGGAGGGGGTCTCCCTGCGCTATGACGGGGCGGCCCCGGTGCTTCGGGACGTTAACCTCATCCTGCCGCGGGGCTCTTTCCACTTCCTTACCGGGGCGAGCGGGGCGGGGAAGTCGTCGCTTCTGCGGCTGCTGACCCTGTCGGCCCAGCCCGATGCGGGGCGAATCGAATTGTTCGGCCAGGACGTCTCCCGCGCCCCGCGAAAGGCGCGCCCGCCGGTGCGCCGGCGGCTCGGCCTGGTGTTTCAGGACTTCCGGCTGCTCGACCACCTGTCGGCCTTCGACAACGTCGCCCTGCCGCTGCGGCTGGCCGGGCGCCGGCCGGCGGACTACGCCGCCGATGTCGAGGAGATGCTGGCCTGGGTCGGGCTGGACCACGTCGCCGCTGTCTCGCCCCGGCAGCTGTCCGGCGGGGAGAAGCAGCGGCTCGCCATCGCCCGGGCGGTGATCAACCGGCCCGAACTGATCCTCGCCGATGAGCCGACCGGCAGTGTCGATGCGGCCATGGCGGCCCGGTTGCTCAAGCTGTTCCAGTCGCTCAACCGTCTCGGGGCCACGGTGCTGATCGCCAGCCATGACGAGGCGCTGGCCAAGCGCTCGGGGGCGCAGCGGCTGCGTCTGGCCGACGGCCGTCTGGAGGCGGGCGCATGATCGGGCGGGGGCTCAAGCGCGGGGAGGGGCCGACGCCCGGGCCGTTGCTGGCCCCGGACGCCGGCGGCGCGCCGTGGCTGGCGGTGGTGATCGGCGTACTGTGCTTTCTCGCCTGCCTCGCGGCCATGGGCGCGGCGGCGGCCGACCGGGCCGCGGACGGCTGGGCGCGTCAGCTGCGCAGCGAGGCGACCGTGCTGGTGCGGCCGCGCGCCGACGAGACCGCGACGGTCGCCGCCGCCCGGGCCGCCGAGACCTTGGGCGGGGTCGCCGGGGTCGAGGAAGCGGCCGCCCTGACCGAGGACGAGGCGCGGGCCCTGCTGCGCCCCTGGCTGGGGGAGAGCCTGCCCGATGATCTGCCCCTGCCGATGATGGTGACCGTGCGGCTGGACCCCATGGCCCCGGCCAGTGCGCCGACGCTCAGCCGGGCCCTGGCGGATGCGGGCCTCGATGCGGTGGTGGATGATCACACCCTGTGGCGCGCGGGCGTCGAGCGCTCGGCCCTGACCCTTGTGATGCTGGCCGGCGCGGCCTTCCTGCTGGTGGCCGGGGCCGCGGGCGCGGCTGTGGCCTATGCCGCCGAGGCCGGGGTCGCCGCGGCCCGCCCGACCCTCGCGGTCCTGACGCTGAACGGGGCCAAAGAGTCCACGGTTGCGGGGCTGTTCCAGCGGCGTTTCGCCCTGATCGCAGGTCAGGCGGCGCTCGTCGGGGCGCTGGCGGCGGCCGGACTGGTGGCGGCGCTGCGCCTGTTGGGCGGGGACGGGGGGCTGACGCCGGCGCTGCCGCTGGCCTGGCGCGACCTGCTGCTGATCGCGCCCTGTCCGCTGATCGCGTTTACCGTGGCGGCGCTCGCCGCTAGGCTGGCGGCGGGCCGGGCGCTGGCGTCGGTCGAGGAGGCGTGATGAAGGTCCTGGCGGTCGTCGCCGTCGCGGTTGTGATCTGGCTGTTCGGCCTGTTCGCCTTCGCCGAGCGGGTGCGCGACTTCACGCCTGCGCCCGAGCCGGCCCGCGCCGACGGCATCGTCGCCCTGACCGGCCCCTCGGCCCAGCGCATTCACGCCGCCATGCGCCTGCTGGAGCAGGACAAGGGCGAGCGGCTCCTGGTGTCGGGGGTGAATCGCGAAGTGCGCCGGCAGGAGCTGCGCGCCCTGACGCCCGGCTCGAACCGGCTGTTCGACTGCTGCGTCGACCTGGGATTCGACGCCGAGGACACGCTCGGCAACGCCCAGGAGATCGCCGCCTGGGCGGAGTCGCGCGGCTACGACAGCCTGATCGTGGTGACCTCGGACTATCACATGCCGCGCAGCCTGCTGGAGATCCGCAGCGCCGCGCCGGGCGTCGAGCTGACCCCCTATGCCGTGTCGACGCCCTCGCTGCACAGCTCGCGCTGGTGGCGCGCGGCCGAGACCGCGCGGCGCATGACGCTGGAATACAACAAGTACCTCGGGGTCATGGCGCGCGAGGGCGTGCGCCGGGTGTTCGGCGACCGGACCGCCGACGCCACCCGCGAGGCCATGCGCGCCGCCGCCGAGAAGGCCGACCAGGCGCTGGCCGCCCCATGACCACCCTGCGCTCCCTCGTCTTCGTTCTCTGGCTCTACCTGTCGATGGCGCTGTTCGCCGTCGGCCTGTCGCCAGCTTTGCTGGGGCACCACGTCATGGCCATGGGCGTGGTGCGCGGCTGGGCGCAATTCGTCCTGTTCGGACTGCGCTGGATCGCCGGTGTCAGGGTCGAGTTCCGCGGACTGGAGCACCGGCCCGCCGGCGCCGCCCTGGTGGCCGCCAAACACCAGGGCATGCTGGATATCGTGGCCCTGCTGGCCGTGCTGCCCGACGCTTGCTTCGTGCTCAAGAAGGAGCTGATGTCGCTGCCCTTCTTCGGCTGGTTCGCGTGGAAGACGCGGATGATCGCCGTCGATCGCTCGGGCCATGCGAAGGCGCTCAAGGACATGGCCCGGCAGGCCCGCGCCCGCCTCGCCGAGGACCGTCAGATCGTGATCTTCCCCGAGGGCACGCGCACGCCGCCCGGTCAGCCGGGCGACTACAAGCCCGGCGTCGCCGCCATCTACCGCGACCTGGAGGGGCCCTGCTGGCCGGTGGCCACCAACTCCGGCGTCTGCTGGCCCGCGCACGGGTTCCGCCGCACGCCGGGGGTGGTGGTGTTCGAGTTCCTGCCGCCCATTCCGGCCGGTCTGAAGCGCGCCGAGTTCATGGCGCGGCTGGAGGCCGACATCGAGGCGGCCTCGACCCGTTTGCTGCCCGCGCCTTGACTTCGCCACATCCGGGGCCCATCTGCCGCCCTGTTGCAGTCTCGCGACATCCGGCGCGTTCCAGCGCGTGTGGGTTTCCGGCCTGGCCGGAAGCCGCTCTGTAGAGAGCGCCGGGTCCTCAAACCTCATCTGTCGCCCGGACACGCGGGGCGGCGCCCGATCCCGGCCCCCGCTTCCGGCGGCCACGGCGGTGCGCGGCCCTGACGATCAGGCCTGCCTGCGCTTCGCCGCACGCGAAAGACAGACGACACGTGTCGACCACGACCCTCGAGACTCCCCGCGCCGACGCACCCAAGGTTGGCGGCTTCGACGCCATGGGCCTCAACCCGCTGCTGCTGCAGGCCCTGAAGGCCGAAGGCTACGAGCGGCCCACCCCGATCCAGAGCCAGGCCATCCCGCAGGTGATGACCGGCAAGGACCTGCTGGGCATCGCCCAGACCGGGACCGGCAAGACCGCCGCCTTCGCCCTGCCGATTCTGCACCGGCTGGCCGCCAACCGCGTGGCCCCGGCGCCGCGCACCACCCGCTGCCTGATCCTGTCGCCGACCCGCGAGCTGGCCAGCCAGATCGCCGACAGCTTCAAGGCCTACGGCCGTCACCTCGGCTTCCGCGTCGCGGTGATCTTCGGCGGCGTCAGCTATGGCCCGCAGGAGCGCGCCCTGCAGCAGGGGCTCGACGTCCTGGTCGCCGCGCCTGGCCGCCTGCTGGATCACATGCAGCAGAAGAACGTCGACCTCAGCGCCACCGAGATCTTCGTCCTCGATGAAGCGGACCAGATGCTGGACCTCGGCTTCATCAAGCCGATCCGCCAGGTCGTGTCGCGCCTGCCGATGCGCCGTCAGAACCTGTTCTTCTCGGCCACCATGCCGTCGGAGATCGGCAAGCTGGCCGCGGACCTGCTGAAGGAGCCGGTCAAGGTCCAGGTCACGCCGCAGTCGACCACCGTCGAGCGCATCAAGCAGTCGGTGGTCTGGGTCGAACAGGGCCGCAAGCGCGCCCTGCTGCAGGAACTGTTCGCGGACGACGCCTTCAACCGCGTGCTGGTGTTCACCAAGACCAAGCACGGGGCCGACAAGGTCGCCGCCTATCTCGAGGCCGGCGGCGTCGGCGCGGGCGCCATCCACGGCAACAAGAGCCAGTCCCAGCGCGAACGCACCCTGGCGGCCTTCAAGGCCGGCAAGCTGCGCGTGCTGGTGGCCACCGACATCGCCGCCCGCGGCATCGACATCGACGGCGTCACCCACGTGGTCAATTTCGAGCTGCCCTATGTGCCGGAGGCCTATGTCCACCGTATCGGCCGCACCGCGCGCGCCGGGGCGGACGGAACTGCCATCAGCTTCGTCGCCGGCGACGAGATGAAGCTGCTCAAGGACATCGAGAAGGTCACGCGCCAGAAGATCCCCTCGACCGATCGTCGCAACGACGCGGAGCTGGGCCGTCTGGACGCCGCCATCATGGCCGCCGGGGTGGGCAAGAAGCCGACCCTGCCGGAAGCCGAGACGAAGAAGCCGCGTGGCGAGGAAGGCCCCGGCCGTCAGCGTCGCCGCGGCCAGCGCCCGGCCGGCGGCGGCCAGCCGCACCGCCCGCGCAAGGGTGAGGGTCGCGATCGCTCGGGGCCCCCGGCCGCCCGCTTCGACCCCCTGGCCGGCGAGCGCGCGCCGACCAACGCTGCCGGCGAGCCGGCGGCGGTGGCCAAGTTGAAGCGTCGTCGTCGCCGCCCGTCCAACGGCGGCCGCGGCTACGGCGACAAGCGCAGCTGACGCGAAAACAAGGGGCCGGTCCCGCCACAGCGGGGCCGGCCTCAGCTGTCAGATGAGACCGTGATGCCGGCGGCCGACAGGGCTGTCCGCAGGGCTTCGGTCGCTTCGGTCACCGCGGCGGCGTCACGCCCCCGCACGACCAGGTTCGTGCCGATCTCCCCCACCGTGCCGTGGCCGAATGGATAGCTGCCCAGGCTGAGGTCGGGATGGGCCGCGGCGACTGCTGCGAGAGGCGCGGCGACATCGCCCTCGCCGACGCCGGAGACCCGGAGGCTGCGCGCGTGCACCACCGCGCCGGTGCGCAGGCGCGGGGCCACGTCCTCCAGCATGGCCTGCATGATCTTCGGCACCCCGGCCATGACGAACACATTGCCCAGCTGGAAGCCCGGGGCGTCGGTCACCGGATTGGCGATCAGCACGCCGCCCTCGGGGATGCGCGCCATGCGCCGCCGGGCGGCGTTGAACTGGTCGCCATACCGCCGCGCCAGCAGGGCCAGGGCGTCCGGATGTTCGGGCAGGGCCACCCCGTAGGCCGCCGCCACCGCGTCGGCCGTCATGTCGTCATGCGTGGGGCCGATGCCCCCGGTGGTGAAGACATAGTCGTGCGTCGCCCGCAGGGCGTTCAGCGCGTCGATGATTTGCTCGGGCCGATCGCCGACGGTCCGCGCCTCCTGCAGATCGATGCCCAGCGCCGCCAGAAACCGCGCGATGGTGTTCAGGTTGGTGTCCGCGGTGCGGCCGGACAGGATCTCGTCGCCGATGATGAGGACGGCGGCGGTGGGGGCGGGGGAGGTCATTCGCGCCAGGTCTCCAGTCGCAGGCCGGGAATGCGTTCAAACTCCCGAAGGTTGGCGGTGACAAGCACCAGGTCCCGCCGCAGGGCCTGGGCGGCGATAAGGGTGTCGTAGGGGCCGATCCTTGCGCCGCTCCGTTCAAGTCGGGCCCGCACTTCGCCTGCCGCCCAGGCGTCCTCAGCGTCGAACTCGATGACCTCGACGCCGCCCCCGAGAAAGGTCTGCAAGCGTTCCAGATGCGTGGGATGCACGCGCCGCTCGGCCCCGTAACTCAGTTCGAAAAGGACAATGGCGCTGATGGTGAGCAAGCCCGCGTCGCGGGCCTCGGCGATGCGGCGCACCAGCTGGGCCGGTGGACGGCGCAGAAAGTCGATGGCTGTCGAGGAGTCGAGACTGAACATCGTCAGTCGTCATCGCTCCAGTCTGGCGGGGGCGGCATCTCCGGCTGGTTCCGCCCCTCCTCCATGAAGGGGATGTCCCGGAACTCGTCCAGCGCAGCGAGCCAGGCCTCGGCGCTCTCGAACATCGGCTCGAGGATGATGCGGTCGCCGTCGCGGCGGACCCGCACGCGGTCGCCCTTGACCCGGAACGCCTTGGGCAGGCGGACGGCCTGGCTGCGGCCGGTCATGAAGACGCGGGCGATGGCGGTATCGGACATGATCGTCCTCCGGTATGCATCAATGATATATATCTTTCGCCGCCGGCTCGCCAGATGATCTTCCCTTCGCCCCTGCATCGCGCCGTCCTGCTGCGCCGCTACAAGCGCTTCCTCGCTGATGTCAGGCTGGAGGACGGGACGGAGACCACGGTGCACGTGCCCAATCCCGGGGCGATGCTGGGTCTGACGACGCCGGCGTCGCCCGTGTGGCTGTCGCGCTCGCCGGATCCGAAACGCAAGCTGCCGCTGACGCTGGAGCTGATCGAGGCGGACGGCGGGCTCGTCGGCGTCAACACCATGAACCCCAATCGCATCGCCGAGGCGGCGATCGCCGCCGCGGCCGTCCCCGAGCTGACCGGCTACGCCCATCTGACGCGCGAGGTGCGCTATGACGTCGACAGCCGCATCGACCTGCTGCTGACCGACCCGGAGCGGGCGTCGGCCTGGGTGGAGATCAAGAACGTCCACTTCCTGCGCCGGCCGGGGCTGGTCGAGTTTCCCGACTGCCGGACCACCCGCGGCGTCAAGCACCTGAAGGCGCTGGAGCGGGTGGTCGAGGCCGGCGGCCGGGCGGTCATGCTGTTCGTCATTCAGCGCATGGACGGCGAGGCCTTCACCACCGCCGACGATCTCGACCCGGCCTATGGCCCGGCCCTGCGCGCGGCGGCCGCAGCAGGGGTTGAGGTTCTGTGCTATGCTTGCCATGTGAGCCCCGAACAGATCCGCCTCGATCGCCGCCTGCCCTGGCAGCCCGACGGCGCCCCCGCCGCCTGAACCCCGGAACCGCCTGATGTACGAACCGCAGGACCTCGACGCCGACGCCCCCGTGCGGTCCGCCACCATCCGCCTGCACGGGCCGGAGGACTTTGAGGGCATGCGCCGCGCCGGGCGCCTGGTGGCCGAGGCTCTGGACATGATCACGGCGCATGTGAAGCCCGGGATCACCACCGGCGAGATCGACGACCTGATCCGCGAGTTCACCCTCGATCACGGGGCCCTGCCGGCCTGCCTCGGCTACAAGGGCTACGAGAAGACCGTCTGCACCTCGATCAATCACGTCGTCTGCCACGGCATTCCGGGCGACCGGGTGCTCAAGGACGGCGACATCGTCAACATCGACCATACGGTGATCGTCGACGGCTGGCACGGCGACTCCAGCCGCATGTACGCTGTCGGGGACATCAATCCGCGCGCCCGCAAGCTGGTCGATGTGACCTATGAGGCGCTGGCGCTGGGGCTGGCCCAGGTGAAGCCGGGCGCCACCTTCGGCGACATCGGCTTCGCCATCCAGAAGTTCGTCGAGAGCCACCGGATGAGCGTGGTGCGCGACTTCTGCGGTCACGGCATCGGTCGGGTGTTCCACGACAATCCGAACGTCCTGCACTTCGGCCGCAAGGGCGAGGGCGCGGTGCTGAAGCCGGGCATGTTCTTCACGGTCGAGCCGATGGTGAACCTCGGCAAGCCGCAGGTGAAGGTGCTGGCCGACGGCTGGACCGCCGTCACCCGCGACAAGTCCCTGTCAGCCCAGTGCGAGCACACGGTCGGTGTCACCGAGAACGGGGTCGAGATCTTCACCGCCTCGCCCGCCGGCCTGTTCCGTCCCAACTGAGCCGTTGGCGCCCGCGGGCGCGCCGCGTTAGCTTCCTGCCGACAGAGGAGGGGGCGCATGGACGAGGAGCGCGACGAGCCGGCGCCGGCCGCCCGCCCCCGCCGCGCCGCGCCCCACCATGCCGGGCACCGCGAACGGCTGCGTGCGCGAGCCCGGGGCGCGGGCCTGCATCACCTGCCCGATTACGAGCTGCTGGAGCTGTTCCTGTTCCGCAGCCAGCCGCAGGGTGACGTGAAGCCGCTGGCCAAGACGCTGCTCGACCGGTTCGGGTCGCTGGCGGCCGTGCTGGCGGCCTCGGTCGAGGACCTGATGACGGTGCGGGCCCCCGACATCCGGGGCCGCATGAAGGGCGTCGGGGCGGAGACGGCGCTCGACCTCGCCGCCCTGCATGAGGTCGCGCGGCGCGTCACCCGCGAGGAGGCGGCCCGCCGCCCGGTGATCGGGAGCTGGACAGCGCTGGTGGCCTACGTCCGGCTGTCGCTGCAGCACGAGCCGCGCGAGCAGTTCCGGGTGCTGTTCCTCGACAACCGCAACCAGCTGCTGCTCGACGAGGTGCAGAACCGGGGCACCGTCGACCACGCGCCGGTCTATCCGCGGGAGGTGGTGCGCCGGGCGCTGGAGCTGTCGGCCAAGAACCTGATCATCGTGCATAACCATCCGTCGGGCGATCCGACGCCGAGCCGGGCCGACATCGACATGACCCGGCAGGTGGTGGAGGCCGCCCAGGCCCTGGCCATCACCGTGCACGATCATCTGATCGTCGGTCGTCAGGGCGTGGCCAGCTTTCGGCAGCTGGGGCTGATGTAGTCGTGCGTTAAGGTTTCCGGGGCATGGTCAGGGAAACAAGAGCTCGTTGAATGCCGCTGTCCGCTGACGCCCTTTATGCTGATCTGATCGCCGCCTTTCCTGACGCCGAGATCCTGATCGAGGATCTGGCCGGGGATGGCGACCACTATCGCGCGCGCGTGGTGTCGGAAGCCTTCGCCGGGCAGCCGCGGGTGCGTCGGCACCAGGCCGTCTATGCCGCCCTCAAGGGCAAGATGGGCGGAGAGCTGCACGCCCTCGCCCTGACCACCCTGACCCCCGGCGAGGCCGCAACAGGAGGCTGAGATGCGCTATCGTCCGTTCGGCCGCGGCGGCGGCGCCCTGTCGAGTGTCAGCGTCCGGCTGGGCGCGGGCGCAGCGATGCGCGGCCCGGACTTTGTGCGCGGCCTGATCTATGCGGCGCTTGAGCAGGGCGTGAACGCCTATGTGCTTGAGAGCGCCGATCCGGTGCTGGCCGAGATGGTCGGCGAAGCCCTGTCGGCGGTTGAGCGCGACCTGGTGACCGTGGCGGTGACGCTGGGCGCCGGCGACGGCCGGCGCGGCGCGGTGCGCGACTTTTCGCCGGGGGGGCTGACCCACGCCATTGACCGGGTGCTGCACGTCTCCGGGCTCGGCTGGATCGACATCTCGTTGCTTGACCAGCCGGGCGAGAACGAGCTGCCGCAGGTTTCCCTGCAGGCGCTCAAGGCCCAGCGCTCGGCCGGCCGCACCCGCATGCTCGGCGTCGCCGGCGACGGCGAAGTGATGGACGCCTATGTCTCCACCGGCGCCTTCGACGTGCTGGCCACGCCCTATCACGTCAATGCCTCGTGGCAGGTGCGCAGCCGCATCCGCGCCGCGCGTGACTACGACATGACCATCATGGCCTACGGCTTCTACCCCTCGCTGCTGTCGCGCGGGCAGCGAGTGGCGCCGGCCGAGGCCCCGGTCCGCCGCGGCCTGTTTGGCTTCGGATCGGGTCGCGACACCCCGGCCACGCAGGCGCCGCCGACCGACAGCTTCGCCTTTCTGCACCAGGTCCAGGGCTGGACCGCCGAGCAGCTATGCCTGGCCTTCGTGCTCACGGACCCCGCCATGACGTCGGTGATGGTCGATGTGGATACCGTCGAGCGCCTGAACCAGATCATCGACGTGCCCGAGCGCGACCTTCCGGCCGGGCTGGCCGCGCAGATCGAGATGGCGCGGGTGCGCAGCGCCGCCGCCTGACAAGTCCGGGAGGATCGGCCGGCGGCGCTTGACCCGGCGGGGCCGGGCGCCTAGGTCCGGCGGCAACCGCAAGAGGGCTTCCCTGTGACCGACGCCGCTGCCGACAACCCCGTCCACGCGTTCATCGCCCAGACCATCGCCGAGCATCCGGTGGTGCTGTTCATGAAGGGCGTGCCGGACCAGCCGCGTTGCGGCTTCTCCTCGCTGGCGGTGCAGATCCTGGACCACTTGGGCGCGCCGTTCGTCGGCGTCGACGTGCTGCAGGACGAGGCCCTGCGCGAGGGCATCAAGAGCTTCACCGACTGGCCGACCATTCCCCAGCTCTACGTCAAGGGCGAGTTCGTCGGCGGCTCGGACATCGTGCGCGAGATGTTCCAGTCGGGCGAGCTTCAGGCGCTGATGGCCGAGAAGGGCGTGGCGCTGGACGGCGGCGAGGCCTGATGGCGCGCAAGGCGCTGCAGCCGCGGCCGGACCGCGAGGTTTTCGTGGTTCCTCTCGAGGTCCGGCCGGAGCACATCGACGCCAACGGACACGTCAACAACGTGTTCTACGTCGGCTGGCTGCAGGAGGCGGGCACGGCGCACTGGAACGCCCGGTTCGATCAGGACACGCGCGCCCGCTGGTCGTGGGTCGCCCTGCGCCACGAGATCGACTACCTGCGCGGCATCAATCCGGACGCGACCGGCGTCGTCGCCCGCACCTGGGTGGGGGATCCCGAGGGGCCGCGGTTCAACCGCTATGTGCGGATCGAGGACGGGGAGGGGCGGCTGTGCGCCCAAGGCGTCTCCGAATGGTGCCTCGTCGACGCCCGCTCCCTGCGCCCCCATCGCATCCCTGCCGACATGGTGGCCCAGTTCGGCCGATGATCGGACGCCCGCCCGTCAGGGCAGGCGGATCGCGTTCATCAGGCGCACGGAGTCGCCGCCCTCGAGGCCGAGCTCGGCGTAGGTCCAGCTGACCTCGACGCCCTCCGGCACGATCGCGCGGCAGGGGTCGGGACGCACCCGCTCGAGGGTCAGGGCGGCGGGGCGGTCGCCCACCAGCCGGACCTCGAAGTTGGCGGCCGAGGTGCAGCCGTTGGAGTCGACGCGCACCACCAGCCGGCCGTCCTCGAAGCGGGCGGACCGCACCGTTTCACCGGCTTCGCCGATCTCGTCGACAGCGGCGGAGGCGAGCTGGACGGTGACGTCGCGCTCGCCGCCTTCGCTGGCGTAGATCACGCAGCCGCCCAGCAGCGGCGCGGCAACAGCGATGAGGGCGAGGCTGCGGATCACTGCTCGGCCTCGGCACCGCCCTGGTGCACGACGCGGGTGGTCGGCTTCTCGGTGGCGATGATGATGCAGCCCGCCAGCATCGGGGCGGACAGGGCGGCGATCACGGCGGCGATCAGGACACGGCGCATTCGGGCACTCCTTAGGCTTCCAAGCGTGGCCGCAAGGTGGCGCGAAGAGGGCGCCGAGACACGTGAATCTTTCGCAAGCCCGATGAACGTTCGTTCATGCGGGCGATGCCGCGCCACAACGAAAAAGGCCCCCGGATCGCTCCGGGGGCCCTTCATGTGTTTCGCCGTCGGGTCGATTACGAGGCGTAGTACTCGACCACCAGGTTCGGCTCCATCTTGACCGGATAGGGCACGTCAGCCAGTTCCGGGGCGCGCACGAAGCGCACCGAGAAGCCGCGGTCGCCCAGTTCCAGATAGTCCGGCACGTCGCGTTCCGACGACTGCTGGGCTTCCAGCACCAGAGCCATGCTGCGCGACTTCTCCTTGATGGAGATCACGTCATCGGCCTTCACGCGGTAGGAGGCGATGTCCACCTTCTTGCCGTTCACCAGCACATGGCCGTGGTTGACGAACTGGCGGGCGGCCCAGACGGTCGGCACAAACTTGGCGCGGTAGACCACCGCGTCCAGACGGGCCTCGAGCAGGGCGATCAGGTTCTCCGAGGTGTTGCCCTTGCGGCGGGCGGCCTCGGCGTAGGTGCGCGAGAACTGCTTCTCGGTGATGTTGCCGTAGTAGCCCTTGAGCTTCTGCTTGGCCTTCAGCTGCAGGCCGAAGTCCGAGACCTTCGACTTGCGGCGCTGGCCGTGCTGGCCCGGGCCGTAGGAGCGCTTGTTGACCGGCGACTTGGCGCGGCCCCACAGGTTTTCACCCATGGCCCGGTCGATCTTGTACTTGGCGCTATGGCGCTTGGACATGTCGTTCTCTTCGTCTTGATGCGGCCCGGTCCCTCCCCGAATGGAGGCACGATCTCAACGGCGGTTCACGCATCACCCGTGTAGAAACCCGCGCACAGCCGGGGCTGGCGCGAGGAAGCGGGCCTTATGCCGACCCGCCTCCCCCAGGTCAAGGGATGAGCCGCCCGGCTCAGGCCGTGGCCGCGGCGTACAGGGCGTTGACCTTGTTCCAGTTCACCACGGACCAGAAGGCGGCCAGGTAGTCGGCCCGGCGGTTCTGGTACTTGAGGTAGTAGGCGTGCTCCCACACGTCGGCGCCCAGCACCACGGCGCCCTTCTCGTCGGCCACGTCCATCAGGGGATTGTCCTGGTTCGGGGTCGAGGTGACCTTCAGCTTGCCGTCCTGGACGATCAGCCAGGCCCAGCCCAAGCCGAACTGGCCGGCGCCGGCGGCGTTGAAGGCGGTCTTGAAGGCGTCCATGCCGCCGAGGTCGCGGTCGATCGCCGCCGCCAGCTCCGCCGAGGGGGCGCCGGTCTGGCCCTGCGGCGCCAGCAGTTCCCAGAACAGGGCGTGGTTCCAGTGGCCGCCGCCGTTGTTGCGCACCGCCTTCGGCAGCGTCGACATCACGGCGAACATCTCTTCCAGCGACTTGCCCTGCAGGGCTGCGTCGGCGTCGACCGCCTTGTTCAGGTTGTCGACGTAGGCCTGGTGATGCTTGCCGTGGTGGAAGGTCATCGTCTCCTTGTCGATGGCCGGCTCCAGCGCGTCATGGGCGTAGGGCAGGGGCGGCAGGGTGAAGGCCATGGGGAGACTCTCCGGGTTGGACTGACGGTGCGCCACAGATAGGCGCCCGCGGCCGGATGCCAAGCCGAACCTGTCGCCCGGGCTGCGGCGGATCAGCCCTTCAGCCGCGCCGCGTGGAACTCCAGGTGGTCGTCGATGAAGCTGGCCATGAAGAAGTAGGAGTGGTCGTAGCCGGGCTGCATCCGCAGGGTCAGGGGCTGACCCGACGCTCGCGCGGCTTCGACCAGCAGCTCCGGCTTCAGCTGGTCGACGAGGAAGGGATCGGCGTCGCCCTGGTCGATCAGGATGTCGTCGAACCGGCCCTTCGCGGCGCCCGCGGCCAGCAGCAGGGCGGCGTCATGGCGGGCCCAGGCGCGGCGATCCGGACCGAGATAGGCCGTCAGGGCCTTCTCGCCCCACGGACAGCGGGTCGGGCTGGCGATCGGGGCGAAGGCCGAGACCGCGCGGAACAGCTGCGGGTGGTTCAGCGCCAGGGTCAGGGCCCCGTGACCGCCCATGGAGTGGCCGAGGATCGACCGGGCGCCGGTGGTCGGGAACTCCCGGTCGATGAGGGGGATCAACTCGTCGACGACATAGGACGCCATCCGGAAATGCGGGGCCCAGGGGGTCTCGGTGGCGTCGACATAGAAGCCGGCGCCCTGACCGAGGTCATAGGCCGGGTCGTCGGCGACCGCCCCGCCCTGGAGGTCCGGGCCGCGCGGCGAGGTGTCCGGCGCGACCACGATCAGGCCGAGCTCGGCGGCGCGCCTGGACGCCCCGGCCTTGGTGGTGAAGTTGTCCTCGGTGCAGGTCAGGCCCGACAGCCAGATCACCACTGGAAAGGGGCCCTCGCCGGGCGGGATGAAGACCGACAGGGTCATGGGCGTGCCGGTGACGGCGCTGTCGTGCTTCAGGTAGCGCAGGGCGCCGCCGTGGACGGCGTGGGTCTTCACAGTGTTCATCGGCTCGACATCGCCTCCGTCAAATCTACCAGGTCGAGGCCCGGCAGCCCCTCGAACTTCCTCGCCAGCCTTCTATCGGCAGTGATCAGGGGCATGGCCCTTTCAATGGCCATGGCGACGTAGACGCAATCGTAAACCGCGTGATCCCGCTCCGCCGCCAGTCGGAAGGCGAAGGGCAACAGGGGGCGTTCGTCATGGAGGCGGACAAGACGCGGCAGGCGGCGCAACTGTTGCTGACACCAGTCCAGTTGATATCGACCGGCGCGGTGGTGGTTCCTGAGCGCGTTGGCCACCTCGCTGCAAAGCAGGAAGGGGGCTTCCGCGACGTGCGTCTCCGCGGCCTCGATGGCCGCCGCCGTCAATGGATCATCGACCATCCAGCGAATGGCGACGCTGGCGTCAAATATCGCCGATGATGCGGCGGTCGCGATCTTCCCGTTCCCTTCGACTCTCTTCGAGGACCTGTTCGACCGTCAGGCTGGCGCCCCGCGTCGCCTCCCGCATCTTTGCGGCCAGCTGCCAGAACGCGTCCCGATCCGCTCGCGCCGCCTCGGCGACGACGTCACGCAGTCTTTGCTCGACGGAAATGCCCTGGCGCGCGGCCTGGGCCCTGATCTCCGCCATGTCGGCGTCGTCGATATTTCTGATCAGAGCCTGCGCCATCGCTGAACGATATCACACTGATATCGCCCCTGAAAGATCACCCCGGCCGGTGCATGGCGCAGATCTTGTTGCCGGCCGGATCGCGCAGATAGGCGAGGATCAGCTTGCCGAACGGGCTGTTGCGCTCGCCGGGCGGGTCCTCGATCGAGGTTCCCCCGGCGGCCACACCGGCGTCGTGGAAGGCCTGCACCGCCTCGGCGCTCTTCGCGTGGAAGCCGATGGTGCCGCCGTTGGCGCAACTGGCCGGGCCGCCGTCCAGCGGCTTGCCGATGGCGAAGGTCCCGCGGGGCGTGCGCCACCAGTAGCGGCCCCTGGGGTCCGGCTGGCCGGGCTCTACGCCGAGGGCGCCGAGCGCGGCGTCATAGAACCGGCGCGACGCCTCGACGTCGTCGGCTCCGAGAATGACGTGGGTGAACATGGCTTGGCCTCCCTTGGACGACCGCGACGCTAGCAATGCCCGTTGCTCAACGCAACGGACCTCAGAACACCACCACGCTGCGGATGCTCTCGCCCGCATGCATCAGGTCGAAGGCCTCGTTGATGCGCTCCAGCGGCAGGGTGTGGGTGATCATCGGGTCGATCTCGATCTTCCCGTCCATGTACCAGTCGACGATCTTCGGCGTGTCGGTGCGCCCGCGGGCGCCGCCGAAGGCCGAGCCGCGCCAGACGCGGCCGGTGACCAGCTGGAACGGGCGGGTGGCGATCTCCTTGCCGGCCTCGGCCACGCCGATGATGACGCTCTCGCCCCAGCCGCGGTGGCAGGCTTCCAGCGCCTGACGCATGACGGTGGTGTTGCCGGTGCAGTCGAAGGTGTAGTCGGCCCCGCCGCCGGTCAGCTCGACCAGATGGGCGACGACGTCGTCGTGGTCCTTGGGATTGACGAAGTGGGTCATGCCGAAGCGGCGGCCCCACGCTTCCTTCGACGGGTTGATGTCGACGCCGACGATCATGTCGGCCCCGACCATTTTCAGGCCCTGGATGACGTTCAGGCCGATGCCGCCGAGGCCGAAGACGACGCAGTTGGCGCCCGGCTCGACCTTGGCCGTATTGACCACCGCGCCCACCCCCGTGGTCACGCCGCAGCCGACGTAGCAGGCGCTTTCGAACGGCGCGTCCTTGCGGATCTTGGCCACCGCGATCTCGGGCAGGACGGTGAAATTCGAGAAGGTGGAACAGCCCATGTAG
>CAZUXK010000036.1:0-21205 GCA_964624025.1 uncultured Brevundimonas sp.
TGGGGGAACGTCCCCCCCTGGGGTTGGGGCCCCCGGGCCGGGGGGGGGGGGGGGCATGATCCGCGACGGTGGCGCTCTGCCCCCCCTCCGTCTCGCCGCTCCGCGGCGAGCCACCTCCCCCTGTGGGGGAGGATCTGGCCGGGGCGGCTTGCCCCCCTCAGGCCGGCGGGGTCGCGGCTGCGGCTTCAGCCTGGGCGGCCGCCATGCCCGCCGCGGCGGCGGCGAGGCCGGCGGCGGCTTCGGCGAGGGCGGTGCGGATCTCCGCCTCCAGCTCGGGCCCGGCGGCGGCCGCGGCCGCGCCCACGAGGGCCTGCAGGTCCATGGTGGCCAGCATCGTGGCCGCCACCTGCACCCCGGTCTCGGCGGCGCCCATGGCCAGGTCCGACATGTGCGGCTGCAGCGCCTCGACCGCGGCCTGCAGGCGCTCGGCGCGGGTCTCGGGGTCCAGGTCGCTGTCGCTGACGATGGCCAGCAGGGCCGAGGTCAGGGCCGCGGCGCTGTCGGGCCCGCCGGCGTCGATGGCGCGCTCCAGCGCGCTGGGCTGATAGCCCGGCAGGGTGTGGCGCGTCTCGACCGGCCGCTCCTGGGCGAGGACGGGGGTGGCGAGGGCGAGGCCGAGGAGGGCCGGGAGGGCGAGGGCGACGCGGCGCATGGCGGGCTCCGGAAGATCAGCGGGGCGGGCGTGCGGACCCGCCCCCGGGGCGTCGGACGGTCAGTTGGCGGGCGCGGCCGGGGCCGGGGCGGCGGCGGCCTGCTCGACCTGGCTGCGCACCATGGCGGGGACGCCGCGGATCTGGGTCAGGGCGGCGGCGATGCCGTTGCGCACGGCGGCCTGCTGGTCGGCCGGCATGGAGGCCAGCTGGCTGTCGACGAAGGTCTGCAGCTCGGCGGCGAAGGCGTCGGCCTCGGGCTGGTAGCGGGCCTGGATGGCGTCCAGCGCGGCGCCGCGGCGGGCGGCGTCGGCCCCGGCGGCCTCGACGGCGGCGCCCATCTCCTCGGCCATGCGCTCGATGCTGGCCTCGAAGGCCTCGGCGCGGGCCTCGAAGGCGGCTTCCGCGGCGGCCTCGGCCGCGGCCGGGGCCGCCGGGGCGTCCTGGGGGAGGGCGAAGGCCGGGGCGGCGGCCAGGGTGGCGGCGGCCGCGGCGGCGGCGATGAGGGTCAGGCGCATGGTCGAACTCCGTTCGTCTTTCGGAGCGGACCCTGCGCCTGAGGTCCCGGCAGGCCAAGTGAATACGCCGTAAGGTCAGCCGCGGCGGTCGCGGCGGGCCAGCACGCGCAGGCGCAGCGCATTGAGCTTGATGAAGCCCTCGGCGTCGCGGTGGTCATAGGCGACGGCGCCTTCCTCGAAGGTGACCAGCTCCTGGTCGTACAGGCTCTGCGGGCTCTGGCGGCCGATGACCGTGACATTGCCCTTGTAGAGCTTGACCCGGACCACGCCCTCGACCCGCTCCTGGCTCTTGTCGATGGCCGCCTGCAGCATCTCGCGCTCGGGCGAGAACCAGAAGCCGTTGTAGATCAGCTGGGCGTACTTCACCGCCAGCTCGTCCTTCAGGTGCATGGCCCCGCGGTCCAGGGTGATGGACTCGATGCCCCGGTGCGCCGCCAGCAGGATGGTCCCGCCCGGGGTCTCGTAGACGCCGCGCGACTTCATGCCGACGAAGCGGTTCTCGACCAGGTCGAGGCGGCCGACCCCGTTGTCGTGGCCCAGCTGGTTGAGCCGGGTCAGCAGTTCGGCCGGCGACAGGCGCTGGCCGTCGATCGAGACCGCGTCGCCCTTCTCGAAGCCGATCTCGACCACGGTGGCCGCGTCGGGCGCATCCTCCGGCGAGATGGTGCGCTGGTGCACGAACTCGGGGGCCTCGACCGCCGGGTCCTCCAGCACCTTCCCCTCGGAGGAGGAGTGCAGCAGGTTGGCGTCGACGCTGAACGGGGCGTCGCCGCGCTTGTCCTTGGCGATCGGGATCTGGTGCTGCTCGGCGAAGGCCAGCAGGGCCTCGCGGCTGCGGAACTCCCACTCGCGCCAGGGGGCGATGACGCGGATGTCGGGCTCCAGCGCATAGTAGCCCAGCTCGAAGCGGACCTGGTCGTTGCCCTTGCCGGTGGCCCCGTGACAGACGGCGTCGGCGCCGACCTGGCGGGCGATCTCGATCTGGCGTTTGGCGATCAGCGGCCGGGCGATCGAGGTGCCGAGCAGATACTGGCCCTCATAGAGGGTGTTGGCCCGGAACATCGGGAAGACGAAGTCCCGCACGAACTCCTCGCGCAGGTCGTCGATGAAGATGTTCTCCGGCTTGATGCCGAGCTTCAGCGCCTTCTCGCGGGCCGGGGCCAGCTCCTCGCCCTGGCCGAGGTCGGCGGTGAAGGTGATGACCTCGGCGCCGTACTCGGTCTGCAGCCACTTGAGGATGATCGAGGTGTCCAGCCCGCCGGAATAGGCGAGCACGACCTTCTTCGGGGCGGGCAGGGTCATGGGCGGGGTCCTTGCAGCGGTCGACGGGCGCGGGGAGGCGTCGCGCGCGCTTAAAGGACCAACGCCCCAACGATGCAAGGGCCGGATGGCGCCGGGATCAGCCCCAGGGGCCGCGCGCTGCGCCGTTGCTGCGGTCCGGGCGCGCCGGGGCCTCGGTGACGGGAACGGCGCTGCGGGTCGGGGCGGCCGCCGCGGCCGGGGCGGCGCGCGAGGAGACGCCCATCTTCACCGCCAGATCCATCAGGGCGCGGATGCGGTTGCCGGTGGCCGGGTGGGTCGAGAACAGGTTGTCGGCGCCGCGCCCGGCCAGCGGGTTGATGATGAACAGCTGGCCCGAGGCCGGATTGCGCTCGGCCGTGGGGTTCAGGATGCGGCGCGACCAGGCGTCGATCTTCTCCAGCGCCGCGGCCAGGGCGTGCGGGTCCTGGGCGATCTCGGCGCCGACGCGGTCGGCCTCGTACTCGCGCGCCCGGCTGATGGCCATCTGCACCAGGGCGGCGGCCATGGGGGCGAGGATCATCAGGGCGATCGTGCCGATCATGCCGCCGGGCCGGTCG
This sequence comes from uncultured Brevundimonas sp., assembly GCA_964624025.1. Classification (GTDB taxonomy): domain Bacteria; phylum Pseudomonadota; class Alphaproteobacteria; order Caulobacterales; family Caulobacteraceae; genus Brevundimonas. Next base: position 3,028 of record CAZUXK010000036.1, read on the forward strand.
CGGTCGCCGCCGAAGAACATGGCGAAGTTGGCCAGGGCCGAGATGGCCCCGGCGACGGTGGCGGTGACGGTCATCACCAGGGTGTCGCGGTTCTTCACATGGGCCAGCTCGTGCGCCATCACCCCGCGGATCTCCTCGCGGGTCAGCATGTCGAGCAGGCCGGTGGTGGCGCAGACCGCGGCGTTCTCCGGATTGCGGCCGGTGGCGAAGGCGTTGGGCTGGTCGTTGGGGATGATGGCGATGGTCGGGACCGGCATGCCGGCGCGGGTCGCCATCTCGCGCACATCGGCGACATAGGTGCGGACCACGGCGTTGGGGTGGCTGTCATCCACCGGCTGGGCCCGGTACATGCGCAGCACGATCTTGTCGGCGTTCCAGTAGCTGAACAGGTTCATGCCCCCCGCGAGCACGATCGCGATCAGCATGCCGGCCGCGCCGCCGATCAGGTAGCCGACGCCGGCGAACAGCGCCGTCAGCGCCGCCAGCAGCATGAAGGTTTTCAGATGGTTCATCGCAGGTTACTCGGCCGCATGGCCCCCAGTCCTTCCGCCGTCTATGTGCTGAAAGGCGGGGAGTTTCTCAAGAGTGCGCGCCTGTGACCGAACAGCCTACCGTTGAGCCTGACGCCGACGCTGCGGAGACTCCGCGTCACAACGCCGATGTGCCGCACGCCACGCCCGAGCGGCCGATCAGCGCCGTGGCCCGTCAGGCGCTGGAGGAGGCCGCCGCCCGGCGCGCCGCCGTCGCCGCGACCGCCCTGCCGCCCGAGGACGGCGGCCCGCGCGGGCCCGAGCCGACCCGCTACGGCGACTGGGAGAAGAAGGGTCTGGCGATCGACTTCTGAGGCGGGCGGGCGGCGCCGGCCTCGCCGCGCGCGAGAAAAGCGAACCGGCGGACGGGAAAAGGGTTAACCTGCGTTAACGCCTGTCGCCGGAGGACCGCATGCGCCGCGCCCTGACCCGTCTGTTCGCCGCCCCCGCCGCCGCAGCCCTTGCGGCCCTCGCGGCCTTGCTCATCGCGGGGTCGCCCGCGGCCGCCCAGCACGCCGGCTATGGCTACAGCTACACCGCGCCGGCCTATGCCCCGGCCCAGGGCTTCGGCCGGGCGGGGACCTATCTGTATGGCTACGGCGGGGTCGGGAGCGCGCCTGTTCATGGCTCAGGGCATGGCCCGGTCGCCGGATACGGCTACAGCTACGATTACAGCTACGACTACCGTTACGATTACGGCCACGCCCCCGGCTACAGCTACGGCCGCCCCGCGCCGGACTGCGGCGGGCGCTATGGCTATTCCCCGTGCGAGCGGCGCTACAGCCCGGCCTACAGCCACGGTCATGGCTATCGTCCGAGCCATGCCCGCGGCGACTATGGCCGACCGGACCGGGGCTATCGCGACCGCGACGGCTATCATGACGATCGCCCCCCGGCCTACGGCCGGATCGAGGGCGGCTACGTCTGGATCGAGCGCGGCCGGCGCGACACCGGCTACGGCTGCGACTGCCCGCGCATTCCGCTCTACGACTGAACCGCGGCCATCTCGGCGACGATGGCGCGGGCCGCGGCGGCCGGGTCCGGCGCGCCGATGATCGGGCGGGCCACCACCAGGTGGGTGGCGCCGGCGGCGAGGGCCGCGGCGGGCGCAGCGACGCGCTGCTGGTCGCCGCGCTCGGCCCCGGCCGGGCGAACCCCGGGGGTGACGATCAGCAGGTCCGGCCGACCCAGCTCGACGGCGATCTCGCGCACCCGCGCCGCCTCCAGCGGGCTGGACACCACCCCGTCGACGCCGCAGGCGATGGCCTGGCGCACGCGCTGCTCGACCAGGGCCGCGGCGGGGGCGCTGTAGCCGATCTCGACCAGGTCGGCGTCGGACAGGCTGGTCATGACGGTGACGGCGAGGATGCGGGTCGGGCGGTCGCCGCGACCGGCCACGGCGGCGCGCATCACCTGGGGCTCGGCATGGACCGTGAGCAGGTCGCAGCCGCCTTCGGCCACCGACCGGGCCGCGCCCTCCACCTGGGCCCCGATGTCGTGCAGCTTCCAGTCCTGGAACACCGCCCTGCCGGCGGCGCGCAGGGCGTGGGCCAGCTCGACCCCGCCGGGCCGGGCCAGCAGGGTCAGGCCGATCTTGTAGGCGCTGACGGTCTCGCCCAGGGTCGCCACCATGGCCTCGGCCGCCGCCACGGACGGCAGGTCGAGGCCCACGATCAGACGGGCGTCAGCGGTCATCGACGGGCTCCTCAACTCGCGATAGGGAAGGGGCGGGTGCAGCGGGTCAGCGGGGGCGAGGCATGGACGCGGTCGATCTGGGGGTCAACCTGTTCGTGGCGCTGTTCGCGCTGGTCGATCCGATCGGCAATGTGCCGATCTTCGCGGCGGCGACCGCCGGGGCGACCCTGAGCCAGAGGCTCAACGTCTCGGCGATGATCTGCCTGTTCATCGTCGCCTTCCTCGCCTTCTTCTTCTTCACCGGCCTGTGGCTGCTGCAGTTCTTCGGCATCTCGCTGGCGGCCTTCCGCATCGCCGGGGGCATCCTGCTGCTGTTGCTGGGCCTCGACATGGCGCGCGAGGACTTCCTCAAGATCTTCGCCGACGCCGATGCGGCCAAGGATCTGGCCGATGTGCGCGGCTACGCGCGGCGGCGCTTCCAGCGGCTGATCGTGCCCTTCGCCATGCCGCTGCTGATCGGCCCGGGCGCCATCTCGACCGTCATCATCCAGGCCGGTGAGGCCCAGGCCATCGGCCCGGCCGGGACCGTGGCCGGCATGATCGCCATCGTCGGGGCGGGCGTGGCCACCTTCATCTGCTTCGGCCTGACCGGTCCGATCAGCCGCCTGCTGGGCGAGGTCGGCATGGCCATCGTGGTGCGGGTGCTGGGCCTGATCCTGTGCGCCCTGGCCATCCAGTTCATCCTCGCCGGCCTCGGCGAGGCCATCCCCGGCATGATCAGCGCCGGCGTCACCAGCCCCTACCCCGGCAAGGGCCACTGACGGGGGCGGGGGCGGGTCGTGCGGCCCCTCCACCGCTTCGCGGTCCCCCTCCCCACTCCGTGGGGAGGAAAGGCGTTCTCCTCCCCACATCGTGGGGAGGTGGCTCGGCAGCGAAGCTGGCGGGACGGAGGGGCTGTGCTGCGGCGCGCGTTGCCGACTCAATCCCGTCATCCTCGGGCTTGACCCGAGGATCGGGCGTCAGGGCGTCGATCGGGTGCAGATAGCGGAGCGGCGGCGAACTGCCGGTCGGCGGTGTGCGACGGAAGGCTCGATCCTCGGGTCAAGCCCGAGGATGACGTCGCCAAAAGACGTGTGCGTCGGCTGCCCCTCCACCGCTTCGCGGTCCCCCTCCCCACTGGCGTGGGGTGGAGAGGGCATCGTGTCCTCAGCTCAGGCGCTGGCCGATCTGGGCGATGGCGGCGTCGGCCATGGGGTCGGCGCCGGCGGCCGCGAGGCGGGCGGCGAGGATGGCTTCGGCCTGAACCGCCGCCTGCTCCGCGGCGAGCGCCTTGACCTCGGCCATGGCCTGGGCCTCGGCCTGGGCGATGCGCTGTTCGGCCAGCTTCTGGCGACGGGCGAGGCTTTCCTCGACCTGGGCGCGGGTTTCGTCCTCAAGGCGGCGGGCGTCGGCCTCGGCGGCCGCGAGCATGTCGCGGGCCTGGGCGTCGGCGGCGGCCTTCTCGGCGCGGATCTGGGCCAACAGGGCCTCGGCCTCGGCGCGCAGCCGCGCGGCCTCGTCCAGCTCGCCCTGGATCTTCGCGGCCTTGGCGTCCAGCTGGCCGGCGACCAGCTTCGGCACGCCGGCGGCGATCAGGATGCCGAAGAAGATCAGCAGGCCTATGCCGGCCCACAGGTCGGCGCTGCCGAAGGAGTAGAATTCGGGGGTCAGGAAGTACGGCATCAGGCGGCGCCCTTCAGTTCAGCGGCCGTCGGGGCCTTGCCCGTGAGGCGGGCGACCATGGCCGAGGCGGTCTCCGAGGCCACGGCGCCGACCGAGGTCAGGGCGGCGTCACGGGTCTTGGCGATGTCGGCTTCGGCGGCGGCGATGCGGGCGTTGAGCTCCGCTTCCTGCGCCGCGTTGCGGGCGGCGGCCTGTTCGGCGACGCGGGCCCGGGCGGCGGCGGCGGTGGCGCGGGCGGCGGCCCGGGCGGCCTCGACCTCGGCCTTGGCGGCGGCGGCCTGGACGGCGGCCTCGTCCTGCACGGTGCGGGCAGTCTCGACCGCGCCGCGAATGGTCGCGGCCCGCTCGTCCCACACCCGGCGCATGCGCGGCGCGAAGACCTTGGTGACCAGCACCAGCATCAGCGCGAACAGGATCAGGAACCAGGCGATCTGCCCGGCCCAGACCGTGGTGTCGAACTGCGGCAGGCCGCCCGAGGGGGCCTCGGTGGTGGCGTAGGTCTCGCCGTGGGCGTCGGAAGAGGCGGGAGAGGCCATGGGGTCCGTTCGTCTGGATATCGACAAGGCGGCGGCGACCCCGCGCGGGGGCCGCCGCCGTCTGGATCAGGCGTATCCTGGCGCTTAGGCGTTCAGGATCAGGATGCCGAGCACGAAGGCCAGGATCCCGAGGGCTTCGGCCAGCGCCGCGCCCACGAACAGGTTGCCGACCTGCGAGGCGGCGGCCGACGGGTTGCGCAGGGCGCCGTTCAGGAAGTTCCCGAAGATGTTGCCCACGCCGATGGCCGAGCCGATCATGCCGAGGGTGGCGAGACCCGCGCCGAGGTACTTGGCGGCTTCAGCTTCCATGTCTGTCTAGTCCTGTGTTCAGAGGTTCGGGGGTTGGGGGTGAAGGCTGGTCCGGGGCTCTTAGTGCCCGTGGCCCAGGTTGACCACATCGTTGAGGTAGATGCTGGCCAGAACGGCGAAGACGAAGGCCTGCAGGAAGGCCACCAGGAACTCGAGCGCCGTGATGGCGACCACCATGACCATCGACAGGGCGGCGATCGGCAGGGCGAACAGGCCGAGGCCCTCGCCGGCGAAGGCGGCGGCCCCGAGGGTCACGACGAAGCCGGCGAAGATCTTCAGGGCCACGTGACCGCCGAGCATGTTGCCGAACAGACGCAGGGCGAGGGTGACCGGGCGCAGCAGGAACGACAGGAACTCGATGGCGCCGACCACCGGGCGCAGGATCAGCGGCGCCGAGGACGGCCAGAACAGCTTGAAGAAGCCGAAGCCGTGCTTGAGCACCCCGATGGCGACCACCAGCAGGATGGTGATGGCGCCGAGGGTGGCGGTGATGGCCAGCTGCGACGTCGCGGTGAAGAAGAAGAACATGCCCAGCAGGTTCATGCCGAGGATCAGCAGGAACAGGGTGAACACGAACGGGAAGTACTTGCGGCCGTCGTGGCCGATGATCGACTCGGTGACGTTGTCGATCAGGCCGAAGATCTGCTCGCCGGCGGCCTGGAAGCGGCCGGGCACGATCTGGGCCCGCGAGGTGACCGCATGCATGAAGCCGGCCATCAGCAAGAAGGCGACGGTCATGGCCAGGTGCGAATTGGTGAAGGCGAGGTCGACCACGCCCAGGCCGGGCACGGTGACATCCGGCAGGTCGACCAGGGTCTTGACCTTGAACTGATAAATCGGGTCGGCCATCGCCTAAGCCTTGCGCTCCCAGTCGTCGTCTTCGTCATCGAAGGGGATCGACCCGGGGGTGATCCCTTCCGCCTTGGCCTTTTCCATCAGACGGTTCGCCGTGCGGCGCGCCATCCAGATCGAGACGGCGAAGCCCAGCAGGACGCCGCCGATCAGTCCCCACGGGTCGGTCGGCAGGTACCGGTCGACCACAAAACCTATCGCCAGGCCCACCGCCACGCCGCCGATCAGCTCGGCGATGATCTTGTAGGCCTCCGACACCACCGCGCTGGCGGCCAGCGTCTGTGACGACGGGGGCCGGCTGCGCGCCTCCAGATCGGATGCGCTGCGGTGGAGACGAGCGATCGCCTCTTCGCGCGATTCCGGTTCTGTGGACATGGCGGCCTCAGCGCCTCTTCGACGCGCCCGCAGGCGGCTTCCGAGGGGGGTCTGAATTCGGCGCGGAACCTATAGGCGGGACCCCCACAGGTCAAGGCGCGCCGGTCGCAATCCAAGCAATTGAAAAATATTGGAAATGTGTCTTTCCAGTCGTGACCGGGACGCTTTGGCGCGGGCGCGGACGCGAAAACGCCCGCCGCGGGGACCGCGACGGGCGTTTGAAAAATGGGGGTGGGCTGCGCCGGTCAGGCGGCCGCGGTCTGGGACCCCTCGGCCGGGTCGCGCAGCACATAGCCGCGGCCCCAGACGGTCTCGATGTAGTGCTTGCCGCCGGCGGCCGTGGCCAGCTTCTTGCGCAGCTTGCAGATGAAGACGTCGATGATCTTCACCTCGGGCTCGTCCATGCCGCCGTACAGGTGGTTCAGGAACATCTCCTTGGTCAGGGTCGTGCCCTTCCGCAGGGAGAGGAGCTCCAGCATCTGGTACTCCTTGCCGGTCAGGTGCACGCGGTGGCCGTGCACCTCGACGGTCTTGGCGTCGAGGTTCACCGCGATCTCGCCGGTGGTGATGATGGCCTGGGCGTGACCCTTGGAGCGGCGCACCACGGCGTGGGTGCGGGCGACCAGCTCGTCCTTGTGGAACGGCTTGGTCAGATAGTCGTCGGCGCCGCCGCCGAAGGTCTTCACCTTCGTCTCGATCTCGTGGCTGCCCGAGAGGATCATCACCGGCGTGTTGATCTTGCCGACGCGCAGCTGGCGGAGAACCTCAAGGCCGCTCATGTCGGGAAGGTTCAGGTCGAGCAGGATCAGGTCGTAGTCATAGATCTTGCCCAGATCGACGCCTTCCTCGCCCAGGTCGGTCGTATAGACGTTGAAGCCTTCCGACTTCAGCATCAGCTCGATGCTTTGCGCGGTGGCGCTGTCGTCTTCGATCAACAGAACGCGCATTCGTGCCCCTCCAGGCGAAGCTTGGCCATGGCTCCGCACGCTTGGCGAACGGTAACCTTGTTCGCCAGTTAATCGGCCAAAGGCTTAAGAGTAGTTAATGACGAATCTAGGGTGATTTGCGAATCGCCGTCTAGGGTCCCTCGACGTCAAGTCGCCGATTTCGCGCGCAGGCCCCGCCAAGGGCCGCCCTGCGGGGGTCCTGCGACCGGAGCTGACGTGCACAAGGAATATCTTCCTTGCGTCGCAGAGGCGCAGCGAGGGAGGACGCCATGGACGGATCAGCCTACAGGGTTCCGGTGCGCGACGCGGATCGCATCCGCGCCGGACTGGTGGTGCAGCTGGTGGCCCTGGCCACGGGATGGCCGCCCGAGACGATCCTCGACATCCGCCGGCGCGATGCGGAGATTTCCCGGGCGCGGCGCACCGCCATGTACCTGACCCATGTGGCCTATGGCTGGACGCTGGAGCGGGTCGGCCACGCCTTCGGCCGCAACCGGGTCACGGTCGGCGCCGCCTGCCAGCGGGTCGAGGACGAGCGGGACGCCCCCGAGATCGACGCGCGGCTGGAACAGCTGACGGACCTGCTGGCCACGGCGCTGGCGACCGCCGGGCGCGGGGCCGGGGAGGGGGCCGGGGAGGGGAGTGCGTGATCGCCCGGGCGCGACGCCTGCTGGCCCGGCCGGGCGCCTGGCTGGGCGCTGAGGGCGACGGCTATGTGCTGCGCCTCGGCGGCGACCGCCGGACCCGGCCCCTGCTGCGGCTGGACGAGGCCGGTTTCCGGGCGCTGGTCGAGGTCCCGGGGCTGCGCGCGCGTCCCGGCGGCGGCTGGCTGGCGCGCGACGCCGCGGCGCCCCCGGCAGGCCCGCCGCCCGGACGGCCGGGCGTGACCCCGGGCGAGCGGCTGATCGTCGAGGGCGACGGGCGGATGCGCCGGGCGCGGGCCAATCTGACGCCGACGGCGATCGCCTGGCTGGCGGCGCGGCGCGACCGGCAGGGGCGTCCCTTGCTGGACGCCGCCGAGGCCGCGGCCGGCGAGCGGCTGACCCGAGACGGCGAGATCGCGCGGACGAGCGCCCGGCTGACCTCGCGCTGGGACGCCCTGCCGCGGCGCGGGGCCGGCGGCGGCGCGGACCAGGGGCCGGGCGCAGCGGCGCTGGCGGCGCGCCGGCGCATCGCCGAGGCGCTGCACGCGGTCCCGCCGCGGGAGGCGGCGATGCTGGTGCGCGTCTGTCTGGAGGGCGACGCCCTGATGGCCGCCGAGGGCCGATTGGGCCTGCCCCGGCGCGAGGGACGGGCGCGGCTGAAGGCCGGGCTGGCCGCCCTGGCGCGGCACTACCGGCTGGCCTGAGCCTCCACGACCGCCGCCGCCGTCTCGCGAATGCGGCCGACCATGCTGTTCAGGCCGTTGGCGCGCTGGGGCGTCAGGGCCTGGGGCAGGCCGAGCCGGTCCAGCGCCGCCCGGGCGTCGAAGGCGAGGATGTCCGCGGGGCGACGGCCGGAATAGAGCCGCAGCAGCAGGGCGACATTGCCCTTGGACAGGTGGCTGTCGGAGTCCGCGCGGAACACCAGCCGGTCCCCGTCCCGGTCGGAGGCGACCCAGACCTGGGCGGCGCAGCCGCGCACCTTGTTGGCCTCGATGCGGTCCGTGTCGAGCAGGGGCGGCAACGCGCGGCCCAGTTCGATCACATAGGCGATGCGCTGTTCCCAGTCCTCGAGCAGGTCGAAGTCCTCGACCAGGGCCTGCAGCACGTCGTCGATCTCGCCCGTCCCTGCTGCGCCGGTCCCAGCTTCGCCCGTTCCTGTCCTCATGACCGCCTGATAGGCGCGCCGGCGCGCGTGGGCAATGCGACGATCCCTCCACAGGTGAGGGCTGGCCGCCCACAGGCCCTCGTCGCCTGATCCGCGAGCCCGCTCGCCGCCATCCGTCCTGTTCGCTAAGGTCATTTGATTTGCGCGCTGCTCCCGGAAAGGCCGACTTGGACCCTGTCGCCCGCACCCCGCCGGCTGCATTGGCCGGGCCGGACACGCCGTCCGAGCCCGCCCTGGCCGTGTGGCATGCGGCCTGGGCGGCGGCCTGCGCCCTGCTGGCGCTGACGCTGCGGGCGGCGGGACTGTCGCCGGAGCCGGCGGTGACCTACGGCCTGCTGCTGGCGGCGACCCCCGGCGCGGCCGGGCTGATCCTGCTGCGGTCCGGGCATGCGGAGGCGCGGCGGCTGCAGATGGTCGTCCTGTGGGGCGCGGCGGCGATCCTGACGGCGGCCCTGACGCGCGGATTGAGCGGTCCGCTGGCGCCATTGGCCTTCATGCCGGTGGCGGCCGCCCTGGCGCTGGGCGGCTGGCGGCGGCTGCAGCTGGCCGCGGCGGCCTCGGGCCTGGCGGTGCTGGCTGGCCTGCTGACGGCGGCCTGGTTCGGGCCGCCGAGACCGGCCGCGGACGTGGCCGCAGCGGCTGGACTGCTGCTGGCGGTCGCTTTCGCCTGGGGCGCCCGCCTGGCCGGCCGGGCCCGCGAGCGCCGGCTGCTGCAGGCCGAGGCCACGGCCGAGCGGGTCGAGCGCCTGCTGGCGGGTCAGCCGGGCCTGACCCTGATCGCCGACCCCACCGGGCGCGTGGCCGCCGCCTATGGCGTCGCCCCACCGGCGCTGCCGGTGGACGCCCTGTTCGAGGCGGGCCTGATCGCGGCGGTGCATGCGCCGGATCGCCCGGCCGTGCTGTCGGCCATCAGCAAGGCCCTGAGCGGCGGCGCGGCCCAGACCCGCTTCGCCCCGCGGCTGGCGCTGGATCGCCGGCTGGTGCTGCTGGTCCGTCCGCTGGCCGAGGCCGGGCCGACGCGCCGGCTGGTGCTGAAGCTGTTCGACGACACCGCCCAGTACGCCCGCGAGGCGGCGCTGGAGGTGGCGCGGATGGAGGCCGAGGCGGCCGACCAGGACAAGTCGCGCTTCCTCGCCAACATGTCCCACGAGTTGCGCACGCCGCTGAACGCGGTGATCGGCTTCGCCGACATCATGAAGAGCCGCCTGTTCGGGCCGATCCCCGACAAGTACGGCGAATACGCCGAGCTGATCCATCAGGCGGGCCAGCACCTGCTGGAGCTGATCAACGACGTGCTGGACGTCTCCAAGCTGGCGGCCGCGCGCTACGAGCTGTCGCTGGAGCCCTTCGACGCCCGCGAGGTGGTCTCGGCGGCCATGGCCATGGTCCGGGGGCAGGCCGAGGAGAAGGGGCTGACCCTGGCCGGCACGCTGACGGCGGAGCCGCTGCCGATCACCGCCGACCGGCGGGCCCTGAAGCAGATGGCGCTGAACCTGCTGTCCAACGCCATCAAGTTCACGCCGCAGGATGGCTCGGTGACGGTCACTCTCCAGGCGGTGGGGCCCTATCTGGAGCTGATGGTGGCCGACACCGGAATCGGCATCGCGCCAGAGGACCTGAAGCGGCTGGGGCGGCCGTTCGAGCAGGCCGGGGAGGCGCGCCAGCGGGCCCAGGGCACCGGTCTCGGCCTGTCGCTGGTGCGGTCGCTGGCCGAGCTGCACAAGGGCCGGCTGGTGCTGGACAGCACGCTGGGCGAGGGCACGGTGGCGCTGGTGCGTCTGCCGGTGGTCGATCTGGGCGCGCCGGCGGCCGACCCCGCGCCGGTCGCGCACGAAACGCCCGCGCCCCTCGTGCAATCCTGAAGGCCGCTTGCTAAGGCGCGGTCATGATCCGTCGCCTGCGCCCCGTTCCGTTTGACATCGGCCCCGTCCACTTCGTGGGCTTGGGCGGCATCGGCATGAGCGGCATCGCCGAGATCATGCTGAGGATCGGCTACCAGGTGCAGGGCTCGGACGCCAAGGCCAGCGCCAACACCGAGCGGCTGGAAAAGCTGGGCGCGCGGGTGTTCATCGGCCATGACGCGGCCCACGTCGGCGACGGGGTTTCGGCGGTGGTCTATTCGACCGCAGTCAAGCCGGACAATCCGGAGCTGAGGGTGGCGCGCGAGCGGCGTATCCCGCTGGTGCGCCGGGCCGAGATGCTGGCCGAGCTGATGCGGCTGCAGTTCTCGATCGCCGTGGGCGGCACTCACGGCAAGACCACTACCACCAGCATGGTCGCGGCCCTGCTCGACGCCGCAGGCTTCGACCCCACGGTGGTCAACGGCGGGATCATCAACGCCTACGGCACGAACGCCAAGGTCGGTGACGGCGACTGGATCGTGGTCGAGGCCGACGAGTCCGACGGCAGCTTCCTGCGCCTGAAGTCGACGGTGGCCATCGTCACCAACATCGACCCGGAGCACCTGGACCACTACGGCGACTTCGACGGGGTGCGCCGGGCCTTCGTGGATTTCGTCGAGAACATCCCGTTCTATGGCTTCGCCGCGGTGTGCCTCGATCACCCCGAGGTGCAGCGGCTGGTGGCCCAGATCGACAATCGCCGGCTGGTCACCTACGGCGCCAACCCGCAGGCCATGGTGCGGGCCGACAACTGCCGGCTGGATCCCGACGGGGCCCGCTTCGACGTACTGATCCAGAAGCGCGGCGTGGCGGCGCTGGACGCACCCGACCGCATCGCCGACCTGCACTTGCCGATGGCCGGCTCGCACAATGTCTCCAACGCCCTGGCCGCCATCGCCGTGGCGCGCGAGCTGGGCGTCACCGACGACGCCATCCGCAAGGGCCTGGCCGGCTTTGGCGGGGTCAAGCGCCGCTTCACCACCACGGGCCTCGCCCACGGCGTTCGCATCATCGACGACTATGGCCACCATCCGGTGGAGATCGCCGCGGTGCTCAAGGCCGCCCGGCAGGTGACCCAGAGCGCCGAAGGCGCCGGGCGGGTCATCGCTGTGGTCCAGCCCCACCGCTACACCCGCCTGCGCGACCTGATGGAGGAGTTCTCGACCTGCTTCTCCGACGCGGATGCGGTGATCGTGGCGGAGGTCTACGCCGCCGGCGAGACGCCGATCGAGGGCGTCGACAAGCACGCGCTCGTCGACGGCATCCGCCGCTTCGGCCACCGCAACGTCCAGCCGCTGGAGAACGCCGCGGTCCTGCCGCGCCTGATCCGCGAGGAGGCGAAGGCCGGGGATCTGGTCATCTGCCTCGGCGCCGGCGACATCACCAGCTGGGCCTACGCCCTGCCCGCCCAGCTGGAGGCGCTCGGGTAGGGCCGGCGTTTGAGCTGCGTAAGTCGGGAGTATATACTGGGGCGCTGGAAGTATATCCCCGGAGACGTGGCATGCCACTCTACATCAAGGACCCGGAGGTTGACCGGCTGGCCGGGCAGCTGGCCGCGCAGCGCCGCACCACGAAGACCGAGGTGGTCAGGCAGGCGCTGCGTCGTGAGATCGAGCGTGAGGAAGACCCCTCCGAATTCGTGAAGCGCATCCAGGCCTTCACCGCTGCCCTTGAGGCCCGCGCACCGCGCGAACACGGCCTGCCGGTGGACAAGGCGTTCATCGACAGCCTCTACGAAGACGACTGATGTTCGTGGATGCGTCGGCGTTGACGGCCATCCTGACAGGGGAGCCTGATGCTCAGGACCTCGCGCAGCGCCTTGGATTGCATATCCGCCGCTCGACCTCTCCGCTGGCCGTCTGGGAAACGGTCGTCGCTGTCGCCCGCCGCCGCCGCCTTGAGATTGAGGAGGCCGAAGCCGTGGTCGAGGACTTCATCAAGTTGGTGGAGATCGAGGTCCAGGCCATCCCGGCGGAGGCTCGCCGGGATGCGGTGACGGCCCACGCCCGGTTCGGCAAGGGCCGGCATCCGGCGGCCTTGAACTTCGGCGACTGTTTCGCCTACGCCTGCGCCCGTCACGCCCGGGTTCCGATGCTCTACAAGGGCGATGACTTCGCCCTGACCGATATCGAGCCCGCATGACCCTGTCCCTTCCCCCCGTCCGCGGCAAGCTGCTGCGGGACGAGCCGCTGGCCCCCTACACCTGGTTCCGGGTCGGCGGGGCGGCCGAGGCCCTGTTCCTGCCGGCGGACGCCGACGATCTGGCGGACTTCCTCAAGGCGCTGGACCCGGCCGTGCCGGTGACGTTGCTGGGGGTCGGCTCCAACGTCATCGTGCGTGACTGCGGCGTGCCGGGGGTGGTGATCCGCCTCGCCGGCCGGGCCTGGGCCCAGGTGGCGGCCGAAGGCGACACGATCACCGCCGGCGCGGGCGCGCTGGACTCCATGGTGGCCAAGGCCTCGGCGAAGGCGGGGCTGGCCGGGCTGGAGTTCTACGCCGGCATTCCCGGCACCATCGGCGGGGCCCTGACCATGAACGCCGGCTGCTATGGCTCCGAGACGAAGGACGTGCTGGTCTCGGCCCGCGGCCTGACGCGCGCCGGCGAGCGGGTCGAGTACGTCGTGGCCGATTTCGGCTACAGTTATCGCCACTCGGAGGCGCCGGCCGACATCCTCTGGCTCGAAGCCATTTTCCGCGGCACGCCCGACGCGCCCGAGGCGGTGAAGGCGCGCATCGACGAGATCACCGGCCGGCGCGAGCAGACCCAGCCGATCCGCGAGAAGACGGGCGGCTCGACCTTCAAGAACCCCCCGGGGCATTCGTCCTGGAAACTGGTGGACGAGGCCGGCTGGCGCGGTCGGCTGTTCGCCGTCGACGGGGGCGGGGCGATGTTCAGCGAGCTGCATTCGAACTTCATGATCAATCCCGGCGAGGCCACGGCGGCCGATCTGGAGGGGCTGGGGGAGCAGGTGCGCGCCGATGTGCTGGCGCGGACGGGCATTGATTTGCAGTGGGAAATTCGCCGGATCGGCCTCAGGCGTTAAGCCCCGCGCAAGCTGTGGTCACGACAAGACCGCGCATGGGGAAGGTAGCGGATTTCAGACCTGTCATCGGCGCGGCGCTGCTGGCGACGGTCTTTGCGCTGGTGTGGGCGGCCACGGCGTTCGAGGAGGTTCTGGCCGCCGGGGCGATCTGGCCGGCCAACGCCCTGGTGCTGGCCTTCGTCCTGCGCGCCTGCCCCGGAGCGCTGACGACGCGGCTGACGGTCGCTGCAGCGGCGGCGACCATGGCCGTCGCCTATCTGGCCGCGGGGACGCGGCCGTGGCTGGCGCTGGCGCTGCCCCTCGCCCATGCCCTGGAGATCCTGCTGGCGGTGCATCTGCTCGGGCCCCGGCGCGCGGCGTACAGCACCTTCAGCGACCTGCGCCGCCTGGTGGTCGGGGCCGTGCTCGCGGCGCCCCTGGCCTCTGCCCTGGCCAGCCTGCCGCTGCTCATGCTGGCGGGGGCCGTGGAAGGCTCTCCGGCCCGGGCGGCGGCCGGGTGGTTCGGGGCCCACGCCTTCGGCATGGCCGTGGTCGCGCCGTTCGCCCTCTACGCCGCCGCCCTTGCCCCCGGGCTCGGCGTGGCTCTGGACCGCCCCCGTCTGACCCGCGTGCTCGAGGAGGCGCTGGCTGCCGCCATCGCCGCCGCGCCGCGGGGCGGCCGCGTGCGCATCGGGGTCGAGGGTCTGACCGACGGCGTTCGCGTGCGGGTCGAGGACGATGACGCCGGCGGCGTGGCCGCGCGGCTCACAGCGCACCAGCTGGCCAGGCTGGAGCGCGCGCCGCTGCACGGCCGCGCCGTCGACCGCAACTGGCTGCGCCAGCACGGGGGCGACCTGACCGTCGCGGTCGGGGCGCTGGGCGGCCTGCGGGTGGACCTGCTGCTGCCGGCCGCCGGCCAGCGCGCCGCGGCCTGACGTCTGACCGCTTTTCACGAGTCCGGCGGATTGGTAACGACACGGACCAGCCGGAGCCGACCATGACCCGCCCTCTCGCCGAGCTTCACGTGGCCGTCCTGATGGGCGGCCTGTCCTCGGAGCGCGAGGTGTCGCTGAGTTCCGGCCGGGAATGCGCCGCGGCGCTGGAGCGGCTCGGCGCCCGGGTGACCCGGGTCGACGCCGGGCGCGACCTGGCCCAGGTGCTGACCGACCTGAAGCCGAACGTGGCCTTCAACGCCCTGCATGGCTCGTGGGGCGAGGACGGCTGCGTCCAGGGCATCCTCGAGACGCTGGGCGTTCGCTACACCCACTCCGGGGTGCTGGCTTCGGCCCTGACCATGGACAAGGACAAGACCAAGTCCATCCTCCGGGCCGCCGGGGTCGAGGTGCCGGGCGGGGGGCTGCACGACCGGCGCGAGGTGGCCCGCCGCCACGTCATCGCCCCGCCCTATATCGTCAAGCCGAACGCCGAGGGGTCCTCGGTCGGGGTCTATCTGGTGCCCGAGGGCGCCAACGGCCCGGTGGCCGACGTCGGCGCGGCCGACTGGGCGTGGGGCGAGCAGGTGATGGTCGAACCCTACATTCCGGGCAAGGAGCTGGCGGTGGCGGTGATTGGCGAGACGGCCGGCCCCCGCGCCCTGACCGTGACCGACATCACGCCGGTGAAGGGCTTCTATGACTATGAGGCCAAGTACGCCCCGGGCGGGTCTGTCCACAGACTTCCGGCGGACATTCCGGCTGCCGTTTTCGAGCGCGCGCTGCTCGCCGCAGAGCAGGCGCATGTCGCGCTGGGCTGCCGCGGCGTGACACGATCCGACTTCCGTTATGACGATGTTAAGGACGTTCTCGTTCTGCTGGAGGTCAACACCCAGCCGGGCATGACACCCACCTCGCTCGTCCCCGAGCAGGCGGAGCATGTCGGACTGGGGTTTGATGACCTGGTTCGGTGGATCGTGGAGGACGCCTCATGCCCGCGGTAGTGCGCGGCGGTCGGCGACGGGGAGCAACAGGCGGACAGGCGCGGCGCGGCGGCGGGCCCCGGAACACTCCGGCGGTTCCCGGCCAGGTGTCGGCCGTCGGCCGGCTCGACCTGTCCCCGCGCGCCGTCGGCGCCGCCTTCGCGGCGGGCGCCGTGCTGATCGTGACCGTGTTCCTGGCGACCGGCGGGGCTGCGCGCATCGGCGCCGCCGCCAACCGGGCCGTTGACGGGGCGCTGGTCGCCGCCGGCTTCGGCCTCGAGCGCGTCTATATCGAGGGCGCCTCGGCCGAGGCCGAGCCCGCCATCCAGCAGGCGCTGCAGCTGTCGGCAGGCCAGCCGATCACCCGCATCGACCTGGAGGCCGTGCGCCAGCAGGCGGAGTCGATCGGCTGGGTGGAGTCGGCGCGCGTCGTGCGCCTGCTGCCCGACACCCTGATCGTCGACGTGCGCGAGCATGACCGCCTCGCCGTGTGGCAGGACGGGCGCAGCGCCTGGGTGGTCGACGCCTCGGGCGAGATCATCCCCGGCGCCGATGCGCGCCGCCATCCCGACCTGCCGCTCGTCGTGGGCGCCGGCGCGGCCGAGGCGGCCCCGGAGATCCTGCCGCTGGTGCGCCAGCGGCCGCGGCTGGCCTCGCGGCTGGAGGCCCTGATCCGGGTCGACGAGCGGCGCTGGGACCTGCGCCTCAAGGACGGCTCGACCATCCTGCTGCCGGCGTCGGACGAGGAGGCCGCCCTGATCCAGCTGGACGCCATGGACCAGCGCGAGCGACTGCTCGACCTGGGCTTCTCGCGGGTCGATCTTCGGACGCCGGACGCCGTCGCGCTCCGCGCGGGAGGTGCTGCATGAGCCGTCGCGCGGACGCCCGCCCCGCCGCCGATCCGCGGGCGCCGGTGGTGGCGGCGCTCGATCTGGGCGCGTCCAAGGTCGCGTGCTTCATCATGAAGCCCGAGGGCGTGCGCCACGCCGACCGCACCATCCGGGTCGCCGGGGCCGGCCATGTCCAGTCGCGCGGCGTCAAGGGCGGGGCCATCGTCAATATGGACGAGGCGGCCCAGGCCATCGGCCAGGCCGTCGAGCGGGCCGAGCGCGCCGCGGGGGCCCCCGTCTCGGGCGTGGTCGTCTCCACCGCCATCGGCCAGATGGCCAGCCACCGGGTGCGGGCGAAGGTGTCGCTCGGGGCCCAGCCGGTCTCCGACGGCGATCTGGCGCGGGCCATCGGCATGGCCCTGGCCGAGATCCGCCTGCCCAACCGTCGTCCGATCCATGTGCTGCCGGTCGCCTGGTCGGTCGACGGGGCCCGCGGCGTGCGCGATCCGCGCAACATGCGCGGCGGCGCGCTGGGGCTCGACCTGGTGGTCGTGTCCATGGCCGAGGGCGCGTTCCAGACCCTGAGCCATGCGCTGGAGCTGGCGCATCTCGATCTGCAGGGCGTCGTCGCCGCCCCGGTCGCCGCCTCGCTGGCGGCGCTGGAGGATGACGAGACCGACCTGGGCTGCGTCTGCATCGACATGGGCGGCGGCTCGACCAGCGCGGCGGTGTGGGCCGGCGGCTCGCTGCTGCACATCGAGAGCGTCAATGTCGGCGGCGAGCATGTCACCTCGGACATCGCCCGCGGCCTGTCGACCTCGCGCGCCGGGGCCGAGCGGCTCAAGACCCTGCACGGCTCGGCCATGGCCTCGGCCAACGAGGACCGCGAGATGCTGGAGGCCCCGCCGCGCGGCGAGGAGCCCGGCGCCGGGCCGGTGGTGGTGCCCCGCGCCATGCTCAAGACGGTGATCGCGCCCCGGGTCGAGGAGACGCTGGAGCTGCTGCGCGACCGGCTGCGGCAGTCAGGCGCCGGGCTGGAGCCGGGGGCCGGGGTCGTGCTGACCGGCGGGGCCAGTCAACTGAACGGGGTGCGGGAGCTCGCGGTCCGCGTGTTCGACCGTCCCGTGCGTCTGGGCCGACCGCAGCGGGCCCCGCACCTGGCGGATGCGGCGGCCGGTCCGGCCTTCTGCACCGCCGCCGGGGTGCTGCTGCGCGCCGCCTATGGCCCGCGCGAGGCGGTTTCGGCCCGCAAGCTGATGTCGCGCCAGCTCACCGCGCCCCAGCCGTCGGATTCACGTGGCCTGATTGCACGCTGCGCGGGCTGGCTGCGCGACAATCTCTAAAAAAACTCCGCACCGGCATCATCAAGCCGTCGCTTTCCACCCGACTCACCCTAGGTCGTAACCTTCCCTTAACGACACGCGGGCTCTTCTTAACGGGCTCATAACCATCGCGATTCGGCGGGGGATCGTGGCGGGGTCGTCAGGGCAGGGTCGGTAAGGTCGGAAACGTAGAATGTCTCTTTCGCTGGTGCGTCCGCAAACCACGGAACTGAAGCCCCGGATCGTCGTGTTCGGCGTCGGCGGCGCCGGCGGCAACGCCGTGAACAACATGATCGACGCCGGTCTCGAGGGCGTCGAGTTCGTGGTGGCCAACACCGACGCTCAGCACCTCAGCTTCGCCAAGACCGACCGCCGCATCCAGCTGGGCGAAACCATCACCCAGGGCCTGGGCGCCGGCGCGCACCCGGAAGTCGGCATGAACGCCGCCGAGGAGTCGTCCGACGAGATCAAT
>CAZUXK010000037.1:0-20825 GCA_964624025.1 uncultured Brevundimonas sp.
TGCAGACCTACAAGTCGCTGCAGGACATCATCGCGATCCTGGGCATGGACGAGCTGTCGGAAGAGGACAAGCTGGTCGTGGCCCGCGCCCGCAAGATCCAGCGCTTCCTGTCGCAGCCCTTCTTCGTGGCCGAGCAGTTCACCAACCAGCCCGGCAAGTTCGTCGAGCTGAAGGACACCATCCGCTCGTTCAAGGCCATCTGCGACGGCGAGTAAGACCACCTGCCGGAAGCGGCCTTCTACATGGTCGGCGCGATCGAAGAGGCGGTCGAGAAGGCCCAGAAGCTGGCCGAGGCGGCGTAAGTGGCCGGCAAGCTCTCCTTCTCCCTGGTCGCCCCGGAACGCGAGGTCTTCGCCGGCCTCGTGGACCAGGTCGACGCGCCCGGCGTCGAGGGCGACTTCGGCGTCCTGCCGGCCCATGCGCCTTTCATGACGGCCCTTCGCGAGGGCGCCGTGACCGTGTTCGACGGCGGCAGGCGCCGGGTGTTCGAGGTCAAGGGCGGTTTCGCCGACGTCAACGCCCAGGGGCTGACCATCCTGGCCGAGGAGGCGACCGAGGTCAGCGCGTAAGGCGCGGTTTCGGCCAACAGATCAGGGCGCGGGTCGCGGCGACGCGGTCCGCGCCTTTTTTGTTTTCGGGGTGGTCAACGCCCCTCCACCGCCTTCGGCGGTCCCCCTCCCCACTGCGTGGGGAGGAAAGCGCCTCTCCTCCCCATGCAATGGGGAGGTGGCCGGGCGCGAAGCGACCGGACGGAGGGGCCCTTCCAGCGACCACAACGTGCACGGCGGCGTTGCGGCGCTGCGCCGGAGGCGCCGTTCAGATTGGTGGAGATCTGCGGCTCTCCTCCCCCTCGCAGAGGGGGAGGGGGATCGCCCGCCCTCAGGCCAGCGCCTTCAGGGCGTCGACCAGGTCGGTGCGTTCCCAGCTGAAGCCGCCGTCGGCGTCGGGGGCGCGGCCGAAGTGGCCGTAGGCGGTGGTGCGGGCGTAGATCGGCCTGTTGAGGCCGAGGTGCTGGCGGATGGCGCGCGGGGTGGCGCCGCCGACCAGCTTCGGCAGCTCGACCTCGAGCACCGCCTCGTCGATCTTGCCGGTGCCGTGCAGGTCGACGTGCACCGACTGGGGCTCTGCCACGCCGATGGCGTAGCTGAGCTGGATGGTGCAGCGGTCGGCGAGACCCGCCGCCACGACGTTCTTGGCCAGGTAGCGGGCGGCGTAGGCGGCCGAGCGGTCGACCTTGGTCGGGTCCTTGCCGGAGAAGGCGCCGCCGCCGTGCGGGGCCGCCCCGCCATAGGTGTCGACGATGATCTTGCGGCCGGTCAGGCCGGAGTCGCCGTCCGGGCCGCCGATCTCGAACACGCCGGTCGGGTTGATGTGCCAGACGGTCTCGTCGGTGATGAAGCCCGGCGGCAGCACGCGCTCGACCACCGGCATGACCACCGCGGCCACCTGGCGCTGGGTCGCGCCCTTCGCATGCTGGGTCGAGACCACGATCGAGGTGGCCCGCACCGGCCGGCCGTGCTCATAGGCCAGCGACACCTGGCTCTTGGCGTCGGGCTCGAGGATCGAACCGCCGGCGTGGCGCAGGGCGGCGAGCTCGCGCAGGATGTTGTGGCTGTACTGCAGGGTGGCCGGCATCAGCTCCGGCGTCTCGTTCGAGGCGTAGCCGAACATGATGCCCTGGTCGCCGGCGCCCTCGTCCTTGCCCTCGGCGGCGTCGACGCCGACGGCGATGTCCGGCGACTGGCCGTGCAGGAAGTTGGAGAACTCGAAGGTCTCCCAGTGGAAGCCGTCCTGTTCGTAGCCGATGTCCTTGACCGCGGCGCGGACGAGGCGCTCGATCTCCTCGGCGACGCCGGGGGTCCAGGCGTCATTTTCCCAGATGCCCTTGCCGCGGATCTCGCCGGCCAGCACCACCCGGTTGGTGGTGGTCAGGGTCTCGCACGCCACCCGCGCCTCGGGGTCCTTGCCGAGAAAGAAGTCCACCACCGTGTCGGAGATGCGGTCGGCGACCTTGTCCGGGTGTCCTTCGGACACGCTCTCGGAGGTGAAGACGAAGGAGGAACGGCTCACGGATAGCTCCAGCGCTGCGATGGCGACCGCCATGGTTGCCCCGGTCATATAAAGATATACTTATATCTTCAAGCGAGGAGGGGCGGGGCGCGTCGGCGCGGCCGGCCCTTGTCCCTGAGCGGCGCGACCCTGACGACACCCCGCGCCAAACCCTGCTCCGAGGTCCCGTCATCGGACGCCAGCCCGGGCTGGCGCAGCCGTCTACTCCGTCAGCCGCACGGCGCCCCCCTGAGGGCCCACGCCCGCGGGGACCGGCACGACAGAGCCCTCGTAGTTGGCGTTAACAAACACCGACGCGGCTGAAGTCATGTGAAACTGTTTTGCGACGATCACCGTCCAGTCGCTCTCGCGTGCGACATCGCTGGCGCCAGAAATCTGAAACCGTGCCTCGGGAAAGTAAACAACGCCCAGAAGGCTCTCGACATTGTCAGATGATATCGTGAATGTCTGTGTATTGTTGCGAGTTGCGGCGAGAACGATGCCGCCGTAAGGACCGCTTTGTCTGCCATCAAGCGAGACGCGGGCGCGGCCACTGAATTCGAGTCGTGACTGAGCGTCGAAGATTGCTGCGACATCCGTCCCTTCAAGCCGGGCGTCGTCTGACATCTCAAGCCTGCTGGTGACGAAGAAATGGTCTCCGGGCTCAAGGATGATGCGTGCCGTGCCCGAGGCCTCGATGCCGCCACAGTGACGTCCCGGGGCGACCCTGTGCGTACCGCTCGACACCACAACAGACTGTCTTTTCTCGGCATTCGAGCAAACCCGGTTGATCTTTTCTTCGCGACGGAGATCCAGCGTGGCCAGCGGGTCTGCAATCGGCGCGGCCCCGACCAGCGCTGACGGGCTGACTGTGCCGCCGCCCTGGACCCGCCGGACCGCCTGGACGGAGGCAGCCAGAATCGAGCTGATGCCGTGCGCCTGGATGTTGCGGTTCGAGTGGATGAGACATGCCGGGGCGATCAGGCGGGCGCTATCCTGCAGCCTGATCCCCTGATCCCCGTTGGGCGCGGTTGAAAGGACGCACAGGGGCACGATGTTGGCAGGGCTGGCGGTGGCCTCGGCGACGAAGTCCCATCCGCCGGGCGGCATCATGTTCACGAAGAACGAAGGCCGGTTTGCGGACAGGCGGACCCGGATGGCGCGTTCGCCCGCAGGCCCGACGATGTCGTAGGCCCCCTCGTAGGCGGGCGCGTCTTCCCATTGCGCCATCATCGCCTCGACATAGGCCTCGGCGCGCTGTCGGGCCACAACACCCTCGGTGGCGAGCGCCAGCGAGGGCGCAGCGGTGAGGGCGGCCGCATCGGCGATGCCCTGCAATCTCACGTGCGAGGCCTGAACCCGGGTGAGGTCGATCGCCCCGATCGTGAACAGGGCGAGGGCCGGAAAGCTGACGGCGAACTTGATCGCGATCGATCCCGGGTCGGCTTTCGACAGCCGGCGTGCCAGCTGGACAAGGCCCCTCAGGAGCCCATGGGCCCTCATGCCGCTGCTCCGGGCGTCTTGTCCCTCGCTCGCCGCTCGGCGCGCAGCACATAGCGGATCTGGTAGCTCAGCAGCCGCCAGTTGAGAGGCTTCGTCACGAAGGCGGTCGCACCGAGGTGGAAGCAGCGGTCGATTGCCGCAACATCCTCGCGTCCGGTCTGTACGATGACGGGCAGTTGGCGAAGGACCGGGTCAGCACGGATCCGCTCGAGCACGGCGAAGCCGTCAAGGCCCGGCATCTCGAGGTCGAGCAGGACGAGGTCATGCGCTCCTTGACGGAGGATCTCGAGGGCGGCCACGCCGTCGGGGGCGACGTCAACCCGGGTTCGCGGCGAACTGAGGTTAACCTGGGCGAACTCGCGCAGAATCGGATCGTCGTCGACGAGCAGAATTTGCACGTCTTCATCCAGAACGTAGAAGAATCTATCCATAGCTCGCGATTTCCTTAAGCCATGAAGCTCGTGGTCGCGTTAATGCGATTTTCAAGTCCTTGGTTTAGCTTATCTTCAAGTCCTTGGTTTAGCCTGCTGATGATTGAATCGGGGGTTAACGGTTGAGTTGTACTCGGATCAGGGAGAAGGGGGGCGCGATCAGTCGCAAGCTCGTCGCCCTCTTTCTGTCGGCGCTGACCGTCACTGGAACAATGACGGCCACCATGGTCGGCTGGGCGGACGCGAGGCGGCAGACGGCGGCTGAAACCGAGCGTTTGACCAGGACCGCCGCCGTGATCGGCTCCCTGTCGGCCGAGGCTGTGCAGGCCGAGGATCGCGCCGCCGCCTTTTCTGCGCTTCGTGCGATCTCGCAGATGCCGGAAATCCGGTACGGCCGCCTCCAGATGACCGACGGCCGGCTGCTGGCGGAGACAGGCGGCGGAGTGCGCCTGATGTCCGATGTCAGTACGGCCGATGACGTGAGCCCGTCGGTCTGGTCCGTCCTCAATACCGCGACGCTCAAGGTGAGTGCGCCCGTGGTCAGCCAGGGGGAGACTGTCGGCTCGATCTCTCTTCTGGCCGAGGTCCCGGGGGTTCGCGAGCGGGTGCTGAGCTCGATCGCGATCACCCTGCTGGGCGTTGCTATCGCCGGGCTGGCGGGGCTCATTATCGCCCTGCGGCTGGCCCGCCGGATTAGTGGCCCCATCGTGCAGCTGGCCCGTTTCGTCGAGGAGACCCGGGTCCGGCAGGACTATTCCCGTGATCCGGACGTCTATTCTGATGATGAGGTCGGGGAGCTGGCTGACGGGGTGCGTGCCATGCTGCAGGGCCTGCGAGAGCGTGACGGGCGGATCGCCACGCACGTGGCGGGCCTGGAGACAACCGTGGCGGAGCGCACGGCCGAATTGTCTGAGGCCAAGCTGGCCGCAGAGGCCGCCAACGCCGCCAAGTCCGACTTTCTCGCAGTCATGAGCCACGAAATCCGGACCCCGCTGAACGGCATTCTGGCCCTCAGCGATCTGCTCAAGGACGCCGACCTGGCCGAAAAGCCCCGGCGCTATGCCGAAATCATCGCCAACTCGGGCAAGTCCCTGCTTGGCATAATCAACGACATCCTCGACTTCTCGAAGGTCGAGGCTGGCAAGCTTGAACTGGAGCAAGTCGAGCTGGATCCGGAGGATCTGGCGATCGACGTGGCCAGTCTGTTCGCAGCACGGGCCGCCGAGAAGGGTCTCGAGCTGGCCGTCTATGTTGAACCATCTGTCGGGCGAATTCTGGCCGATCCGGTCCGGCTACGGCAAGTCCTCGGCAATCTTGCCAACAACGCCATCAAGTTTACAGAGACCGGCGGTGTGAAGCTCCTGGTGCAGCGCGCGGCGGATGGTTCGGACCGGCTCGAGCTGGCCGTCGTGGACACCGGGCCTGGCATTCCTCCGGACCGGCTACCGAGCCTGTTTGAGGCCTTCGCGCAGGCCGACCAGAGCACCACGCGCAAGCACGGCGGCACCGGTCTGGGCCTCGCGATCTGTGATCGCCTCGTCCGTGCCATGGGCGGCGAGTGGGCGCTGGCGAGCGAGGAGGGTGTCGGCTCGCGCTTCGGCTTCAGGGCCGCATTCAGCCCGGCTGCGCCGGCCGCAGCACCCCCTCGTTTCCCTGCCGGCTGGTCGATCAGCCTCGAGGGCGAGGCGCCGCTGACCATCGCCGTGCTGGCGCGCGCGGCCCGGGATCTGTCGATACCTGTGGTGGCCCCCGGCGACGCAGTGGTACGGATCTTCGTGGACCCACGCGAGGGCCTGAGCATCGAAAGCGTCCAACAGGTCGCGCCCTGGTTCCTGCCCACGCCTTTCCGCTGCTCCGAGGTGTTCGCCGGCCTTCATCGTCTGTCGCAGGGCCTTGCCCCGCAGATCGCCGCTGCGTCTGCCGGTCGGCCAGTACGGCGCTTTACCGGCGCCCGAGTGCTGGTGGTCGATGACTCCGACGTCAATCGTGCCGTTGCGGGCGAGGCGCTTGACCGCTTCGGGGCTGTGGTCAGCTATGCGGAAGACGGTCTGCAGGCGATTGAGGCCTTGCGCGTCCAGACCTTCGACCTGGTCCTGATGGACGGCTCCATGCCGCGGCTCGACGGCTTCCAGGCGACCGTCGAGATCCGCCGTGAGGAGGTTGAGGCCGGCCGGCCGCGCACCGCCATTCTGGCCCTCACCGCTCATGTGATCGGCACACCGTCGGAGGCCTGGCGAAAGGCCGGTATGGACGGCGTGATTCACAAGCCCTTCACCCTGGCGGATATGCAGCATGCGCTGGAGCGACACTGCGGGTCGTTCGGCGTCTTCGACGAGCCCGCCCCGTCGGATGTCGCGGCTCGAGCGGACGCCGAAATCGTTGATGGAGACCTGTTTGATCCTCAGGTCCGGGCCGACCTCGATGCCATGGCCGCTGCCGGCCGCCATGACTTCGTCGACCGCGTGCAGGGGCTGTATGTCGAGCACGCCCCGCTGCGGCTCGCAGAGCTGTCCGCTGCGGCCGCGTCCGACGACACTGCCGCGGTCGCGCGGATCGCCCATGCCCTGAAGTCCATGAGCCTGAGCCTCGGGGCCCGGGCCGCAGCTGAGGCTGCGTCGAGACTGGAGAGCTCGTCTCGAGCCGGCGTCTCTGCACCGGAGACCGTCAAGGCCCTTGAGGGGGTGGTGCGGCGGACGATTGCCGCGATGGACCCGGCGGCTCTCGTCCCGGCACCGGCTGCGGACCCGACAATCATCACGGCCATCCGCAACGGCGAGCTGGATGTGGTGTTTCAGCCCCTGATGGATCGGAATGGTGGCTTCTCTGGCAAGGCCGAGGCGCTTGTGCGTTGGAAAACGCGTGCGGGCGTGATGCATTCACCGGCGGACTTCGTTCCACTGCTGGAGGCCGACGGATCAATCCGGCATCTGACGGACTTTGTTCTGGAGCGTGCGGTAGATGCGCTGATCATGCGGCCCGACCTGAAGGTGTCGGTCAACGCCTCGGCGGGCGAGTTCCAGCAGGATGACTTTGCGGCCCGGGTGGAGGCAGCCCTGGCCCGGGCCGGTTGTTCCGGCGACCGCCTCGAGATCGAGGTGACCGAGACGGCCATACTCGACTTCGGTCCGGCGCGGCCGACCCTTGAGCGCCTCGCCCTGTCCGGTGTCCGCGTGGCTTTGGACGACTTCGGCTCTGGCTACACCAGCCTGACCGCCCTGCGCGAGCTGCGCTTCGCAACGCTCAAGATCGACCGCAGCTTTGTTGCCAACTGCCTTGAAGACAGCGCTTCGGCGGCCATCATCCACGCCGTCATCGCTGTCGGTCGGTCGCTCGGCATGCAGGTCATCTGCGAGGGCGTCGAGACTGCGGAACAGTTCCAGTTCCTGCGCACGGCTGGCGTTCACCTGTTCCAGGGTTATGTCTATCGACGTCCCGGAGCCCTTGAGGCCCTGCCCGCGCTGGAAGCGGCGGCTGCGTGATGTTTACATGTGCTCTTGCTGGCCGGGCCCAGGACGCATCGCCGCCCCGTCCGGCGAGCTGAAATGGGGAGCCTTGAATGCCGCTGATTCTGCTGGTCGATGACGACCCGACTGTCCGACTGATCGCCGAGGAGCTGTTGCTCCAGAAAGGACACGTCGTGCTTCATGCGGCTAACGGGTGCGAAGCCCTTGCAGCCCTTGAATCCGCACCGGTCGACCTGATGATCCTCGACATGCTGATGCCGGACAAGGACGGCATCGAAACGCTCATCGAGGCGCGAAAGGGCTACCCGGGCCTGCGTGTGCTGGCCGTGTCGGGGGGTGGTCAGATCGACGCCTTCGATCTCCTGCGCCTCGCGCGGTTTCTCGGGGCTGACGAGACCATGACGAAGCCGCTGCAGCGCGACACATTCACGGCTGCTGTCGCGCGCCTGCTGGGGCAGCCCGGCGGCGGTGCCCCGGTGGCCGCCTGAGCATGCACAACGGCGGCCGGTCCGGGGATCCTGCCTGCGGAGTCGAGGCCACTTCCACGCGCCTTCGGCTGGCGTCGGCGCTCAGAAGCTGCGCGTCAGGGACACATAGCCGTACCGGGTGTCGCCCTGTCGCGGTCCGCCGGGAGCCTCCCGTGCGAACCGGCCCGCCAGCAGGGCCGAGGCGCCGACCTCAAGCAGGAGCTTGTCCGGTACAATCTGAAAGCGCCCGCGAAAATCCAGGCTGTGCCCGATGAACCGGCCGGAGGCCCCGGCGGGGTCGCGCAGGCCCGCCACGACCCAGGCGTCCCGCGGCTCGGCCAGCCAGGCCGCCTTGTACGCCAGCCGCAGGTCGCTGCGTGCGTTCGGGGTCATTTCCAGCCGCCCCCCCGGGGCGTCGATGTTGGCCGGGGTCAGCGGGCCGTGGATGCCGGTATTGCCGAGGTCGGTGCGCCGGGAGCCGAACAGCCGCTCGAACTGTTCGTACCGGTCGTCTGCCGGATCACTGTCGCCGCTGGCATGGTAGTAGTCGAGCGCGAGCCGGGGTCGCCAGGCTGAATTGAAGGTATAGCCCGCGGTGACCACCAGCAGCCGGGCATCGACCTTCAGATCGCGCCGGTCAATCGCGGCGCTGCCGGCGCGCCGGCTGCCGGTTCGTGCGGACACCTCGAGGTCGAAGTCGGCCCGGCCGGCCCGCGGGGCCCGGTATAGCCGGAAGCCGGGCTGAACATAGTCCCGGTTCGGGGTCGGCACGGCGTCCGTGTCGCGTTCGTGCAGCCCGTAGACATAGGCCTCCGCCCAGACGTCGGGGAGCGTGGCCCCCAACACATCGGCGGCGCGGTAATGCACCCCCCAGCCCCGGCGACCCCACTGTTCCTCGTCCCCCGAAAGCGCATTGTCGCCGAGGGAGGGGCGATCGGCCGGCTGTCGCCCGGTGGGCACGAAGGCGAGGAGATGAAGCTCGCTGCCGTCCGACTTCACCCCGCGCCAGTAGGCCCCGGTATAGCTGAAGATCACATTGGCCATGTCTACCCGCTCAAGGACACGGCGGCTGCCGATATCGAGGGTCTGGCGGCCCAGTTTGAGGGCGCCGGACTCAAAGCCCGGCAGCCCCGCCTCGTCGAGGCGGACGTAGGCCTGGAGAACATCCAGCGGATTGACGATGCTGGTCGAGAGCGGCGTTCCGTCATCGTCCAGGTAGGCCCGGCTGTCCTGCAGCTCCACGCCGATCGCCCAGGGGCCGGGGTCGGCCTCGGCCAGGACGAGGGTGCGAAGCGCCAGCAGCTGGTCGCCGCCGCTGCCGCCCGCCCGGAACTGCCCGTCCAGCGTCTCGTACCGCACCCGGGCCTGGCCGCGGATTGTCAGCCAGTCCGGGGGCGCGGTCGCACGGGACACGCCCGCCGGCTCGTCCCGGAGGGGCGCCGCGGCCTGCCCGGCGTCGCCGCCGCTGAGGATCCATCCCGCCGCGGCCACCGCGGCCAGCCCTGATGTCATTCGCCCCGGACCCGCTTAGCCATCGGGCCCCACAGCCCGGTCTTGCTTTTCAATCCCATACTGCGAAGATGCTCGCAATATGGAAGACGCTCACATCATTGAATCTCTGACGGCCCTGGCCCATCCGACGCGGCTGAAGGTCTTTCGCCTGCTGGTCGCGGCGGGCCCTTCCGGATTGCCGTCCGGCGAGATCGCGCGTCGCGTGGCCGTACCGGCTACGACCATGTCCAGCCATCTCGCCGTTCTGGCCCGTGCGGGGCTGGTCGACTCCGCCCGGCTCAGCCGCGTCATCAGCTACCGGCTGGCCCCGGCGCGCGTCCAGGCGCTGCTGGCGGCGCTTGTCGCCGACTGCTGCGACGGCCGGCCCGAGCTGTGTGCGCCGCTCATCGGGCCTCCGCCGATGGTTGCGGCGCATCACCCCGCCTGACCCGGAGGCCGCCGCGATCGGTGCCGCAGCCAGACGGGCAGTCGGCGGAAGGCCGGGCTAGGCGGAGACCGTCCCCGGCGGGGCGAAGGCGAGCAGCCGCCCCACGGGCTCGACGAGGTGCTCGCGGGTGACGGTCGGCCGGCCGGCGGCCATCAGCACCTCTGCCGCGGCCAGCGAAAAGTCGAAGTCGGCGGCCTTGATGGCGAGCGCCTTCAGGATGGAGGCCTGCTCCTGAATGGCGCGCAAGGCCTGCGGCGGGTCGTTCTCAAACTGCTTCAGGGCCGATGCGAGAATCCGCATCGCCTGGTCCTTGCGGGCAGCTGTCGCCAGCTTTGCGTCCACGTCGCTCCGCCGCTTGAGGGCGCCCTTGTAGCCCTTGGGGCTGAGGTGCCTGCGGTCGGGGCCCACATAGCTCACAGCCTCGATCCAGTTGCGGCCCGGCGCCATCACGGCCTCGATCCGGGAGAGCACGTCGCCGGTGCAGAATGGCCTGCCAAGCACCTGGTCGATACCCGCGTCCCGCGCCTGCGCGATGGCTGCCGGGGTGGCCTCGACCGTCATCATGATAAGGGGCGCCTTGCGACACGCGAGGTGCGAGCGTCTCAGCCGCCGCGAGAACGAGTGTCCGTCCAGACGGGGACCGCTCCTCTCGACAAAGATGATGTCCGGGTCCAGCTCCAGGCAGGCCGTCAGGGCGCGCTTCTCGTCCCCTTCGACAACAATATCTCGACCGCCAATTGATCTGACAATATCGGCGATGATGCTCGCAGACGCCGTTTTATTGTCGACAATCAACGCGCGCCTTACGGCTGATCTGCGTATTGCGGATCCGGTTGCGACGCGAGTTATCTCCATCATGTGCGGTCTTATGCTTTGCGAAAAGAAACTTAGCGACCGAGGTTTAGCTGGTCGAATTTGAGTTACGATCGACGCCATAACAGCGCGTAGATGTCGCCGTGTTTTTTAGTTGAATACTCAGCCCATGAAGCCCCATTTCATAATGATTTCGCCGCAATGTATGTTGTCATGTCGGCGATATCTGGTATGTCGTCATCGTTCAGATATTCGGCGCTGAAGATGTGTCGCGCCAGCATTCGTACCTTTATGTCCATCTGATCGTCCGAATTTACCCATGTAGATAGCTCAGCTCCGACGCATGATTGCGCATATGAAGTTATCTAGCTGGTGGTGCGATCGATGTATGGCGAATCATCTCTATCTTTAGAAAGCCAATCAGCCAGTTGAATCTAGCCTTAAAGACCATCAAGGAACGCAGAATAGTGGCCCTTCGCGAATGCATTTATTGCGACGGAGATGGTAAAGAGCCGTTGCATCGGGAGGTGCAGGCGGTCGTAAACTCCTCAAAATGGGCACGTGGCTCAATAAGTAAATCCAATGATGTCCATGGAGTATCTATTTGAGACTGATAGCGGCCCTGGGCGTGTTATAGTTAACGGCGTGGAAAGAAGACTCAAGAAGCGTCGTCAGGGCGCAACTGCCCAGATTGGGTGATTGTGAAGTTGCTCGAGGTGGCCGGGAGGTGGTAGGAACGTAGCCCATTTCGGCCACTTGACCTTGAGCGCAATGTCCGGCGAAAGTGCTCCTCGAGCCGGTTCCACGCCCTCCTCGACCCACTTTGGCAGTCCTCTGGAGCACTATGTTCATGCGCAGAGCATGGACATGGTGCTGTTCATGGTGCCGCTCCTGATCGCGCAGTTCGGAGGCGATTTGACCCGGGCCATCGTGTTCTGGGGAGCCGCGCGGGCCAGCGTCGGGCACATGAACACGGCGAACCGCTTCCGGCCCGAAGCCGGCGGCGGCGTCTTTCCCGACTCCCACCGTCGCCCCGTCTCGATCCTCGGTCTCTCGGACTCGCTGGCCATGCCTTACGAGACAGTCCGTCGGCACGTGCAGCGGCTCGTCGCCGACGGTCTGTGCGAGCGCACCGGCTCGCGGGAGTTCCTCATCCGGGCGGAGGTGCTGGAGAGGCCAGAGATGCAGCGCCTGATCAGGCGCGTGGCGTCACGCTCGCTTGAGTTCTCGGAACGTGTGGCGAGGGCGCGCATCGAGGCGTCGGACAGAGAAGGCTGCGAGGCTGGTCCTTAGCCGGGCGTCGAGTCGACTGAACCCCTGGCTGAAGCTGCAGCCCCGACACTGCGCCGATGCGGCTGCAAGTCTCGCTGTCGCGCCGCAGAAATGGTGCCGCTTGCGTGACTCGAACACGCGACCCCCTCATTGCGAATGCGAGTAATGGCGTGGAGAAACAATGCGCTAACTGCGAAGTTGTATGGTATGTTGTACGGTAAGGGTCGCGCAAGTACCTGTTTTCAAGCATATTTGTCGGGTAAACCCGACCAACTTTTTCGAGCGCAACGGACCAGTTATCAGTGTCTGTCGGTTTAACCGACATGTCGGGTGGCTCTTGTCGGGAAACCCGACCTTCCCGGGCTTCTCGGGCTTCTCGGGAGCTGTTTGGTTTAAGTGACCTGCTCCGAAAGCTCTTTCAGTTGCAGCCAGATTCCGATGGCGAGTGATCCGGTTTCAGGGGGAGCAGGTCACAGCTAGTGGGTGCCGGTTTTTGGTGTCGGAGCCATCGCGGAAACTGCTGGCCGGTGGGGCTAACAGAGAGTTCACCCGCCTATTCGGGAAGCGTCCTCGCAACACGCAGACCCTGCGAGTTTAACCGGGTATTCGGCCTGCCGTAGGAGCGCTGGGCGGAACGCAGGGAGTCCGAATGACTGTCCCAGGCACCGCCTCGGGCGACACGGTCGGGACAATCATCACTCGTGCGAGCTGAACCGTCAGCGGGCGCGTCTTCATAGCTGCCAGAATAACAATCTTCGACCAGCTCCCACACATTGCCGTGCATGTCATGAAGACCAAAGGCGTTGGGGAGCTTGCGGCCAACAGGATGCGTGCTGCCGTAAGGGCGGAAGCGGTCGCGACTATACCAGCCGTGGTCGTCCAGCTGGCTGTCATCATCGCCAAAGCTGTAATCGGTGTCTGTGCCGGCCCTTGCGGCGTATTCCCACTCCGCCTCGCTCAGCAGGCGGTAGCGGTCTGCACGGTTTGTGAGGCCCGTCCTGTCGTTCAGCCAGTCTACATAGGCCTGCGCATCATGCCATGAGACGCATGTCACCGGATGATCGCCTGACTGCTCGAACCCGGGTGATAGCCAGCTTGTTCCCGGCATCGCGCGTACTTGACCGCTGAACCACCTCAGGCAGAGCCCGTCCGGACTCCAGCCGGTTTCTTCCGCGAAGGCGCTGAACTCATCTACGCTCACTTCGTAGCGGCCAACGGCCGAACGATATCCGATCTGAACCGTGCGCTGGGGGCCTTCATCACCATCACCCCTATGCTCCGACTCCGCCGAGCCCATTGTGAAGCGCCCTTTGGGTAGAACCACCATTTCCGGGCCCTGGCCAGACCCGGATGTGAACGGGTCACGGAACACATCGCCTGTTCGGTTCTGCGCTTCGGCGGGCGTCTCGGTGAGAACGAGCGCGCCAAGCGCACACAGGAGTAGGGCCCACGGCCTCAACCGTGCTAGCACCCCGAAAAGATGAGACGTGTCCATCGCGGCTCGCCCCCCAAGAGATCTTGCTCGCGAAACTAGGGCGGGCGATGCCTTATACAAGTGATGCCGCCTCTCAGGCGAGTTCGGGCCACTCGTGAGAACCGGGTATCTTTGTCCGCCGTCTCCGCTGAATCTACGCAGGCCTCAGTGCGGTTGATGGCTTGGCAGCACGCTGACAGCGTCTGGTAGGGCAGGGGCACTGTGGGGCTGGAAAAGGAGCCGTTGCGATCTCGGGCATAAATACGAGATGCGAATTGATGAAGTCACCCATCCCCTGAAGACGTTCCTCGCTCAAATCCGAGCCCAAGGCCTGACCGTCAGAACGACGGTCCAGGCCGACAGCCTCCCGCAAGCCAGAGCCATTCTCGATCATGTCTATGGGCGGGAGAATGTGCAGATGGTCATTGACCTGCGACCGTCCGAACCCGCGCTGATGGGGGTCGTCGGCAGGCTTTCTGGCCCGAGTGCCATTGGAAAGGTGGTGCCGCTTGCGTGACTCGAACACGCGACCCCCTCATTACGAATGAGGTGCTCTACCGGCTGAGCTAAAGCGGCCCGGTGGGAAGGCCGGTTCCCTACACCGGCGGGCGGGGCTTGCCAAGCGCGTCGGCGAGGGCGCGGCCCGCCGCCTCCCTCAGCGCGTCCCCGGCAGGACGGGCGGCGACGGCGAGGACCGGGCCGGGCCAGGCGGCGGCGACGGCGGGGGACAGGGCGATGGCCGGGGGCGGGGCGAGGCCGGCGGCCTGAAGCGCTTCCGCCGCGGCGCGGGCCCCGCGCGGCGAGTGCAGCAGGACGGCGGCGACCTGACCGGCGGCGACGGCGGCGAGGGCCGCGTCCGGGCGGCGCGGCTCGGCGGCGTAGACGACCGCTGGGCGGACCTCGACCCGGCCGGGGGCGAGGGCGAAGGCGAGGGCGGCCAGGTCCGCGGCGACCTCGCGCCCGCGCGGCCACAGCACCGGCCAGGGGCTGCGGTCGGGCGGGGCTGCGCGGACGAGGCGGGCGGCGAGGGCGGCGGCGTCGCCGGCATCTGTCGCCTCCACGGCGTCGATCTCCTCGAAGCCGGCGGCGCGGGCGGCGGCGGCGGTGGCGGCGCCGACGGCGAACAGCGGCCGGTCGCGGCGCGGGGTCAGGGCGGCGAGGGCGCGCACGGCGGCGGCGCTGGTCGCGGCGACGGCGGCGACGGGCGCCAGATCGACCGTGGCCGGGACCGGGACGATCTCCAGCACCGGATCGATCAGGGGGTCATGGCCGAGGGCCGCGAGGGCGGCGGCGTCGGCCTCGGCCCCGGGCCGGCTGCGCGTCAGCCAGATCCGGCCGGGCCCGGCCATGTCAGAGCGCGATCGCCTGATCGCCGGCGGCGGCGCGCACCTGTTCGCCCAGGGCGGCGCCGAAGGCGTCCGGGTCGGCGCCGGGGACGAGGTCGAGCGCGCCCTGGCGGCGCCAGCGGGCCGAGCCGTCCGGGGCGAGGATCTCGGCGGTCAGGGTCAGGCGGCCGTCGGTCAGGACGGCGTGGGCCCCGACGGCGGTGCGGCACGAGCCTTCCAGCGCCCGCATGGCGCCGCGCTCGGCGGCCACGGCGACGGCGGTGTCGGCATGGTTCAGGGCCCGGGCCCAGGCGGCGTCCGTGTCCTCGCTACGGGTCTGCAGGGCCAGGGCCCCCTGGCCGGGCGCGGGCAGGAAGGCGTCGGTGTCGAGACGCTCCGTGATCTGATCGGCGAATCCCAGCCGGTTGAGGCCGGACACGGCCAGCAGGATGGCGTCGAAGTCGCCGGCCTTGAGCCGGGCCAGCCGGGTGTCGACATTGCCGCGCAGCATCTCGACCTCCAGGTCCGGGCGCCGGGCCAGGGCCTGGGCCTGGCGGCGCAGGCTGGCGGTGCCCAGCCGGGCCCCCTGAGGCAGGGCGTCGAAGCCGGATGACAGGGGGCTGAGGAAGGCGTCGCGGGAATCCTCGCGCTCGGGGATGGCGGCGAGGGCCAGGCCGGGGGGCATCTCGGCCGGGACGTCCTTCATCGAATGCACCGCCAGATCGATCTCGCCGGCCAGCAGGGCGGCCTCGATCTCCTTGGTGAACAGGGCCTTGCCCCCGACCTCGAGCAGGCGGCGGTCCTGGATGCGGTCGCCGGTGGTGACGATCTCGACCAGGGGGATCTCGTGCACGATGTCGGCCTCGGGCACGCCCAGGGCCCGGCCGATGGCGCGCTGCATCATGCCGGACTGGGCCAGCGCCAGACGGGAGCGGCGGGTTCCGAGGCGGAGAAGCGGCATGGGCGGCAGGAACCGGGCTGGAGCGGGACGGGGTCGGGCGGGGGCCGCCGCGATTGCGCCGGGCCGCGACGGGGGCTACCTGACGCCCCATGAGTTCGCACGCGGACTATCGCACGGCCGGGCCCGCGGCAACCACGGGCGACCTCGTCGTCCTGGGGATCGAGACGAGCTGCGACGAGACCGCCGCGGCGGTGGTGCGGCTGGACGCGGCCGGGGCGGCCACGGTGCTGTCCTCGATCGTGCACAGCCAGACCGTCGACCACGCCCCCTATGGCGGGGTGGTGCCCGAGATCGCGGCGCGCAGCCATGTGGAGACCATCGCCCCGACCGTGCAGCGGGCGCTGGCCGAGGCCGGGGTCGGCTGGGACGGGCTGACCGGGGTGGCGGCCACCGCCGGACCGGGGCTGGTCGGCGGGGTCATGGTCGGCCTCAGCTTCGGCAAGGCGGCGGCGCTGGCGCGCGGCCTGCCGCTGATCGCGGTCAACCATCTGGAGGGCCACGCGGTCTCGGCCCGGCTGGGGGCCGAGGCGCCGTATCCGTTCCTGCTGCTGCTGGTGTCCGGCGGCCACTGCCAGCTTCTGGAGGTGCGCGGCGTGGGCGAGGTGGCGCGGCTGGGCGCGACCATAGATGACGCCGCCGGCGAGGCCTTCGACAAGATCGCCAAGGCGCTGGGCCTCGGCTACCCCGGCGGGCCGGCGCTGGAGCGGCTGGCGGCGACCGGCGACGGCCGTCGCTTCGCCCTGCCGCGGGCTCGGGTGGGCGAGAAGGACTGCGACTTCTCCTTCTCGGGGCTGAAGACCGCCGCCTTCCGGCAGGCCCAGGCCTGCGAGACCGATCAGGACAGGGCCGATCTGGCCGATGCGGTGCAGACCGCGATCGCCCGCCAGCTGGCCGAGCGCTCCGAGCGCGCCATGCAGGCCTGGCCGCACGACAGCCGACTGTTCGTGGTCGCCGGCGGGGTGGCCGCCAACCGCACGGTGCGGGCGCAGCTGGAGGCGGCCGCGGGGCGGAACGGCTTCCGCTTCGTGGCCCCGCCGCTGGCCTATTGCACCGACAACGCCGCCATGATCGCCCTCGCCGGGGCCGAGCGGCTGGCGCGCGGCGAGCGCTCGGACATCGACGCGGTCGCGCGCCCGCGCTGGCCGCTGGACGAGGCGGCGGCGCTGGCCCGGCCCAGCTCGGGCGCGGGACGCAAGGGGGCCAAGGCATGACCATCGCCGGGGAGGGACGATGAGCAGAATTCAGAGCGCCGGGGTGATCGGCGCCGGGGCCTGGGGCACGGCCCTGGCCCAGGTGTGCGCCGCCGCCGGGCTGGAGGTGGTGCTGCAGGCGCGCGAGCCGGAGGTGGTCGAGTCGATCTCGGCGCGCCGGGTCAATGACGCCTTCCTGCCGGACGTGCCGCTGAGCGACCGCATCCGGCCGACCGGGGATCTGGCCGAGCTGGCCGGCTGCGACCTGATCCTGGCCGTGCCGCCGGCCCAGCACCTGCGCGCCACCCTGACCGCCTTCGCCCCCCACGCCCGCCCGGGCGCGCCCGTGGTGCTGTGTTCCAAGGGCATCGAGCGCGGCTCG
Source organism: uncultured Brevundimonas sp. (assembly GCA_964624025.1). GTDB lineage: Bacteria > Pseudomonadota > Alphaproteobacteria > Caulobacterales > Caulobacteraceae > Brevundimonas. Next base: position 17,271 of record CAZUXK010000037.1, read on the forward strand.
CTGAAGCTGATGACCGAGGTGCTGGCCGAGACCCTGCCCGAGGCGCCGGCGGCGGTGCTGTCGGGGCCCAGCTTCGCCGGCGAGGTGGCGCGCGGCCTGCCCGGGGCGGTGACCCTGGCCTGCGCCGACGATGCCCTCGGCCAGACCCTGATGGAGACCCTCTCGGCCCCCGGCTTCCGGCCCTATCTGGTCGACGACCTGATCGGGGCCGAGGCCGGCGGGGCGGTCAAGAATGTGCTGGCCATCGCCTGCGGCATCGTCGAGGGGCGGAAGCTGGGGCGCAGCGCCCATGCGGCCCTGATCACCCGCGGCTTCGCCGAGATGACCCGGCTGGGGGTGGCGCTGGGCGGCCGGGCCGAGACCATCGCCGGCCTGTGCGGCCTCGGCGACCTGGTGCTGACCTGCTCCAGCCCGCAGTCGCGCAACATGAGCCTCGGCCTGGCGCTGGGGCAGGGGCAGACGGTGGCGGAGGCCCTCGCCGGCAAGCGCTCGGTGGCCGAGGGCTCCGAGAGCGCCCCGGCGGTGCGCGACCTGGCCGCGCGGCTGGGGGTCGACATGCCGATCTGCCAGATGGTGGCGGCGGTGCTGGCCGGGGAGACCACGGTCGACGCCGGCATCGAGGCCCTGCTCAACCGGCCGCTGAAGAGCGAGCGGGAATGAGCGCGCCGATCCCCGCCGACCGGCCGCGGGTCTGGAGCACCCCGGCCGGGGTGCGGCTGTGCGCCGAGACCGACCTGGCCGATCCGGGGGCGCGCGGCTTCGTCCTGCAGATCGGCGAAAAGTGGTTCCACGGCTTTGTGGTGCGCAAGGGCGGCGCGGTGGCCGGCTGGGTCGACCGCTGCCCCCACGCCGGGCTGCCGCTGGCCATGGAGCTGGACCGCTACCTGACCGCCGACGGGGACCTGATCCTGTGCGGCTGGCACGGGGCGGCGTTCGAGCCGATCAGCGGGACCTGTGTGGCGGGCCCCTGCGCCGGCGGGCGGCTGACGCCCTGGCCGGTCGAGGTCAACGACGGGGCGATCCGGACGGCCTGACGCCGTCAGGGCAGGTCGGCGAGGAAGGCGAAAATGGCCGCGCGGGCCTCGGGCTCGTCCAGCATGGGGGCGTGGCCGACGCCGGGGACCTCGACCCAGGCCATCTTCGGCGCGGCGCGGCGCATGCGCGCGGCGATGTCGGCGCTGAGCAGGTCCGAGGTCGCGCCGCGCACCAGAAGGGTGGGCCGCCCGCGCGCCAGCCGCCGGAAGGAGGGCCACAGCTTCGGGACCAGCGCCTTTTTGCCGGCGGCGCGGATCGGCACGGCGATGTCCGGGTCATAGTCGAGGACCGGCGCCCCGTCAGGGCCCTCGCGGAAGGTGCGCCGGGCGAAGGCGTCCCACTGGGCCTGATCGTAGTGGGGGAAGGCCACCCCGTTGATCTCGCGCATGTAGGCGGCGGCGGCGGCCCAGTCCGGCGTGTCGACCGGCTTGCCGGAATAGGCGGCGATGCGGGCGAGGCCCTCCCGCGCCACCTCCGGGCCGATGTCGTTGAGGATGGCGGCGGCCACGGCGCGCGAGCGCACGGCGGTCAGGGCCATGGTGATCAGCCCGCCCATGGAGGTGCCGAGGAAGACGGCGCGCTCGATCCCGGTCTGGTGCATCAGGGCCAGCACGTCGCGGGCGTAGACCGGCGGCTGGTAGGTCATCGGGTCGGGGGCCCGGTCCGAGCGGCCGCGGCCGCGCACGTCGAGGGCCAGCACGCGCCGGCCGCTCTGGGCGATCAGGGGGGCGATGGCCCCGAAGTCGGCGCTGTTGCGGGTCAGGCCGTGGATGGCGATCACCGGCAGCCGCGCCGGCCCCGGGCCCGGGGCGTAATCGCGGGCGTAGAGGCTCAGGCCGTCGGGCGAGGTCCAGGGGCGGTCGACGTAGGTCACGGGCGTCTCTCCGGCGGCGGCGATACGGGGTCTGAGGGCAGAGTAATTCAGCAGCGGGGGAATTCCAGTCAGCGCTGCAACATGCACAAGCCCTTGCCAAAAGCTTCGCACCTGCGTCACAGTTCGCACCCGCAACATCATGCCGCCGGAGGCGGTCGAGGGGGATCGGACATGCGGGGATCGACACAGGCAGGCGGCCGGCTGGCACGCGCCGTGCCGTTAGGGGCGCTGGCGGCGATGATCGCGGGGGTCGCCCATGCTGCGGCGCCCGCGGCCGCGCCGGCGCTGCTGGCCCACCAGGCGGCGCTGGAGCTGGATCCGGCGGCCTCGGCGTGGATCCTGACCTCGACGGCCCTGGTGCTGCTGATGACGGTGCCGGGTCTGGCGCTGTTCTACGGCGGCATGGTGCGCAAGAAGAATGTGCTGGCCACCCTCGGCCAGGCCCTGGCGGCCTCGCTGCTGGTGACCCTCCTGTGGTTCGTGGCCGGCTATTCGCTGGCCTTCGGCACCAATGCCGATCCGGGCCTCAACCGCTTCATCGGCTCGCTCGACTCCCTGTTCCTCAACGGGGTCGGGCCCAACACCGCCTGGGCCGGGGCGCCGGGCCTGCCGGAGACCCTGTGGGTCGCCTACCAGCTGACCTTCGCCATCATCACCCCGGCCCTGATCGCCGGGGCCTTCGCCGAGCGCATCAAGTTCTCCGGCTTCCTGCTGTTCATCGGCCTGTGGCACCTGGTCGTCTATGTGCCGGTCTGCCACTGGGTGTGGTCGGGCGGCTTCCTCGGCGGCATGGGGGTGCTGGACTTCGCCGGCGGCGCGGTGGTGCACGTCAACTCCGGCGTGGCCGGGCTGGTGGCGGCCCTGTTCCTTGGCCGTCGCGTCGGCCTGGGCCGGGACAACATGGCCCCGCACAACCTGACCCTGACCATGATCGGCGCCTCGCTGCTGTGGGTCGGCTGGATCGGCTTCAACGCCGGCTCGGCCTGGGCCCCGGACGCCATCGCCGCCCAGGCCCTGCTGGGCACCATCATCGCCACCGCCGCGGCGGGCGCCGCCTGGGCCGTTGCCGAGTGGATCGAGCGCCGCAAGCCGACCCTTCTGGGCATGGTGTCGGGCGCCATCGCCGGCCTCGTCGCGATCACCCCGGCGGCCGGCTTCGTCAACAGCCAGGGGGCCTTCTTCATCGGCATCGCCGGCGGTCTGGTGTGCTGGTTCGCCGTGGTCTGGGTGAAGCGCTGGCTGCGCTATGACGACACCCTCGACGTGTTCGGCATCCACGGCGTCGGGGGTCTGGTCGGCGCCCTGCTGACCGGCGTCTTCGCCGACGCCGCCGTCAACGGCCTGGGCGAGGGCGCGACGGTCTGGAACCAGGCCCTCGGGCTGGTCGCCGTGATCGTCTGGTCGGCCATCGCCACCTACGCCATCCTGTGGATCTGCAAGCTGACCACGGGTCTGCGCGTGAGCGAGGAAGAGGAACGCCAGGGCCTCGACCTGACCCAGCACGGCGAGGCGGTCCACGACGCGTAGGGGACATTCCTCCCCCGCAGGGGGAGGGGGACCATGCGCAGCATGGTGGAGGGGGCTTGCCCGCGACGGCTATGCCCGTCCCCCCTCCGTGGGGGGGCGGGCCGCCGCCCCCCCCCCCC
>CAZUXK010000038.1:0-20107 GCA_964624025.1 uncultured Brevundimonas sp.
GATGTGGGCCATCTCGACCAAGATGGACCCGGCCCGCGACATCACCCTGATCGAGAGCACCCCGATCGACTATCTCGACTTCGCCAGCCCCGAGAGCGGGCTGGGCTCCAAGATCGGCCTCGACGCCACCGACAAGTGGGAGCCCGAGACGAAGCGCGAGTGGGGCGAGGTGATCCGCATGGACGAGGCCGTGGTCGACCGGGTCTCGGAGATGTGGGACCGGCTGGGTCTGCCGGGTGACGGAACCCCGATCTGGAAGTAGCCTGACTGCAGGAATCGCGGTCGGGGGGCCGGGTGAGCGCGTTCGAGTTCTTCTTCAGCCTCTACGGACTGGTTCTGGGCCTGTCGGTCGTGGAGATCGTCTCCGGCTTCGCCCGCCTCGCCCATGATGCGCGCGGCGTTCGCATTGGCCTCCTGACGCCCGTCCTCGCCCTGCTGCTGCTCACCGACCTGTGCGGCTTCTGGCTCAGCGCCTACCACGCCTACAACGACCGGCCGCTGGACTATACCGTCGTGGCCCTCGCGCTCGGGGCCTCGGCCCTCTACTATGTGGCGGCGTCGGTGGTGTTCCCGCGGGACGTCGCGCGCGAGCCCGATCTGGACGAGGTCTATCTGCGCCATCGGCGGCTGGTGATGCTGTCCATCGCCGCCGCCGGCATCGTCATGTTCGAACTTGTTCCCAGCCTGACGACCGAGGGGCGCGCCTTCCGGCTGGCGTTCTGGACCGATCTCTCGGCCTCATGGCAGCCGCTGGTCTTCTTCGCCTGCATCCCGGCTATCCTGCTGACGCGCCGAAAGGGGGCGAACCTTGCCCTGATGCTGCTCATGCTCGGGGTCAATGTCGCGAGCTTCCTTCGCCTGCCGCCGCTCGCCTGAGGCTGCACAGTGAGCGACTTCGAGTTCTTCTTCAGCTTCTACGGCCTGCTGCTCGGTCTCTCGGTGGCCGAGCTGACCGGCGGGTTCGCCCGGGTGCTGCATGAGCGGCGCCGGGTCAGGTTCGGCTGGCTGACCCCGCTGCTGGCCCTCTTCGTCGCCATCGACCTCGTCACCTTCTGGAACCAGGCGTGGCGATTCTTTCGCGACGCTCCGTTCAATCCGGTCCTTCTTCTGGTCGGCCTCGTCATCGCGGCGACCTTCTACATCGCCGCCAGCGTCACCTTCCCCCGGCTGGAAGCGGAAGGCGGCGCCACTCGCGTCGACCTTGACGACCATTTCTGGGCCCAGCGGAGGGTGGTGTTCGGGTGTGTGCTGGCCGCCAATGCAATGGTCTGGGCCCTGCTCGGCATCCTCGCCCTCGCCGACCCCGCCTGGGCCGCCTTCTGGACGCCGAGGCTGATCTTCGGCGTGATCCTTTTCGCGGTCTGCACCGCGACCGCAGCCTTCGCCCGGCAGCGCACGCTGGTGATCATCGCCCTCGTCGTGGTCCTCGCCTATACCCTGTGGAACATGCTGCGCGCGGCCGCCCAGCTGGTGGCGTCGGGGGCCTGGTCTCCGCCCGTCTGATCGCCGGCGCCTTGCGCTCGGCCCTGTGCTGGAGGACGAAGCCCCATGCGCCAGTTTGTTGTCGCGGCCATCGCCGCCCTGTCCCTCGCGAGCCCCGCCATGTCCCAGTCGCCCTCCAACGTCGCGCCGTGGGATCAGGCCTTCCTGCCGCCGGCGCCCGCCTGGAATGGAGCCAGCCGGGCCCTGCTGCGCCCCGCCAGTGATCCCTGGGCGACCGACTTCGAGCGCGATCCGGAGTTGAACTTCAGCCCCGACTACGCCGCGACCCGCGCCTGGTTCGAGCGGCTGGACGCCGCCTCGGACCTGATCCGCATCGAGGTTTTCGGAACCTCACCCGAGGGCCGCGACATCTTCGCGGTCATCGCCTCCAGGGACGGCGCGGCGTTCGACCCGGCCAAGCCGGTGCTGCTGGTACAGGCCGGCATCCACCCCGGCGAGATCGACGGCAAGGACGCGGGCATGATGCTGCTGCGCGACATGGCCTTCTACGGTCGCGACGCGCTGCTGGACCGGGTCAACCTGATCCTCGTGCCGATCCTGTCGGTGGACGGCCACGAGCGCGCCTCGGCCCATAGCCGGCCGAACCAGCGCGGCCCCCGCATCCAGGGCTGGCGCAACACGGCGACCAACCAGAATCTCAACCGGGACTACATGAAGCTGGACCAGGCCGAGATGCGCGCCCTGCGCGGTCTGGTCCTGAAGTACCGGCCGGACCTCTACCTGGACGTCCATGTGACTGACGGCATGGATTACCAGTACGACATTACCTACGGATTCAATGGGGAAAATGGCGTGTGGTCGCGCAGTCCGGCCATCGCCCGCTGGCTGAACGCCCGCTACAAGCCGGACCTGAACGCCGCGTTGGAGGCGCAGGGGCATATCCCCGGCGAGCTGGTGTTCGGCATCGACGACGCCAACCCCCGCGCCGGCCTCTCGGACGGCGGCCTCGGCGAGCGCTTCTCCAACGGCTGGGGCGCCGCGGCCCACGTCCCCACCGTCCTGATCGAGAACCACAGCCTCAAGCCCTTCGCCCAGCGGGTGCTCGGGACCTACGTGCTGATCGAAACCTCGCTGCGCCTGCTGGCCGAACGGGGCGCCGAGCTGCGCCAGGCCATCGCCGAAGACTCTGCCCTGCGGCCGCAGGAGATCCCGGCCAACTTCGCGCCCGATCCCGAACCGGCCTACCGCCGCCGCTTTCTCGGCATCCGCTACGAGACCTATGTCAGCCCGGCCTCGGGGCGCGAGGAGATCCGCTGGCTGGGCGCGCCCGATCCCGAGCCGTGGGACCTGCCTTTCTACGGCTCGCGGCCGACCCTGACGCTGAGCCGGCCCGAGGCCTACTGGGTGCCGGCGCACCGGCCGGACATCCTTGAGCGGCTGCGACTGCACGGGATCGCCATGGAGGTGCTCGACGCGCCCCGGACGGTCGAGGTGGAGATGCTTCGCCTCGTCGACCCCCAGATCTCCGGCCGCAGCAATGAGGGCCATGTGCCGGTGACTGTGCGGACCGTGAGCCCGGAGCGACGCGCATGGACCTTCCCGGCCGGCTCGGCCCGGGTCTCGACCGACCAGCCGCTGGGCGACATCGCGGTGTTGCTGCTCGAGCCCAAGTCCAGCGAGAGCTTCTTCGCCTGGGGCATGTTCACCGAGGTGCTGAATCGGGTCGAGTACATCGAGGGCTACGCCATCGCCCCGCTGGCCGAGCGCATGCTGGCGGCGGACCCCGCCCTGCGCGCCGAGTTCGAGGCCAAGCTGGCGGCCGACCCGGCCTTCGCCGCCGACGGCGACGCCCGGCTGCAGTGGTTCTACGCCCGCACGCCGTTCCACGATGACCGCTTCCGCCTCTATCCGGTCGGCCGGGAGACCCGCTGACGCGTTGCGCCGGCAGGGTCGGTCCGCCATATGCCAGCCATGCCTGACCCTTCGGACGCCGCCGCCCGCGACCCTCGCCTGCCCGATCTCATCGCCGCCGCCCTGAAGACGGGGGCCGACCAGGCCGAGGCGGTGCTCTCGGACCGCCAGTCGCTGTCGGTCGGGGTGCGCAACGGCGCCCTGGAAGACGTCGAGCGCCAGGAGAGCCGCGACCTGTCGCTGCGGGTGTTCGTCGGCCGGCGGCAGGCGATCGTCTCGACCTCGGACCTGTCGGACGCCGCCGCCGGGCGGCTGGTCGAACGGGCCGTGGCCATGGCCCGGCTGGCTCCGGAGGATCCCTACGCCGGCCTGGCCGAGGGGGAGCGCCTCGCCACCGCGCCCTTCGCTGACCTCGACCAGTACGACCCGGCTGAACGCGACGCCGCCGCGCTGGAAGCGGCCGCCCGGGACGCCGAGGCCGCCGCCGTGGCCGTCCCCGGCGTCAGCCGCTCGGAGGGCGCCGACGCGGGCTGGTCGGTCGGCCGCTGGCGGCTGGTGACCTCGCACGGCGTCGATCTGTTCCGCCGGCGAAGCCGCTTTTCCCTGAGCGCCAGCGTCATCGCCGGTGCGGACGGCGCCATGGAACGCTCGGGCGACGGGCGCACAACCCGGCACCTGGAAGACCTGATCGCCCCCGAAGTTCTCGGCGCCGACATCGGCCGCCGCGCTGTCGCCAAGGTCGGCCCGCGCAAGATCGCCTCCACGACTGCACCGGTAATCTTCGAGAACCGGCTTGCCGGCCAGATCCTGTCGCCCCTGGTCGGGGCGATGTCGGGGCCGGCGGTGGCGCGGGGCGTGTCCTTCCTCAAGGACCGGCTGGGCCAGCGCGTCCTGCCGGCCGGCGTCTCCCTGAACGACGATCCTTTCCTGCCCCGGGCGCTGGGCTCGACCGCCTTCGACGACGAAGGGGTCGCGGTCCGCGCCCTGGCCCCGGTCGAGGACGGAATCCTGACCACCTGGCTGCTGAACACCGCCGCCGGCCGCCAGCTCGGTCTGGCGACCACCGGCCATGCGGCCCGGGGTGGCGCCGGGCCTTCGGGCGTGAGCCTGCACAACGGCCGTCTGTCGACGGGTGAGCTCGACCTCGACGGTCTGATGCGGGCCGCCGGGCGGGGCCTGCTGGTGACCGGCATGTTCGGCCCGTCGCTCAACCCCAACACCGGCGACTGGTCGGCCGGCGTCAGCGGCTTCTGGTTCGAGGACGGCGCGATCGCCTTCCCGGTCAGTGAGGTCACGGTGGCCGGGGCCCTGCCCGAGCTCTACGCCCGCCTCGTGCCGGGCTCGGACCTCGAGCCCCGCGGCGGCCTCGACGCCCCGTCCCTGCTGATCGACGCTGTGGCGATCGCCGGCAAGTGATGACCGACCCCGCGCTCGCCGCCGACCTGGCCCTGATCCGCGACGCGGCGCAGGAGGCGGGCGCCCTGGCGCTGAAGATGCGGGCGCAAGGGCTGGAGCCGCGGGCCAAGCTGGGCGGCTCGCCCGTCACCGACGCGGACCTCGCCGTCGACGCCCTGCTGCGCGAGCAACTGCTGGCCGCGCGCCCGGACCACGGCTGGCTGTCCGAGGAGACCCCCGACGGCGAGGACCGTCTCGCGCGCCGTCGCATCTTCGTCGTGGACCCGATCGACGGCACGGTCGCCTTCCTGCGCGACAAGCCATGGTGGTGCGTGCCCATCGCCATCGTCGAGGACGGCGCGCCGGTCGCGGCCGTCATCCACGCGCCGGTCACGGGCGAGACCTTCGAGGCGGTTCGCGGCGGCGGGGCATGGCTCAACGGCCGCCGCGTCACCGCCTCCGACGCCGATGACCTGGAAGACGCCGAGGTGCTGGCGGACGCCCGCCTTCTGGAAGGCCGCGACTGGCCCGAGCCCTGGCCCGCCATGCGCTTCTCGAAGCGCAACGCCCTGGCCTATCGCATGGCGCTGGTGGCGGCGGGCGCGTTCGACGCGGCGCTGGCCCTGACGCCGAAGTGGGACTGGGACGTCTGCGCGGGGGCGCTGATCGCCGCCGAGGCCGGCGCCGTGGTCAGCGACCATCATGGCCGGCCGTGGCGCTTCAACCGGCCCGATCCGCGCCAGCCCAGCCTGATCTGCGCCGCCCCGGCGCTGCACCCGTTGATCGTCCGCCGTGTCGCGTCTATCCCGCTCGCCATCTGACCTCATGACCCACGGTGCGCCCATGGCCGAGACCGAGTCCCCGCAACTGCTTCACCTCGTGATCGGGGGCGAGCTCCGCCACCTCGACCAGCCGGTGTTCCGCGACCTGTCCGAGGTCGAGTTTGTCGGCGCCTTCCCGAACTATGAGGAAGCCCGGAAGGCCTGGAAGGCCCGGGCCCAGGCGACGGTCGACAACGCCCACATGCGCTACTTCATCCTGCATGCGCACCGGTTGATCGACCCGCGCGGCGACGGCCATCCGGGCTGATCCCGGAACGGAAGCTGCCGCCACGGCGCTTTGCTCTCACCGGAGTGTGAGAGGAACGCCCCATGACGACGATCCTGATCGTGCTTATGCTGGCCGCGGGCGCCGTGGGGGTGATCGTGCTGACGCGTAAGCGAACGCCGACGCCCGCCGAGCGGGCCGAAACCGACACCGCCTGGAACGATCCGGTCGGCCGCGGTGAGGATCAGGACACAAGGTCGAGGGATGACGGAACTCGTTGACGCCGACGGCCAGCGGATCTTCGCCGCGATCAGCAGCGTCGCCATGCTGGCCTATCTGCTGGTGGTCCTGAACCGGCGCATGGCCGACCGCCGGCGCGAGAAGCAGGACCGCGACGGCCAGCCCTGAGCGCCTATTCGCGCCGCAGAACCCGCTCCGTCAGCAGCGTGCCCCACCAGCTGGCCTTGAAGTCGGCGCGCACGGCCTTCGGATCGTAGTCCGGGCGCTCCACCCACTGCAGGAAGTCCAGCCCCCGCGGGGCGCCCTCGGCCTCGTAGCGGTCGAGCGTATAGTCCAGCACGCCGGTGAGCCCCTCCTTGCTGTGGAGGGTGCGCTTGCCCAGTTCGGCCCGCGCGACCGCCATCGGTTCGCCGAGATGGACGTGGCGGTACAGGACGGCCATCAGCCCGGCCCGGTCCGCCCCGGACTTGCAATGGATCAGGGCGGGATAGGCGATCGTGCGGAACAGCTCCGCCGCCCGACGCACCCGGTCCGCGGACGGCGGATCCCGGGAATCCAGCGGTGCGTCGATCAGGGTCAGGCCGAGGCGCGCACAGGCGTCCCGCTCAAGGGCATGGTAGCTCTCGTCCCGGGCCCCGCGCAGATTGATGACCGTGCGGATCCCCCGCCGCTTCCAATAGGCCAGCTGTTGCGGTGACGGCTGGTTGGTGCGCACAAGATTCGGCCCCAGCCAGTGGGCGTTGCTGAAGCCCAACCGCAGGAAGGCGTGGTCGCGGACCAGATAGTCCAGCCAGGTCCCGAGCCGGCCAGCCGGAGACGTCAGGTTGAAGCGGCTCACAGGCGGCCCGCGCGTTCCAGGGCCCGTTTCAGCTTGGCCAGCGCCACCTGCTGGACTCCGTGAGGCTCATGCACCGGACCGAAGGCCGAGACCTCGATGCCGGTGGCGACATGGATGGCGGCGCAGCGGACATAGGCCCCCTGCCGCGAGGTCTCGAAGATCACCTCGCCGAGGGCGGCGTCAGGCCGCGGCGGGCCGGCGGGCGACATTGCAGTGGGTCCACAGCTTGTCCATCGCCCGGACCAGGTCGTCCATCATGCCGTCGTCATGGTCCGGCGACGGGGTGAAGCGCAGCCGCTCGGTACCCTTGGGCACGGTCGGGTAGTTGATCGGCTGGACGTAGATGCCGTGCTCTTCCAGCAGCATGTCCGAGATCATCTTGGTGTGCACCGGATCGCCGACGAACACCGGCACGATGTGGCTCTCCGACGGCATCACCGGGATGCCGGCCTCGGCGAAGCGGCGCTTCAGGGTCGCGGCGCGCTCCTGATGGGCCTCGCGCAGTTCCGGGTGGGCCTTGAGGTGCCGCACCGAGGCCAGGGCGCCCGCGGTCAGGGCCGGCGGCAGGCTGGTGGTGAAGATGAAGCCGGAAGCCCAGCTGCGGATGGCGTCAACGATCACCGCGTCGGCAGCGATGTAGCCGCCCATCACGCCGATCGCCTTGCCGAGGGTGCACTCGATGATGTCGATCTGGTCCAGCACGCCGTCGCGCTCGGCCACCCCGGCGCCCCGCACGCCATACAGGCCCACGGCGTGGACCTCGTCGAGATAGGTCATGGCCCCGTACTTGCGGGCCAGGGCGATGGTGCCCTTCAGGTCGGCGATGTCGCCGTCCATGGAATAGACGCTCTCGAAGGCGATCAGCTTGGGTGCCTCGGCTGGCGCCGCAGCCAGCAGGGCCTCGAGATGCTCAAGGTCGTTGTGCCGGAACACATGCCGCTCGCAGCCGCCGTGCCGGATGCCGGCGATCATCGAGGCGTGGTTCAGGGCGTCGGAGAAGATGATGAGGCCGGGCAGGATCTTCTGGAGGGTCGCCAGCGTCGCCTCGTTGGCCACATAGCCCGAGGTGAACAGCAGGGCGGCTTCCTTGCCGTGCCAGTCGGCCAGTTCGGCCTCGAGGTCCACCGCCGAGCGGGTCGTCCCGGAGATGTTGCGCGTGCCGCCAGCGCCCGCACCCGTCTCGGCCACCTCGGTGCGCATGGCCTCGGTCACCGCCGGGTGCTGGCCCATACCGAGGTAGTCGTTGGAGCACCAGACCACGACGTCCTGTTCGCTGCCGTCCTCGCGGCGGCGCACCGCGCGCGGAAACCGCCCACGCACGCGCTTCAGGTCGGCGAAGACGCGATAGCGTCCCTCGGTCCGGACCTGCTCCACCGAGCGTTCGAAGGCGGCCTTATAGTCGAACAACGGGCGTGATCTTTCGTTTATGGCCCCGGCGGCCGTATGTGACTCCTGCCGGGCCGAATGTCCAGAAACCGGGGCGCGCAAATGGCCGCAACCCTTCAATCGATAACGGTTCTCAGCGGAATGCCGGGTCATGGGCCGACTGTGGCGCGCCCCGAAGGTCGCCACCTTGATCCGGATCAATCGAGGTCTTCAAGCCGGCCGCGCAGCATCTGGATCAGGGCGGAGAAGTCCTTCCCCCCATGCCCGAGCCGCTCAAACAGGGCGTAGAGGGCCTCCGCCTGGGCGCCCAGCGGGGTCGTCGCCCCGGCCCTGGCAGCCGCGTCCTGCGCCAGCTTCAGGTCCTTGAGCATCATTGCCGTGGCGAAGCCGCCGGCGAAACCACGGTTGGACGGCGCCGCCGGCACCGGCCCGGGCCAGGGGTAGTAGCTGGTCACGCTCCAGCACTGGCCCGATGACTTCGAGGCGATCTCGAAGAAGCGCTCCGGCTCAAGCCCCAGCCGTTCGGCCAGCGCCACCGCCTCGCACACCCCGATCATCGAGATGCCCAGCAGCATGTTGTTGCAGATCTTGGCCGCCTGCCCGGCCCCGTGGTCGCCGGCGCGGATGGTGATGCGGCTCATCGGCTCGAGCGCGGCCTCGACCCGGACGAACTCGCCCTCGTCGCAGCCGACCATGAAGGCGAGGGTCCCCGCGTCCGCGGCTGCGGTGCCGCCCGACACCGGCGCATCGGCGAAGACATAGCCCTGCTCGCGAGCCTGCGCCGCCACGGCCCGGGCGCTGTCGACGTCGATGGTCGAGCAGTCGAGCAGCAGCGCCGTCTTCGGGGCATGGCCGAGCACCTGTTCCGCGTAGACGGCGCGCACATGTGGCCCGGCCGGCAACATGGTGATTACCGCGTCGACGTCGGCGACGGCCCCGGCGATCGAGGCGGCGGGGCGGCAGCCGGCGGCGGCGGCGCGCTCCAGCGCCGCAGGACTCAGATCGAAGGCGCGCACCTCGCGCCCGGCCTTCGCCTGGTTGGCGGCCATGCCGCCGCCCATGTTGCCCAGACCGATGAAGGCGATCCGCTGGAAGGTCATGACGCTTGCTCCCGCTGTTGTTCTGTTTGCGGCGATGACTAGCGGCGAAGCGACCCGGTGGCCAGCGGCGCCTCGGCCCGCTACATCGGCGCAAAGCCCCCTCGCGGAGACTCTCATGACCATCGCCTCGCGCCTCGCCGAGCTCGGCCTCGTGCTTCCGGAACCTGCCGCCGCCGTGGCCAACTATGTGCCCGCGGTCCGCTCCGGCGACCTGCTCTACATCTCGGGCCAGCTGTCGAACGACGCCTCGGGCGGGATCAAGGGCACGGTGGGCGTGGACGTCAGCCTGGACCAGGCGGTGGCCGGCGCGCGACTCTGCGGCGTCAACCTGCTCGCCCAGATGCAGGCGGCCCTCGGCGGCGATCTCGACCGCGTGGTGCGGGTGGTCAAGCTGGGCGGCTTCGTCCAGGCCGGGCCGGACTTCATCGACATCCCCAAGGTCATCAACGGCTGTTCGGACCTGATGGTCGAGGTGTTCGGCGACGCCGGCCGGCACGCCCGCTCGGCCGTCGGCGTCTATCGCCTGCCGCTCGGCTTCGCCGTCGAGATCGACGCCATCGTCGAGGTGAAGTGAGCCTCACGGTCCAGGTTCACGTCGGGATCGACACCGTCGGCCGGGAGGCGTGGAACGCGCTGGCCGGGCCGACGGGCGATCCCTTCGTCAGCTACGAGTTCCTGCACGCCTGCGAGGCGTCGCGTTCGGCCGTACGCCACACCGGCTGGGCGGCGCAGCACCTGACCCTGAGCGACGGCGACGGTCGCCTGCTGGGGGCCATGCCGCTCTATCTGAAAGGCCACAGCCAGGGCGAATACGTGTTCGACCACGCCTGGGCCGACGCCTATATGCGCGCCGGCGGGCGCTACTATCCCAAGCTGCTGTCAGCCGTGCCCTTCACCCCGGTGACCGGTCCGCGGCTGCTGGTGGCGCCGAAGGCGGACGGCGAGCGGGTGCACAGCGCCCTGATCCAGGGGGCGCTGCAGCTGGCGGAGTCCCTGCGCGTTTCCTCGCTGCACGTCACCTTCCCGACCGAGACCGACTGGCGGGCGCTGGGCGAGCATGACCTGCTGCTGCGCCAGGACCAGCAGTTCCACTGGGAGAACCGGGGCTACGGCAGCTTCGAGGACTTCCTCGCCGCCCTCTCCTCCAGCCGCCGCAAGACCATCCGGCGCGAGCGGCGCGAGGCGCAGGCCGGGCTCGACATCCGGGTGCTGACCGGATCGGACCTGACCGAGGCGGCGTGGGACGCCTTCTTCGCCTTCTACATGGACACCGGGGACCGGAAGTGGGGGCGGCCCTATTTGACGCGGCCGTTCTTCAGCCAGATCGGCGAGAGCATGGCCGACCGTATCGCGTTGGTGATGGCGTACCGCGACGGTCGGCCCATCGCCGGGGCGTTGAACCTGATCGGGGACGAGGCGCTGTACGGGCGTCAGTGGGGCTGCGTCGAGGACGTCGCCTTCCTGCACTTCGAGCTCTGCTACTATCAGGCCATCGAGTTCGCGATCGCGCGCGGCCTGAAGCGGGTCGAGGCCGGGGCCCAGGGCGAGCACAAGATCGCGCGCGGCTATCTGCCGGCCCGGGTCAGGTCAGCCCACTGGATCGCCGACCCGGCCCTGCGCGCGCCGGTGGCCCGCTACCTCGAGCAGGAGCGCCCGACGGTCGAGGCGGAGATGGAGGCCCTTGCGGCGGAGTATTCGCCCTACCGCGCCTGACGGGTCAGATGTGCAGGACCCGGCCGTAGGCGTCGAGCGAGGCCTCGTGCATGGCCTCCGACATGGTCGGGTGCGGATAGACGATGCCGTGCATCTCCTCCTCGGTGGCCTCGAGGGTGATCGCGGTGACATAGCCCTGGATCATCTCGGTGACCTCGGCGCCGATCATGTGCGCCCCGATCAGCGCCCCGGTCTTCGCGTCGAAGATGGTCTTCACGAAGCCCTCGGTCTCGCCGGAGGCGATGGCCTTGCCGTTCACCCGGAAGGGGAAGCGGCCGACCTTGACGGCCCGGCCCTCGGCCTTCGCCGCCTGTTCGGTCAGGCCGACCGAGGCGACCTGCGGCTGGGCGTAGGTGCAGCCGGCGATCGGGCTGTGCAGGGTCGCCGCCTTCTGGCCGGCGATGTGATCCACCACATGGATCCCCTCCTGGCTGGCCTTGTGCGCCAGCCAGGGGGCCCCGGCGCAGTCGCCGATGGCGTAGAGCCCCTTCACCCCGGTCTCGCCGTGCGAACCGGTCTTCACATGGCCACGGTCCAGATTGACGCCCAGCGCCTCCAGCCCGATGCCGTCGGTGTTGGCGGTGATGCCCACCGCCGAGATGCAGACCTCGGCCGACAGGGTCTCGGCCTTGCCGCCGACCTCGATGGCCACCTCGACCCCGGCCTTGCCCTTGGTGACCTTCGTCACCTTGGCGCCGGTGCGGAACTTCATGCCGCGCTTCTCGAAGGCCTTCTGCGCCGCCTTCGAGATTTCCTCATCCTCGACCGGCATGATCCGGTCGACGGCCTCGACCACGGTCACCTCGGCGCCGAGGGCGCGGTAGAAGCTGCCGAACTCGATGCCGATGGCCCCCGAGCCGATCACCACGATCGTCTTCGGCAGGAACTTCGGAACCATGGCCTCGCGATAGGCCCAGATGCGCTCGCCGTCAGCCTCGAGCCCGATCTGCGGCAGGGCGCGGGCCCGCGCGCCGACCGCGAGGATCACCGACTTCGCCTCGACCGTGCGCTCACCGCCCTTGGTCAGGGCGATCACCACCTTCGGCGCGTCCTTGCCCTTCTCGAGGCGGGCGTTGCCCTCGATCACCTCGATCTTGTGCTTCTTCATCAGGAAGCCGACGCCCTGGTTCAGCTGCTTCGCCACCCCGCGCGAGCGCTGGATGATGGCGTCGAAGTCAAACCCGACCTTGTCCGCCGACAGGCCGTACTCCTTGAGATGGCTGAGGCTTTCGTACTTCTCGCCGGACTTCAGCAGGGCCTTGGTGGGGATGCAGCCCCAGTTCAGGCAGATGCCGCCGAGGTGCTCGCGCTCCACGATCGCGGTCTTCAGGCCCAGCTGGCTGGCGCGGATCGCGGCGACATAGCCGCCCGGGCCCGAGCCGATGACGATGAGGTCGAATTCGGCAGCCATGAGGTCCTCGTCAGGCCAGCATCGTGATGGGATCTTCGATCAGCGGCTTGAACGCCTGCAGGAAGCGCGCGCCCACAGCCCCGTCCACGACCCGGTGGTCGCAGGTGAGGGTCACGGTCATCACCGTGGCCACGGCCAGCTGACCATTCTTCACCACAGGCCGCTGCTCTCCGGCGCCGACCGACAGGATCGCCCCCTGCGGCTCGTTGATGATCGAGGCGAAGCTCTTGATCCCGAACATGCCGAGGTTCGAGACGCTGAAGGTGCCGCCCTGGAACTCCTCGGGCTTCAGCTTCCGCTCGCGCGCCCGCTTCGCCAGATCCTTGGCCTCGGTGGCGATCCGGGCCAGCGACTTGAGCTCGGCCTGGCGGATGATCGGGGTGATCAGGCCGCCGTCGATGGCCACCGCCATGGCGATATCCGCGTGGTGGTGCATGGCCAGCCCCTCGGGGGTGTAGCTGGCGTTGGCCTCCGGCACGGCCTTCAGCGCCAGCGCCGAGGCGCGGATGACGAAGTCGTTGACCGAAACCTTCACCCCCTGGCTTTCCAGCAGGGCGTTGATCTTCGTCCGCGCGGCCAGCAGGGCGTCCAGCTCGCAGTCGATGGTGAGCGGGAAATGCGGCACGTCGCGGAAGCTCTCGGTCATGCGCCGGGCGATCGCCTTGCGCATCCCGTCCAGCGGCACGAGGTCGTAGCTGCCCGGGGCAATGCCCATCTGCTCCAGCAACTGGACCTTGCGCGGTTCGGCCGTGGCGGCCGATGCGGAGGCCGGCTTCGCGCCGCCGCCCTTCATCGCCGCCTCGATATCGGCGCGAACGACCCGGCCGCGCGGGCCGGTGCCCTTGAGGGCCGACAGGTCGAGTCCGGCGTCCCGCGCGAGGCGCCGCGCCAGCGGCGAGGCGAAGACTCTCTTTTCCTCCCCACTGCGTGGGGAGGAGGACCGCGAAGCGGTGGAGGGGCCTGAAGCCGGCGCGGGAGCGGAGGTCGCCCCTCCACCGCCTTCGGCGGTCCCCCTCCCGGTTTCACGGGGAGGAGACGCCGTGTCCATCTTCGGGGCCTTGGGGGCGGCCGCGCCGCCCTCCCCTTTCAGCCGCGCGATGACGGTGTTGACCTTCACGCCCTCCGAGCCTTCGGCCACGAGGATCTCGAGCACCTCGCCCTCGTCGACAGCCTCGACCTCCATGGTCGCCTTGTCGGTCTCGATCTCGGCGATGACATCGCCGGCCGAGACGGTATCGCCGACCTTCACATGCCACTTGGCGAGGACGCCCTCCTCCATGGTGGGCGACAGGGCGGGCATCAGGATGTCGGTCATGCCGGGCTAACCCCTCAGGCCTTGTTGAGGACGGCCTTGACCGCCGCCACGATCTTGTCGGTACCCGGAAGCGAAAGGGCTTCCAGATTGGCCGCATAGGGCAGCGGCACGTCTTCCTGGTGGACCCGTACCGGCTGGGCGTCGAGCCAGTCGAAGGCGTGCTCGACCACCCGGGACACCACCTCGGCACCCACGCCCATCGGCCCCCAGCCTTCCTCGGCCGAGACCAGACGGCTGGTCTTCTTCACACTCTCGATCACCGTGTCGATGTCCAGCGGCCGCAGGGTGCGCAGGTCGATGACCTCGGCCGAGATGCCCTCGGCGGCCAGGGTCTCGGCGGCCTGGAGGGCGAAGCCGACCATGCGGCTGTGCGCCGTGATGGTCACGTCCGTGCCTTCGCGGCGGACCTTGGCCTTGCCGATGGGCAGGACCCAGTCCTCGACCTCGGGAACATCGAACTCCAGCCCGTACATCATCTCGTGCTCGAGGAAGACGACCGGGTTCGGATCGCGGATGGCCGCCTTGAGCAGGCCCTTGGCGTCCGCCGCATCATACGGCGCAACGACCTTGAGGCCCGGCACATGGGCGTACCAGGACGAGTAGTCCTGGCTGTGCTGGGCGGCGACGCGGCTGGCGGCGCCGTTCGGCCCGCGGAACACGATCGGCGCGCGGATCTGGCCGCCCGACATGTAGAGGGTCTTGGCCGCCGAATTGATGATGTGGTCGATGGCCTGCATGCCGAAGTTCCAGGTCATGAACTCGACGATCGGCTTCAGCCCGGCCATCGCCGCGCCGACACCCAGACCGGCGAAGCCATGCTCGGTGATCGGGGTGTCGACCACGCGCTGGTCGCCGAACTCCTGCAGCAGCTCGCGGCTGACCTTGTAGGCGCCCTGGTACTGGGCGACTTCCTCGCCCAGCAGAAACACCGACGGGTCGCGACGCATTTCCTCGGCCATGGCGTCGCGCAGGGCGTCTCGCACCGTGGTGCGGACCATCTTCGCGTCGGCCGGCAGTTCAGGATCGTGCAGCTCGACCTTCGGCGCCGCCGGCGCGGCGACGGCCGCCGCCGGTTCGGCCACCGCGGTCGGCGCGGGACCGGACACGCCGCCCTCGCCCGAGAGACGCGCGATCGGCGTGTTGACCTTCACCCCCTCGGAGCCCTCGGCCACGAGGATCTCAAGCACCTCGCCCTCGTCGACGGCCTCGACCTCCATGGTGGCCTTGTCGGTCTCGATCTCGGCGATGACCTGCCCGGCCGAGACAGTGTCGCCGACCTTGACGTGCCACTTCGAGAGCGTGCCCTCCTCCATCGTGGGGGACAGCGCCGGCATCAGAATGTCGGTCACGGATCAGGCCTCCACGTAGACGTCGGTGTAGAGCTCGGACGGATCCGGCTCCGGGCTTTCCTGGGCGAACTGGACCGCCTCGGCCACGATCGCCTTGATGTCGTTGTCGATGGCCTTCAGCTCGTCCTCGGCGGCGCCCGCCTCGGCCAGCAGGCCCTTGATGTGGTCGATGGGGTCGCGGGTCTTCTTGACCTCGTCGACCTCCTCCTTGGTGCGGTACTTGGCCGGGTCGGACATGGAGTGGCCGCGGTAGCGGTAGGTCTTGACCTCGAGGATGAAGGGCCCGCCGCCCTCGCGGGCGCGCTTGACGGCGCGCTCCGTGGAGTCCTTGACCGCCAGCACATCCATGCCGTCGACCTGCTCGCCCGGGATGCCGAAGCTGGCGCCGCGCATGTACAGCTCGGTCGTCGCCGAGGCGCGCTCGATCGAGGTGCCCATGGCGTACTGGTTGTTCTCGATGAGGTAGATGGCCGGCAGCTTCCACAGCTGGGCCATGTTGAAGCTCTCGTAGACCTGGCCCTGGTTGGCGGCCCCGTCCCCGAAATAGATGAAGGCCACCGAGCCGTCGTTGCGGTACTTTGAGGCGAAGGCCAGGCCGGTGCCGAGCGCCACCTGGGCGCCGACGATGCCGTGCCCGCCATAGAAGCCGGTCGGCACGTCGAACATGTGCATCGAGCCGCCCTTGCCGCGCGACGAGCCGCCGATGCGGCCGGTCAGCTCGGCCATCACCGCCTTGGGATCCATGCCCGCGGCCAGCATGTGGCCGTGGTCACGATAGCCGGTGATGACCCCGTCGCCGGGGCGCTGACTGTCCTGGACCCCGACCGCCACAGCTTCCTGACCGATGTAGAGGTGGCAGAAGCCCCCGATCAGGCCCATGCCGTAAAGCTGGCCGGCGCGCTCCTCGAAGCGGCGGATCAGCACCATCTCGCGATAGTAGCGGAGCAGGTCCTCCTTCGAGGCCGCCGGACGGTTTGGCAGCTTCTTGTCGGACGACGGTTTCGAGGTCTTCTGAGCGGCGACTCTCGCCATCCGACATCTCCCGGCTGAGCCCCGGAACGGGGCCTCTTGTCGTTACGGAAAGGGGCTTTAGCAGCCTTCGTTCCGGTCTGGCAAAGGAGCCGGACGGCGCTGTTACGAAAGTTCAGGGGGGCGCTTCGTCGCGGGCGCCACCGGTGTCGGGGCCGTGGAGACGTGCACGATCACGTCCCTCGGGTCGACAAGCCCAAGCACGACCCGGGCCCGCTCCTCCAGCAAATCGCGGGAAAGACGGTCGGATTGCAGATGCCGCACGCGGGTTTCCAGCTCCGCCCGGGCCTCGGTCAGGCTGGCCAGCTGGGCCTCGCGCTGATCGAGCAACCGGTGTCGCTCGGGGCCGCTCAGCAGCCCGCGCTCGCCTGTCAGGGCCTGGACCCCGAGATAGAGGACCAGCAGGACCAGACCGGCCGTCGGCAGATACGGCTTCAACCGTTCGAACACACTGACCGCTCCTTCTGAGCGCGACTCAAGATGAGCAACCCCTGAAGGAAACGGGTAAATTTGCGGTTACCGGATCAGCGCAGCAGCATGCCGTCGCCGTAATAGGCGCCCTGCTCGCCCAGCATCTCCTCGATGCGCAGAAGCTGGTTGTACTTGGCCGTGCGATCCGAACGGGCCAGCGACCCGGTCTTGATCTGCCCGCAGTTGGTGGCCACGGCCAGGTCGGCGATGGTCGCGTCCTCGGTCTCGCCTGACCGATGGCTCATCACCGCCGTGTAGCCGGCGCGGTGGGCCATATCGACCGCATCGAGGGTCTCGGACAGGGTGCCGATCTGGTTGACCTTGATCAGGATGGAATTGGCCAGCCCCTCGCCGATGCCGGCGGCCAGGCGGGCCGGGTTGGTGACGAACAGGTCGTCGCCAACCAGCTGCACACGGTCGCCGAGGCGCTCGGTCAGGGCCTTCCAGCCGTCGAAGTCATCCTCGGCGCAGCCATCCTCGATCGACACGATCGGGAAGCGCTCGCACAGGTCGGCCAGGTAGGCGACCATGCCTTCGTGGTCGAGCGTCTTGCCCTCGCCGGTCAGGTGGTACCTACCGTCCTTGAAGAACTCGGTCGAGGCGACGTCGAGGCCGAGGTGGAAGTCCTCGCCAGCCAGATAGCCGGCCGCCTGACCCGCCTTGGTGATAAAGGCCAACGCCTCCTCGGCCGAAGCCAGGTTGGGGGCGAAGCCGCCCTCGTCGCCGACGTTGGTGTTGTGGCCAGCCGTCTTCAGCGCGCCCTTCAGGGCATGGAAGATCTCCGTGCCCATGCGCAGAGCCTCGGTGAAGGTTTCGGCCCCGGTCGGCAGGATCATGAATTCCTGGATGTCGATCGGATTGTCGGCGTGGGCCCCGCCGTTGATGATGTTCATCATCGGCGTCGGCAGGATGCGGGCCGAGACGCCGCCGACATAGCGGTGCAGCGGCAGGTTGGCGCTGACGGCGCTGGCCTTGGCGCAAGCGAGCGACACGCCGAGGATGGCGTTGGCCCCCAGGCGGCCCTTGTTCTCGGTGCCGTCCAGCGCGATCAGCACCTCGTCGATATGGCGCTGGTCCTCGGCGTCGAGACCGGACAGGGCGTCGAAGATCTCGCCGTTGACCGCGTCGACCGCCTTCTGCACGCCCTTGCCGCCCCAGACGGACTTGTCGCCGTCGCGCAGCTCCACCGCCTCATGGGCCCCGGTCGAGGCCCCCGACGGGACCGCCGCGCGGCCGACCGAGCCGTCCTCCAGCACGACGTCGACCTCGACCGTGGGGTTGCCGCGGCTGTCCAGGATCTGGCGGGCGACGATGTCGGCGATATCGGTCATGGGAAGGCTCCTTGGAAGGCTTCGGGCTTTAGCGTGCGCGGCCGGCCCCGCCAAGGTTCCGGTGCGTCGACGGACAGCGCCGTAACGGCGTTTGAACGAGGCGACGCGATCGTCAGCCCAACGGCGCGCGCACGAAAACGGCGCGCGAGGGACCTCGCGCGCCGTCAGATCGCGTCAGTCCGAGTGATCCGGACTCAGTCTTCCTTCGGCGTCAGCACCTGGCGACCGCGGTACATGCCGGTCTTCAGGTCGACGTGGTGCGGACGACGCAGCTCGCCGGTGTCCTTGTCCTCGACATAGGAGTTGGCGCCCAGCGCGTCGTGGGCGCGACGCATGTTGCGGCGGGAGGGCGATACTTTGCGCTTCGGAACGGCCATGTCCGTCTCAATCTCTGGTCAGGGCCTGCCCGGGCGGACACGCCATAAAACGACATGGGCGGCCGCGGGGCCGCCTCGTGAGCGCGGGCTTATGCCGGAACTCGCGTCGCGTTTCAAGGGCGCGCGCGTTCAAGCCAGTCCGCCCGCGACAACGCCAGATCCACGCTGTCGGCCCAGCCGCCCTCAAGCCGGAACGTGCGCTCGCGATAGCCGGTGCGGACAAAGCCCAGCCGCTCCAGAAGCGCGAGACTGCGCCCATTGCGCGGGTCGACATCCGCGACCGCCTGGCCCAGCCCAGCAACCTTGAAGCCATGATCAAGCACGGCGGTCATCGCCTCGCGCGCGAAGCCGCGCCCCCACACCCCGGGCGACAGGATGAAGCCCACCTCGGGCCAGCGGTAAAAGCCGGCCTTGCCGATCGCCACCGCGTCCAGCTCGACCACGAAATCGACGCCCTCGTCCGGTCGGATCGCCATCATCCCGTCCAGCCAGACGCGGGTCTGTTCGAGGTCGCGGTGCGGCGGCGTCGACCAGTACCGGGTCGCCTCCACATCCGACAGGATGGCGTGGAAGGCGGCGAGGTCATCCGCCCGCGCCGGTCGCAACCGGAGCCGTTCGGTGACGAGAACCGTCACACCAGCCGGCTCTGCACCGTGGCCGCGCGGATGAAGTCGGCGAACAGCGGGTGCGGCGCGAACGGCCGGCTCTTCAGCTCCGGATGGTACTGGACGCCGATGAACCAGGGATGGTCGGGCCGCTCCACGATCTCGGGCAGCACCCCGTCGGGCGACAGGCCGGCGAACACCAGACCGGTGGCCTCAATGGCTTCGCGGTAGTTGATGTTGACCTCGTAGCGGTGACGGTGGCGCTCGCTGATGGTCGTGCCGCCGTAGATTTCCGCGATACGCGAGCCGGGCGTCAGGGTCGATTCGTACGCGCCGAGCCGCATGGTGCCGCCCAGGTCGCCGCCCATCTGGCGCTGGACCCGCTGGTTGCCCTGGATCCACTCGGTCATCAGGCCGACGACCGGCTCGCCGGTCGGGCCGAACTCGGTCGAGGAGGCGCCGGCGATCCCGGCGAGATTCCGCGCCGCCTCAAGCACGGCCATCTGCATGCCGAAGCAGATGCCGAAGTAGGGAATGTTGTTCTCGCGGGCGAAGCGCGCCGCCTCGATCTTGCCCTCCGCCCCGCGCTCGCCGAAGCCGCCGGGAACGAGAATGGCGTGGGCCCCCTGAAGGCGGGCGTTGCAGGCGTCGCGGTCGCCCTCGAAGGTCTCGGCCTCGACCCAGTCGATGTTGACCTTGACGTTGTTGGCCACGCCGCCGAGGTGCAGGGCCTCGATCAGCGACTTGTAGGCGTCCTTGAGCACCGTGTACTTGCCGACCACGGCGACGGTCACCTCGCCGTCCGGGCTGGTGCGGCGGCGGACGATCTCTTCCCAGCCCGACAGGTCGGGCTCGGGCGCGTCGGTGATGCCGAAATGGGCCAGCACCTCCCGGTCCAGACCCTCGCGGTGATAGTCCAGCGGCACGGCGTAGATGTCGGCGGAGTCCATGGCCTGGATCACGCCGCTCTCGCGCACATTGCAGAACAGGCCGATCTTGCGCTTCTCTTCGGCCGGGATCGGCTGCTCGCAACGGCAGAGCAGGATGTCCGGCTGGATGCCGATCGAGCGCAGCTCCTTCACCGAGTGCTGGGTCGGCTTGGTCTTCATCTCCCCGGCCGTCTTGATAAACGGCAGCAGGGTCAGG